>CAKZPT010000013.1 GCA_937139365.1 uncultured bacterium | reverse complement strand
TCACCGGCGGCCCCCTCACCCTACACCGCTCCAGCATCCTCTCCCCTCCAACCTCATCACCCGCCCGTTCACCCAGTGCCCTCCCCACTCCTTCACCTCCTCCGCCAACACCAACCCCTCCACCGTCCCCACTGACCTCCCTCACTAGTTCCACCATCGCCCCCCACCCGCATACCTCCTCCCGCCCCCTCTCCCAGCGCCCGACACCGGTGCTGTGTCCCTCGCATCCGCTGCCGTTGTTGCGGCGGTCGGAGAGGCCCGCATGAAAGAGGAACTCGAGCGGGCCTCAGGCGTCCGACGTCTGTTGCGCCGGCGATCGGATGCCGCCCCTGATCCCGCCTCCCGATTGCGGCTTGACATGGGGCCGCCGTCGGGCGCACGTTGAGGGTGGACCATGAACACACCTTCCGTTGTCCTTGCGCTCGTGGCTGGCGCGGCGCTGGCCGCCGACCCCCTTCGGGTGGTCGTCCTCGATTTCGAAGATCAGACGGGGCAGAAGGCCGACGCCGAGCTGGGCGGCGCCGTGGAGATGAAGGCACTCACCCAGAAGTGCGTACCCGCGCTGGCACGCGCCCTTGCGAATCAACCAGAATTTGCGCTGGTCGATCGGCGCGAGTTTCTCTCGCAAATAGCCCGCGAGACAACGGCCGACGGCCCGCAGGTTTCCTTTCTCCGTGTGGCTCAGATCGTCAACGCCGACCTGGTACTGCGCGGCGCCATTCAGGCGCTGTCGGTCGGGAAGACCGCGGTTCGCCAAGGGGGGTACAACGTAGACTTTTCGACGCTCACCCTTCGGGTGGGTATCGAAGCGTTGGATGCCGTGGACGGATCCATCGTCGCCGCGGCGACCGGCGCGGCGCAAAAGCAGGTGCGGCAGACGGAGAATCTTCAGACCGTTTTGGGCGAGGCGGAGCTGGCCGCGATGTTGGACGAGGCGATCGCGGCCGTGCTGCCGCAACTACGGTCTGTCCTGGCCCGCCGCGCCGAAGTGGTCCGTTCCCGACCGATCGCGCGGCTGAACGTTCGCACGTCGGCCGATCCGGCGCTGGTCGAGATCGACGGGGTGCTGGTCGGCACAACACCGCTGGAGAACCTGAGGGTGTACCACGGCGACCACACGCTGGTGGTGGGACGGGCGGGGTATCGCGATATTCGCAAACGCATCCGAATCGACCGCGACCTGCAGATCGAAGTTCCGATGATCCGCACCGAATTGACCGCCGACGAGCTCAAAGAGGTGCTGGACAAGGCGAGGGTCAACGCGATCATCGGCGAGCCCGGCCTCACCATCCTGCCCCTGCAATAGGGGACAGCGAGGCGTTCAAGTCACTCCGGCCGGCCCGACCGTATGCGTTTCGGCCCGCACGGCCTTCGAAGGCTCTTCTCCACGTAAAGCTCGCCGAAATCATGCGGCCTAGGCGGTTTGTGAGAAGGGGCCGAAGCGGCGGCCACCGCGGAGAGCTTCCCGGGACGCCTCTGGCATGACCATCCGGCACAAAAATGCGGTCGAACCCACCCCGCACGTCCGGATCGCGGCGGTGATCCATCCGGTTGGTGAAACGTTCACCCGGGCCGGCCGGTTCACGAACAGGTCGCGCCTGAGCGATCACGGTCTTGAGGCCATGCCGGGGGCGCAAATCCGTCTCCGCTCCCAAACGCGAACCGGCGACAAGAACGAGGAAGGCCAGAACGCGCGAAGGAAACCCATACCTCAGTTCAGCGCTTGCGTCGGTGCGATTTTGCCCTCGATCCGGAGTGCGCCTTTCTGTCCGCCTTTCGCCATTGATGGTCCACAATCCTGTGGTCGATACCACACCGTCAATATGTTGCTGAGAACGGCTGTAGACAACGGCAAACAAGGCGGCCAAGAGGGTCTTTGGGAGTCGTTTCCTCTGCCGCGCAAAAGCCGTTGAGAGAAGCAAAGATCTGGCCGCGCGGCAGGAACAGGTATGAACTCAGCGCAGGCCCACGATCCAGATCATTCCGCCAAGCCACAGCAGGACCGCCAGCAGCAGTTCGACATTGAGGTTCAGGGCCCGGTGCACGCGGCCAACGGGATCGCGAGGTTCCAGCCACTGCCGCAACCGTGCGGCGGCGAGCGCCGTCACGCTCAGCGCGATCGCTTCGACCAAAGCAGCGGGCAGCGCCCCGGCCGCCGCCGTCCGTGCGGGGAGTGCGACCACTGCCGGCAATGCCAGGGCGCAGGCCCACGGCAACGCCGTGCCCGGCGCCTCGGGATCGACGCGCCAGCGAAATTTCCAGAAGCCCGCCGCCACGGCCAGCGCGGCCGTCGTCGACAGTGCCGCCCATGCGTCGCCCGCCTCGCGCAGCGGCGCCTTGAGAAAAAACGTGGCCGCGGGGGCGACGCCGGACGCCATCCACGCACAGGCGGCCAGCGCCGCCAGCGTCGACCGCCGGGCCCGGAGAATCAGTCCGTCGGCTCCGGCGTCCGCGGTCAGATGAAACAGCAGCGCCTTGACGACGCCGTGGGCGGCGACGAGGGTCATCGCCGCGCCGGCGCGGCCCCGCGCGAGCAACAGACCGCCCAGCCCTATCGTCACCACCGTGCTGCCCGCGACGCACCGTTTGAAGTTCTTCTCCAACAACACCACGACCGCCGGCGCGATCATCGTCATCGCCGAGACGGCCGTTAGCCAACCCAGGGGCCCCGGCTCGCCTGTGCGGATCGCGGGGGCGACCACCAACATCTCCAGACCCCAGACGCCGACCGCCGCGGTGAAGGAGGCCAGAAACGCCGACACCACCGGCACCGTCGCGACGTGGCAGCTCACCAGCCACGTGAAGCAGGGGAAGAACGCGCTCTTGATCAAGAACGCGGCCGCCATCAAATGGAGGGTCCACCGGCGGTGGACCGACGGGGCGGCGGTCCAAGCGTCGCCGTAGGGCAGCGACAGGCCGGCCCCGCTCCCGTGGACCAGGACGATACCCGCCAGCAGGCAGATCGAGCCGGCGGCGCCGAAGAGCATGTACTTCGTCGCCGCGTAATACCGTTCGCGGGCGGCGACGAGCACATAGGCGGCCATGGTCATGACTTCGTAAAACACGAAGAAGTTGAAGACATCCCCCGCGACCACGGCGCCGGCGCACCCGCCCATGTAAAACAGGAGAAGCAGCCGGAGGGCCGGCTTCGCCAGCTGGTCCACCCGCCCGATGCACAGCGCCAGCGGCGCGGCGTAGGCGGCGCACAGTCCGAGCCGGTCGGCGCCGAACGCCAACTCGATCGAAAGCGGCATCGCGCTGACGGCGAACCGCAACGGCGGCGCTCCGCCGGCGACGGCGGCCGCCATCGCGACGGCCAACCCCAGTTGTGCCACCGCCGCCCACCGGACCGCCCACTTCGTCCAGTCGCGACGAGCCAGCACCTGCGCCGACAACGCCGCCGCCGCGGCCAGCAGCGGAACGAGCGGAAACGCCAAAACCGCCGCCGCCTCAGTCGTCATGCAGTTCCGAGGCCCGCAGCGACCGTCCCGAGGCGCGCAGCCGCACGATGAGCGCCGCCGCCAGCGCGTTGAAACACACCCCGATCACAATTGCGGTCAGCATGAGGGCCTGCGGGAGCGGGTCCACCATCGGGCTGGACGGGCCACCGCCGAGGATGGGCGCGCTCCCGTCCTCCACCATGCCCAGCCGCAAAAACTCGAGAATGACCATGCTTTCGAGCATCGCCAGGCACATCACTTTGCGGATCAGGTGATCCGACGCGACCAGCCCCCAGACCGCGAGGGCGACGATGAGGAGGGTCACGGAGGTCCCCCCTTTCCGCCGGCGAGGTGCCTCATGCCCACGGCGGCCAGGACGATGACGGTCACCTCGAGGAAGGTGTCGAGCATGCGGGGCCCGAGATAGATGGCGGCCACGAGGTTGCGCACATTCAATGTGACGGCCAGCTCGCGAGCGACTTCCGTCGTGGGGGTGGGCCGCGAGGTGGGGATCGGCGCGCGTGCGGCGCCCCACACCCCCACGGCGACGGCGGAGGCCGCGGCAAGGCGAAGGGCGACGCGCCTCATTCCTCCTCCCCCAGCAGCCGACGGACGATCAGCACGATCGACCCGGCCACCTCGAGAAAGATCGCCAGGTTCAGCAGCCAGAGGAACGCATTGGAGAACAGCAGCCCCGGCGCGCGCCATGCGTAGAAGGCGGCGAACGGGTGCCCCTCCCACGCCCAGCCCACCAGGAACGCAACCCAGAGGATGGCCAGGCCGAGCAGCTCGATCCGCTCGTAGAAGGAGGTCGGATAGACTGGACGCTCCCACAGCAGATCGAGCGCGATAACGATCGTGCCGAAGACGACGCCGGCCTGAAACCCGCCGCCGGGCGAGTTCGCGCCGTACGAGAAGAGCTGAAAGCTGAAGATCACCACAAACGGGAACAGCGCCCGCAGGGTGAGGTCGAGGATCGGCGACTCAGACAGCCGCATCGCGGCCTCCTTCGGCCTCCTGGGGCCGGTACCGCTCGGCAGGCAGCAGCAGCACGCACGCGGTCGCCGGGTCGGCGAGGTCAAGGCCGTCCCGGCGGCAGAGGTCCACGACGGCGTCGGCCTCGCGCCGATCGTCCAGCGCGACGATCAGCGCCCGGTTGTACGCGCGGCTCTCGCCGAACCATCCGCCGATCGCCTCGAACAACGGCACCGTCCGTACCGCGAGCGTTTCGACCGACTCGCCGTCGAGCACCGTGCTGTCGAACATGCCCAGCTCGACCAGCGCGCGAACGACGGTCTCGACGCGGGATTCGTCGCGCAGGATGACGACCATCATCATGGCGCCTCCGCTCCCCCGGTCCGAAACGCCGCCGCCAGCTCCGCCACGCGACAGGCGTCCCGCGCGCGAAACGCCGCCTCCGTCTCCGCGTCGGACAGAAACCGGCTCAGGCGGGCCAGCAGGGTGAGATAGTCGCGGGACCGGTCGATCGGCACCAAAACGCAAAAGACGGTGTGCACCGGCTCGCCGCGCCCCCACCGGAACGGTTCCTCGAGCATCCCGACAACCACCCGGAAGTCCCCGCCCGCGGAGGTACGCGTGTGGCAGAGCATGAAGCCATGTCCCAGGTCGACCGAGGAGAACTGCTCTGGATCGGCCGCCGGCCCCGCCGGCGAGGCGTGAGCCAGCAGGCGGCGCAGGAGCGCTCCGCGGTCGGCCGGTCCGATCCGCAACATGCGGTCGGGACGCAAATATCCCGCCAGGTCAATCATCGCCGCCCTCTCCCGTCCGGCGGATCGCGATCAGGAACACCAGCGTGGTCAGGCCGACCCCCAGCGCCGCCTCCGTCATGGCGACGTCCGGCGCATGCCGCAACTGGTACATGGCGGTCAGGAACATGCTGAACATGCTCAGGCCCAGCAGGGAGACCGTCAGCGTGCGCCCCCACACGACGACGGCGGCCATCGCCAGCATAAAGCCCATGAGGATCCGCTCGCTCATCGCCCTTTACCGTCCTCCTGCTCCAGCAGCCGCTCCACGCCGAGGATGTGGGGCACCAGCGGCGCGGTGGCCACAAGAAAGACCGTGATCAGTGCCAGGCGGGCGGCCATGTCCGCCGACCCCGACCGCAGCGCCAGTCCGATCAGCACCGTCGCCGAGCCGGTGACGCCGCATTTGGTCGCCGCATGCAGGCGCAGGAACAGATCCGGTAAGATGGCCACGCCGAGCGCCCCGAAAAAGATCAGCGCCACGCCGAGGATCAATAGCGCCGTACTCACTGCGCCGCCCCTCCGGGTCGCCACCGCACGAAGACCAGGATCTCGACAAAGGACAGCAGCGCATAGATCATCGCCACGTCGAGGTAGTAGCCCCGTCCCGTCCGCACGGCCTCGGTGCAGAGCAGCAACACGATCTGCCCCGAGGCGAGGTTGAGGCCGACCAGCCGGTCGAACAACGTCGGCCCGACCAGGAGCCGGATCAGGCTGATGCCGGTCAGGCCCAGCAGCGCCGCGACGAGCCAGTTCATCCGAACACCTTCGCCAGCACCCGTTCGAGGCGGTCCTTGATCAGTCGGCCGGCCCGGACCGAGTGGCGCGTCTTCACAGTGAACCAGTGGACGTAGATGTGGCGGTCACGCAGCCACACCGACAACGTCCCCGGCACGAGGGTGATCGCGTTGGCCAGTACCACCCGCCCCAGCCGGGAGCGGAGACGCGTTCGGATGCGGACGGTGCCGGGATGGTACCGGCCCGTCAGGATGCGGCCGGCCAGCTCGGCGGCCGCCAGGTAGCTATGCGCGGCCATTTCCACGCCGAACCAGGCGAGCAGGTCGAGCCGGACGAAGGGCCGGGCGGCCTCGGCGGGATTGACGGCCTCGAAGACGCGCGCGGAGAGGAGCGCCGCCGCGGCGGCCATCGCCGCCGATCCCGCCAGCGACAGCGGCGACAGGTCGCGCGCGATCGCCTGCCATGCGGAGAAGCACAGCACCGCCAGCACCGCCGTGCGCCATGCACGCCGCTCCATGCTCAGGCCTCCGGGCGGGCGGCCGCATCGGGCGTGCCGCCGCCGGCTTCTTTTACCCGCGGCGCGGCCGCTTGAAAAGCCCGTCGTGGCAGCCGCCGGGGCGCCGGCCGCGGCGCCGTCCAAGGGTTGGAAACGGCGTGCGGCAGTCTGTCCAAGGGTTGGACGTCAGTACGGAACGGCGGTCAGGCTCAGCCCCTGAAGTTCGATCTTGACGTCGTACGAGCCGGGCGCCTCCCAGCCAACGTTCATCCCGGCGGGCCGTAGCCGGTTAGGATCGCCGACGCGCGGAAGAAACCGTTGGCCGCGCGCCACGGCGATGCCCTCCCGGATCGGAGGGAGCAGCTCCAGGCGGAAGGATGTCCATTTGCCGTCGTGGGTGTTTTGGGTCGGCGGTGGCCGGGGCGCGGGCGCGCAGATGGATCTGGCCGATCCGGTGCGGTTGGCCGCCACGGCGGCTACCATCCAGGCGGCGCACGCCCATCGCGTCACGGGATGTACCGTGACGGTCATTCATCCTCGGGCTCCACTTGGCGCACGATGGCCCTTTTGTTAGGGTCGCGCGCACCGCTGGCCGTAGGAGGTGTTGCTTGACCGGTACGGAGGGGTCTCGCCATTATGCCGTGTCAATGGCGGCAGCCGACGCCGCCGGGAGGACGAGCGACCATGACCGAGACGACCCCACGCCCGCCGGTGGTGGCCCGGGAAATTCTCCTGCCCTTCGCCCTCGTGACGACGCTCTTCGCGCTGTGGGGGTTCGCCAACGACATCACCAACCCGATGGTGGCGGCCTTCAAGAACATCCTTCTCATCAGCAATTTTCAGAGTTCGTTGGTGCAGTTCGCCTTTTACGGCGGCTACTGCGTGATGGCGGTCCCGGCCGCACTCTTCATCAAACGGTTCACCTACAAGACGGGCATCCTGATGGGACTGGCGCTGTACTCGGCCGGTTGTTTCCTGTTCATCCCCGCCGGCTGGATGATGGCGTTCTGGGCGTTCCTGCTGGCGTACTTCATCATGACCTGCGGGCTATCGTTCCTGGAGACGAGCGCCAACCCCTACGTGTTGGCGATGGGCGCCGAGGAAAACGCCACGCGGCGCCTCAACTTCGCGCAGGCGTTCAACCCGCTCGGCTCGCTGACCGGCATGCTGGTGGCGAAGAATACGATCCTCCGCCACCTCGATCCCCGCAGCGAGGCTGAGCGGATGCAACTGCGGGCCGCCGACCCCGCTGCCTTCGAGGCGCTGGCCAAACACGATCTCGACGTGATCGTCGGGCCGTACGCGGCCCTGGGATTGGTGGTGTTGCTGGTGCTGGTTGCCTTTGCGCTCTCTCGCCTGCCCCGCACGGCGGGCGAGGAACACAAACAGCTGGATCTGATCGGCACACTGCGGCGGCTGGTGCGCAACGGTCGGTACATCGAGGGCGTGATCGCGCAGGCGTTTTACGTCGGCGTGCAGATCATGTGCTGGACGTTCATCATCCAATACGGCGAGCACGAGCTGGGCATGACGAAGGAGCGCGCGCAGTGGTTTAACATGATCGCGATGATGACCTTCGTCTCGTTCCGGTTCGTCTGCACGTACTTGCTGAAGTTCTTCAGCCCCGGGGGCCTGCTGTTGTCGCTGGCCTCGGGCGGGTTCGCCCTGATCCTCGGCACGGTGTTCCTGCGCGGGATGGCCGGCCTCTACTGCCTAGTGGGTGTCTCGGCCTGCATGTCGCTGATGTTCCCGACCATCTACGGCATCGCGCTGAAAGGCCTTGGCGACGACGCCAAGCTGGGCGCCGCCGGCCTGATCATGGCCATCGGCGGCGGGGCGATCATGCCGCCGCTGCAGGGGTGGATCATGGACCAACCCGCGTTCCATTACGGCGCCATGACGATGTCGAGCGTGCGCGTTTCGTTCGCGCTCCCGCTGATTTGCTTTGCGGTGATCGCCCTCTACGGCTTTCGGACCTCCCGCGTCCACGGCCATCACTATTAGGCCCGGCGAGGGGGCGGCCGCCCTTGCTTTCGCTCCTGCGACAGGCGGAACTCGACCTCGGTCCAGGGGGACTCCGGGATCGCCGCCCGGACGCGCTCGACCAGGTTCCGCAGCGTCGCACGGGCCTCGTACAGCGCAACCGAATGGTCTGCCCACACCCGCAGGCGCCGACCCTCGACGGTCGGCCCCGGCGAGAGCCGTGCGGCCAGGCGCGGTCCGACGATCTCCGCCCACCGGCGCCCCAGCTCCGCGCGAAGACGCGCCTCCGGGTCGGCTCCCGCCGCGCCCGGCGACGCACGGCAGATCTCCTCCCAGATCCGCTCGACGAGCGCTCCCATAGGTTGCGCCGGGTCGAGCTTTTCCGGCGGACGGCGAGCGCCGGAACTGGGCCGCACCGGCGAACCGGCCATCGGAGGGGCGGCGCATTTCTTCCGCCCGCGTCCTGTCAGTCCACCTGACACAGCAGCCCCTTCAGATACTCGCTTTCGGGGAACGTCAGCAGCGTCGGGTGGTCGAAGGGCTGTCCCAGCCGCTCGATCACCCGCACGTCGCGCCCCGCATCCACCGCCGCCCACCGCGCCATCGCGGAAAACTCGTCCCACGAGACCAGGCCCGAGCAGGAAAAGGTCGCCAGCACCCCGCCGGGCGCCAGCAGCTTCATCGCGAGCAGGTTGATGTCCTTGTAGGCCCGCAGGCCCCGTTCCCTGCCTGCCCGGGTGAAGACGAAGCGGGGAGGATCGAGCACGATCAGATCGAACGTCCGCCTCTCGTCGCGAAAACGACGCAGCGCGGCGGGCACATCGGCTTTCTGGTAGTCGTTCGCGACGGAGGTGCCATTCATCTGATGGTGACGGCGCGCCGCAGCGAGGGCGGGCTCGGACACGTCCAGCCCGACGATCTCCGTCGCTCCCGCGCGCGCGGCATGCACCTCGAAGGCGCCGGTGTAGCAATACGCGCTCAACATCCTTCGACCGCAGGCCCACGCCGCCGTTCGTCGCCGATTCTCCCGCTGGTCGAGGAAGAAACCCGTTTTCTGACCCGAGGCGAGATCCGCCTCGAAGACCGCCCCGTGTTCGCGGAACCGCGCGACGGTCGGACCGCGGCTGCGTGACGCGATCGCGTCGCCGTCCAACCCCTCGCGTTCCACCGCGTCGGGATCCGCGCGGACGGACCGGACGGCCACGCCGGTCGCGACCTGAAGCGCGTCGAGAACCGGATCGATCCAGACGCCGATGGCTAACGCGGTGACCCGCACCGAGAGGGCGTCGGCGTACTGGTCGACGATCAGACCCGACACGCCGTCGGCCTCGGAGTGGACCAGCCGGAACGCGTCGGTGTCCGGCATCGGCACGGTTCGCAGGGCCTCCCGGCGTCGGCGGCAGGCCTTTTCGATGCGCCGGGCGAGCAGCTCCGGGCCGACCGGCTCGGACTCCGCCCACGAGTAGAGCCGCACCGCGAGGTTCGCGCCGGCGTGGTAGACGCCGCCGGCCACCCACGCTCCCTCGGCGGAAACCACGTCGGCCACGGCGAGGGGCTCGGCCGGCGGCCCCACGACGTCGGCGATCGCGCCGGAGAAGATCCAGGGGTGCCGGTGGAGCGCGCTATGTTCGCGGCCGGCCTTGAGCCGGACCACAACACGGGGAAGATGCATCGGGACCAGCATAGCAGAAGGCGAGCCTCCCGGTGTGGCCGGGCGGCCGCCTTCGCCGGGGGGGCCGGAGGGTCGCGATTTGGTTTCGCATCCCAGCGCGCCGGGCACCCATTCTGCCGCCTCGGCGAGGGTTTTGTCGTCGCCGATCACCAGGACAACGGGGACGCCCCGTTCCGCCGCGATGGCGGCGTCCACGCCGATCTCGCCGACGTCGCGGCCGTTCAGGCGCATCCGCTGGATCGAGGCCGACGAATACGTGTGCGCCAGCACGCCGCTGGGCGTCAGGGCGCGGGCGTGGTAACCGAGCAGGATCAGCGCCTCGGATCCGTCGATCTCCTTGAACCGTTCGCCGGGCGTGGCTCCCTGGATCAAGCGGGCCCGTGGGTCGATGCAGGCCGGATCGACGTTGCGGCCGCGGCTGTGCCCCCGTCCCGCACCACGACCTCCGTGGCGCCGGCCGCAAAACATCCGGTGACGCAGGCGTTGATGTCCTCCTCCATCGCCCGGCGACCCTCGTCGGCGCGGGGGCCGTTAATCTGCTCGCTGCTTTGAATGCCGGTGCAACCCTCCATGTCGGCGAAGATGTACACCTTGAAAGCCGGCGCGGATCCGGCGAGGATCGCGGCCGCCAGCATCGCCCAACGTGTCGTGCTCATCCATAACTCCTTGTCTGCGGCCGATCGGGTGCTGTTGCATTCGTGCACCAGCTTACCCCAAAAGGTGGATTCAGGAGATCTGTTCCGTCATCCTGTGGAGGGAGGCGACGGACCGCTCGGCTCGAGGTAGAGGCCGGTCCCGGACCCGACCGGCTCCGGCGGTCCGGAGCTCGGCGTGCCACCCTGCGCTTTACGCGGAGGCGAGTGTCCGATACCCTGACCGCTTATGGGGACATGACGACATGAGCCGGAAGATGATCTGGACGCTGGTGCTGATCGCGGTGGCGGTGTTGGTGATGCTGCTCAACGCCGGCCACCGGATTTCGCTGGACCTGTACTGGACGTCGATCTCGATGCGGGCGGCGTTTGCCTACCTGATCTTCACGGGCGTCGGCGTGTTGATCGGTGCCTTGCTGAAGTAGCCGTCAGGCGGGGGCGGGCAGGCGGTCCGGGTCTATGCCCTCGCGCGCCCGGATGGTTTCGAGGACGCGGGGCACGTACATTCGAGTCTCGATCGGCAGGCCATCCGAGATCTCGTCGAACGCAGTCGCTCGGCGTTCCCGCAGTAGCGCCCCAACGCGGCCTTCGCCGGCGTTGTACGCGGCCAGGGTCAGCGGCCACGAGCCGAACCGCCCGTGGAGACGACGCAAAAGGCGCGCGGCGGCCTGCGCGCTACGGACTGGATCAGTCCGTTCGTCCTTAGGCGTGAGGGACAGACCCAGCGACCGCGCCGTTCCCGGCATCAACTGGAACAAACCGACCGCCCCGCGCGGGCTGCGGGCGCCGGGATCCATCGAGGACTCGACCTCTGCGATCCACACCAGCGCCTCCGGTGTGCGTTCGGCGCGGAAGGCGGATTTGATCACGGGGACCAGCTCGGCGGCCGCTGGCGGCCGCGGCCGAACGGCCACCTCTTTTTTCCAGACGGCACGGGACGACTCGATGGCCGCGCGGCGCCGAACCATCGGAGCCGGGGGGCGGGGCGGGGAGGGGGGCGAGGGGGCTTGCCGCCACGGCGGCGGCG
>CAKZPT010000012.1 GCA_937139365.1 uncultured bacterium | reverse complement strand
TTTTCATGGGCTTGGTCAACCGAGGGTGGCGCACGATGCCGACCTTCGATACCTGGTGCGAACGCTTGCGACGACCCGCCGATCGCCGTCCGAATAGGCAGGGAGTTGTCCCGGACCAATTCGCGCCCTAGACTCCTGTCCGCCGCGCACCTCTAAACAGGAGACCCCATGAACGAAGACCGCGTCGCAGACCTGACGCGACAACTGTTGGAGGAGATCGGCGAGGACCCCGGCCGGGATGGTCTTCGCCGGACTCCCGAGCGCGTCGCTCGCGCCTACCGGTTTCTGACCAAAGGCTACCAAGAGGACCCCGACGACGTCATCAACCGCGCGGTGTTCCAATCCGAGGCCAACCACATGGTCATCGTGCGGGACATCGAAATCTTCAGTCTATGCGAGCACCACCTGCTGCCGTTCTTCGGCCGCTGCCACATCGGCTACATCCCGCGAGGCCAGGTCATCGGCGTCAGCAAACTGGCCCGGATCGCGGAGATCTTCGCCCGACGCCTCCAGATCCAGGAACGGCTGACCCACCAGATCGCTCGTCTGGTGATGGACCACCTCAAGCCCGAGGGCGTCGGTGTCGTGATCGAGGCGCGCCACCTCTGCATGATGATGCGCGGCGTCGAAAAGCAAAACTCGGTGATGGTCACCTCGGCGATGCTCGGCAGCTTCCACAACTCGGCGGCCACCCGCAACGAGTTTCTCAGCCTGATCCACCGCCCGGGCGGGTAAGTCGGAGCCCCGATGATCACGCCAGAGGAGCGGCCGCCCCGGTTTCGTCCGCCCACGGCCGCCCCGTCCACCCGGCGAACG
The DNA here is from genome assembly GCA_937139365.1 of uncultured bacterium. Taxonomy (GTDB): domain Bacteria; phylum Verrucomicrobiota; class Kiritimatiellia; order PWTM01; family PWTM01; genus CAACVY01. Next base: position 6,399 of record CAKZPT010000012.1, on the reverse strand, counting down.
TCGCGGCGATCTTGCGTGCGGCCTGCAGCGCCGCCGGATCCTCCCCGAACTGGCGCAACGCCGTCTCGGTCCCGTCCGTCCTTCTCAGCGCCAGCGCGGCCGTGTGTCGCGATATCCGGCGACCCTGGCTGGAGGTCGACGACTCCGTCCACCGCACGACCCACCGATCGACGGTACTGAAGGGGATCGGACCGTCGCGCAACACCACCTGGCGACCCGCGCCATCGATGCACAACACCGGCGCCGCGGTCCGACGGCCGGCCACGACGGCGGCGGCGGCACCCACGACCGCCGCCGCGACCGCGCTCCATAGCGTCGTCGCCGGCGACGGCGAGAACCCGGTAACCAACAGCGCCAACGCCACCGTCAGGCTGGCGCCGATGACCCCGGCCACCAGCGCCGGGACGGCGCGGCCTTCGTGCAACACGTACCCCGAAAAATCTTGCCGCACCTGGCCCCAGCCCGGAATCGTCCACGGCAGTTGAGGCGGCGACCGAAGAAAGACGGGCATCCGGGCCGCGCGCGCATCAGGACGACGAGTATGGCGCCTTCGGCTATCCGTTCACGAACGTCATCGTGAACAACACCCCGGAGCGGTTCCGGGAGGCGCTGGAGATCACGAAACAGCGCCTGCTGGCGCTGCCCGACGCGCCGAAGACCCTTAACCTCAATCGCTGGAACGAGTGGACGGAGGGTAGCTATTTGGAGCCCGACACCACCCAAGGAATGAAGTGCCTCGAGGCAGTGCGGGAGGTGTTCGGCTCGCGGCCGTGAGGCCGTCCACGATCCGGCGCGAGTGGTCCTGGCTTCGCCGTGACGCGTCGGCAAAACGGGCCGGCCAGTCCAGTTGTCCAAACCTTGGACACCGTGGCGGCGCGGGTTTCCAAACCTTGGAAACCTCCGGTGGCAGCACGGTGCGCCATGCGGCCGGCACGCGCCTAACCGCCGTCACCGCGGCTTGCGCGCCGATGCCAAGGTAGCCCCAATGAGAATTCAGGATTGTCATTACAAAGCGATCATGCGACAATTATGTCGTGGACAAGCTGATCATCGGGCTGGCGCAGATCAATCCGACGGTCGGGGCGCTGATCCCGAACGCGGACAAGGTGCTTCGCGTGGCGGGGTCGGCCGCGCGGCTGGGAGCGCACCTCGTGGTGTTCCCCGAGCTCGCGTTGTCGGGCTATCCGCCAGAGGATCTGGTTCTAAAGCCGCACTTTCTCGAGGACTGTGGCGTCGAACTCGCGAGGCTGGCGGCGCGCCTGCCGCCGGAGACGGTGGTGGTCGTCGGCGCACCGCTACGGGACGAGCGGGGGACAGGGCGGCCGCGCAACGGCGCCTGCGTGTTTCACGGCGGATTTCTACGGGGGGCCGCGCACAAGATGCTGCTGCCCAATTACGGCGTCTTCGACGAGCAGCGCGTGTTTTCACCCGGGGCGCGGCCGACGGTGCTGCGGATGGACGGGTTCGCGGTAGGGATCCACATCTGCGAGGACTCCTGGAACGTGGAGGCCGCGCCATGTCACGCGATGCGCGGCGGTCGTCTCGACCTGCTGGTGAACCTCTCGGCCTCGCCGTTCCACCGCGGCAAGATGCGGCAGCGCCTGTCGATTCTGCGCGCCGTCGCCTCCGCGGTGGATGCGCCGGTGGTCTATGTGAACCTCATCGGCGGGCAGGACGAGCTGGTCTTCGACGGGGCCAGCTTCGCGATCGCGGCCAACGGCGTGGAGGTGGCCCGGGCCCGCGCCTTCGAGGAGGACCTGCTACTGCTCGAAGTGCCGATGCGTCGCCGAGCGGAGGACGAGGTCTTTCCGGAGTGCCAGGAGATCGCCCTGCCGGGTGCGCAGGAGTCCGCGGCGGCGCCGGCGGCGCGTGTCGAGCCGTGGCCGGAGGGGCCGGAGGAAGTGTACCGGGCGCTCTCGCTGGGGCTGCGAGATTACGTGGACAAGAACGGCTTCCAAAGGTGCCTGGTGGCGCTGAGCGGAGGCATCGATTCCGCCCTCGTCGCGACCATCGCCGCCGATGCCCTCGGCCCCGCCCGGGTGGTCGGCGTCACGATGCCGACCCGCTACTCGTCGGCCGAAACGCGCGCCGACGCCGCCGCCGTGGCGCGTAACCTCGGCATCGAATTCCTGGACATTCCCATCGACGGTCTGTTCCAAGCCTTCCTCGAGGCCATGAGGCCCCTGTGGCCGAACCGCTCCCCTGACATCACCGAGGAGAACCTGCAGGCGCGTATCCGCGGCGTGACCGTGATGGCCCTGTCGAACAAGTTCGGCTGGCTGGTGCTCTCCACCGGCAACAAGAGCGAGATCGCGACCGGCTATTGCACCTTGTACGGCGACATGTGCGGCGGCTTCACGCTGCTGAAAGACGTCCCCAAGACCCTCGTCTATGAACTGGCGCGTTGGCGCAACGCGCGGACCGCCTCGCCGGTGATCCCGCCGACGACCCTCGCGCGCCCGCCCACCGCCGAGCTGCGGCCCAACCAGAAGGACTCCGATTCCCTTCCCCCGTACGAGGTGTTGGACCCGATACTGGAGCGGTACGTGGAACAGGATCTCTCGTTCGACAAGATCGTGGCCGCCGGCTTCGATCCGGCCGTCGTGCGGCGCGTGATCCGGCTGGTGGACGCCAGCGAGTACAAGCGTCGCCAGAGCGCCCCCGGGGTCAAGATCACCCCGCGCGCCTTCGGACGCGACCGCCGCATGCCGATCACCAACCTCTACCAGGAACGAACATGAGCAACGGCCCCGCATCCCCCCCCTTCTCGGCCGAAACTCCGCCGCAGGAGATCGGCCTGCTCTACCAGATCAGCCGCATCCTCGACGATAGCCTCGACCTGCGCGACGTCGTCAGCCCGGTGCTGGAGACCCTCGCCCACCGCATGAACATGCAGTACGGGACCCTCACGTTGTTGAACCGAAAGACGGGCGACATCCTGATCGAGGCGGCCCACGGAATCTCCCCCGCCGTGACCAGCCGAGTTCGCTACCGTCTCGGCGAGGGCATCACCGGCCGGGTGATCCAGACCGGCCAGGCGGCCATTGTGCCGCGCACGTCCGAGTCCGCGGAATTCCTCGACCGTACCCGGCGCGGCCGGCGGCCGGACACGTCGTTCATCTGCGTCCCCATCCTTGTCGGCAAGGAGGTCGTCGGGGCCCTCAGCGTGGACCAGCCGACCAAGCCGGCGGCGGAGTTGGAGGAGGATGTGCGCCTGCTGACGATCGTCGCCTCGATGATCGCCCAGGCCGTCAAGCTCCGCCGCCAGGCCCAGGAGGAGCGCGATCGGCTGGAGGAGGAAAACACCCGACTGCGCAACGAACTGCGCGAGCGGTTCCGGCCCTCGAACATCCTGGGCAACTCGCACGAGATGCAGCAGGTCTTCGACCAAATCGCCCAAGTCTGCCGCTCGCCGACGACGGTGCTGATCCAGGGGGAGACGGGCACCGGCAAGGAGCTGGTGGCCCATGCGATCCACTACAACAGCGACCGCGCCGCGCGGCCGTTCGTGAAGGTGCATTGCGCGGCCCTGCCGGAGACCATCATCGAGAGCGAGCTGTTCGGGCACGAGAAGGGCGCCTTTACCGGCGCGGACAGGGAAAAGCCCGGGAGATTCGAGCTCGCCAACGGCGGGACTCTGTTTCTCGACGAAATCGGCGAAATCACGCCGGCGCTCCAGATCAAGCTGCTGCGGGTGCTCCAGGAACGCGAGTTCGAACGCGTGGGCGGTACGCGGACCCTGCGGGTCAACGTTCGCCTGATCGCCGCCACCAACCGCGACCTCCCCGCCATGGTGCGGGAGGGGCGGTTCCGCGAGGACCTGTTCTACCGTCTGCACGTATTTCCGATCTACGTGCCCCCCTTGCGCAAGCGAAAAGTGGACATCCCGCTGCTGGCCGACCATTTCCTCCAGCGTTATGCCAAAGCGATGGGCAAGTCCGTCCGGCGGCTGTCCAGCGCAGTCATCGACATGCTGATGAGCTACCACTGGCCCGGCAATGTGCGCGAACTCGAGAACGTGATCGAACGCGCGGTGCTCGTCGCCGAGGGCGACGTGATCCATCCCCATCACCTGCCGCCGACGCTGCAGACGGCGGAGGCCACCGGTTCGCCGGTGGCCGGCAACTTCAAACAAATGGTGATGGCCTACGAGCGCGATATCATCGAGGACGCCCTCAAGTCCACCCGCGGCAACATCGCCGCGGCCGCCCGGCAGCTCGAGACCACCCCGCGCATCCTCGGTTACAGGATCCGTAGGCTCGGCATCAATCCCCGGCGGTACGCGACTTGAGGTCGTCCCCGGCGGCCGCCCTGGCCGCCAAACGGGCCAGCGCGGGAAGCCGTTCACCGCAGCGCTCGATGGCCAGGGCCAGCCGAGCCGCGGCCGTCGGCAGATGTCGCAGGAACCTTTCGGCACCCGGTAGCCGACCCAGCCGGGCCGGCGCGCCCATGGCCTGGGCGAGGCGCTGGACCGCCGCTCGCCAAAAAGGTCGGGCCGGGTCGTGTCGACACCGACACAGCGGACGTATCGCTGAAGCGTGGACGTCCGCAGCCTCGGCGGCACCTTCACATAAGGGTCGCACAACAACGAGGCCAAATCGTACATCGCCGGCCCGAACCGCATGCCCTGAAAGTCGATGAACAGCGGCCCGCCCCGCTTCCACAGCATGTTGCAGGACTGAAGATCCCTATGGAGGAGGACCGGGGGGCCTCGCTGAGCGGAGCCGACACGCGGCACAGCTCGTCCGCCAGCCGGTCGCACAGCGCGCGCGGCGCCGTGCACTTGCAGATGGCGAAGTGTTCGATGAACAGTTGATGCTCCCGGGCCCATAAATCGGGACCGAACGGCTCCTCCAATCCGATACCCTGGTGGCGGGCTGCCCGCCCTCCTTCGACGTGCCACCGCGCGATCACCTCGGCCACGCGATGGTAAGCATGGCGCGCAACCCCCGAGCCACGCCGCATGACGTCTGCCAGCGTCGTGTCGCCCGCGTCGGTCACGGCGAGCATGCGGAGGTCGGAATCCGACCACAGCACCCGGGGCACCGGCATACCGAGGCTCGCCAGAAAACCGGCATGAGCGGCGTATCGCGCGTTTTCGGGCCGGCCGCCGCCGCAGCAGATGAAGATGACGGATCCGCGGGAGCCGCGCAGCCGGAGAAAGGTCCGATCCGAACCGCGCGGGGGCGGCGCCCGCGCGGCAATTCGATCGCCCAACCCATGGTGCAGATGTTCAAGGGCCGGCTCGGGAACGACCAGTTCGGCACGCACGACGACGCCGCACACGTTGCCGCGGGCCACCGCACCCCGGCCCACGTCGGCCCCATGAAGACTCGCCTTGGGGGCCACAGTGGCCCCGGCGAGCAAGATCGAGTCCCGAATTGAGCAGGGCGGACGGACGTCGGCCGTCCGGTGCACCCACACGGCGCCTCGGACACGGGCCCCGCGCCGGCGCAGCGAACTAAGCGGCTGCCAGGGATCCTGGGGCAACGGGCTGGTTTGTAGAGATACTCGGTGGATGGTCGGCCATTGCATGTTCGCTTCCATCAGGTGCTCGGCGGTTCCTAGGTCGGCCCAGCATGCGTCGGGAAGGTGGACTGCGCGGACGATCCAGCCGTCGGCGCAGGCGGCGCGGTAGAGGTCCACGAGGGTGTGGAACCGCTCGGGCGACAGGGCGTAGCGGAGCAGGGCGGATTGGACGAGCTGAAGACCGCAGAATGTCGCGGTTCCGCGGGCGCACGGCTTCTGCGCGGCGAACTTCGGTGATGAGTCCGCGGCGCACGGCAATGGTTCGCGGGCCGAGATCGCGGACGACCCAGGCGGCGGCGATCGTTCGCGGATGGTGGAGGGCTTGAAGGAAAGGACGCGGAAGGCGATGTCGGCGTTGACGATCCAGAACGGTTCCGAGTTGGAGAAAAACCAGAGAGCGCGGGCGAGTGCGCCACCGGTGCCGAGAAGGCAGGGTTCGAACGAGGCGTTGAGTCGCAGATCGGGGACGGGGGCGGAACGCAGCCAATTCCAGATCTCGTCCGCGCCGTGATGGAGGTTGACGACCACGTCGGTGACGCCGGCGGCGCGGAGCCATTCGAGCACCCGTCCGATGGCCGGGCGGCCGGCCACGGGCGCCAGCGGCTTGGGTAGATCTGCGGTGAGGGGCCAGAGACGGGAACCGTAACCGGCGGCCAGAACGATTGCCCGTCGGGGTGGCGTCTGCATACGTGGATTATTCCCGCCCGCGCTCTCCCCGCAACCCCCTCCCCAAGGGACAGACATCCAGGCCAGGGGACAGACACTCCTGCCGGTACGGGCGAAAAGAGGGGGGCGAGAGACCGGATCCAGGCCGACGGAGAGCCGATAAAACACCGGATGAAGGCAAGATGAGGCTACAAAGGGACTGGA
>CAKZPT010000011.1 GCA_937139365.1 uncultured bacterium | reverse complement strand
GGGTGAAGTAGGCCCTGGAGGGATGAGGAAGGCGCTCCGGCCGGTGGGCCGGGATGGAGGGGTTTGTCCCGAAGGGGGGGGTACGCCGTTATTTGGCTTGATTCGTCCCCCTCCAGTCCCTTTGTAGCCTCATCTTGCCTCCGTCCGGCGTTGTATCGGCTCTTCGTCGGCCCGGATCCGGTCTCTCTCCCCTTTTTTTGCCGTACCGGCAGGAGTGTCTGTCCCCTGGCCGAGGTGTCCGTCCCTATGGTTCGTTGGGGAGTTGCGCGGGATGGGGATGGACGGGTAACCTCCCGGCCGCGATGCTGCAAAAGGGCGACATCCCATGAGAGGGATCGTTTTGGCCGGTGGAGCCGGCACCCGGCTCTACCCGATGACGCGTGCCGTGAGCAAGCAACTCCTCCCGGTCTACGATAAACCTCTTGTCTATTATCCCCTTTCGGTGCTCATGTTGGCCGGCTTGCGGGATATACTGCTCATCTCCACCCCCACCGACCTGCCCCGGTTCCAAGCCTTGCTAGGCGACGGCGCCGCCTGGGGCCTTCGCTTGGCCTACGCCGAGCAACCCACGCCGGCGGGGCTCGCCCAAGCGCTCCTCATCGCTCGCGACTTCCTCCAAGGGGGGGCCAGCGCGTTGATTCTGGGTGACAACCTTTTTTTTGGACATGGATTTTCCGACGTTCTCCGCAAGGCTGCCGCGCTGCAACAGGGCGCCCTCATCTTCGGCTATCCCGTGAGGGACCCCGAACGATACGGCGTCCTCGCGTTCGATTCCAGTGGCCGCGTATGCGACATCGTGGAGAAACCCCCCCACCCTCCATCGCGCTATGCCGTCCCCGGCCTCTACTTCTACGGGCCGGACGCGCCGGACCGCGCCGCCCACCTCCGCCCCTCCAGCCGGGGAGAACTCGAAATCACAGATCTCAACCTCTCGTACCTGCGTGAGGGCCGGCTCGAGGTCCATTTGTTCGGCCGCGGACTCGCTTGGCTCGACACCGGCAACCCCGCCGCGCTCCTTCAGGCCGCAAATTTCGTTCAGACCATTGAAGAGCGGCAAGGCTTCAAAATCGCGTGCATCGAGGAGATCGCGTATCGCCAAGGCTGGATCGACCGGGATGCCCTCCTCGCCCACGCCGCCTCGTTCAAGGGAAACGAGTACGGCGAATACCTCGAACGCCTTGCCACGGAGACCGTCTAAATGCCTTTCCGCCGCGAACCGACTTCCCTGCCTGGCGTGGAGGCGTGGATTCCCGATGTCCATCCAGATGCCCGCGGAGAGTTTCGTGAGCTCTTCAACTCGGATCGTCTCAGCTCGTGTGGTTTCGACCTTGCCATCGCCCAAGTCAATTTCTCCCGCTCCATCCCCGGCGTGCTCCGGGGGCTCCACTATCAGCTCCGCCATCCCCAGGCCAAATTGATCGCCGTCGTGCGCGGCGCCATCTTCGATGTGGCCGTGGACCTCCGACGGGGCTCGCCAACTTTCGGCCAATGGACTTCTCGCATTTTGTCTGCCGAAAACCACGCCCAGATGTTTGTGCCGGAAGGATTCGCCCACGGATTCTGCGCCATCGGCAACGTCGAAGCGGATGTCGTCTACCTTTGCTCGCGCCCCTACGCGCCATCGGATGAGTACGGAATTCGTTGGAACGATCCCACCCTCGACATTTCGTGGCCCGTCCCCTCCCCCATTCTTTCCGCAAGGGATCGCGACCTTCCACTCCTCACGGAGGTGCCGCCGGACCACATGCCGGCATGAGAGGGGGCCCCCTGCGATGCCGCCGATCAGACGCCTGCCACAGGGGGATGCAGATACACCGGCACTGCGGGCGGAAACGGCGCACCCGTGAGCCATCGCTCCGCCGCGCGACGCGCAAGGTGCAGCGGCCTGGGTGGAATGTCGTCCTCCCACCACCGTCCGCTTCCCTTCGACAGACGCGCCAGATCAGACAACGCCGCCCACTCGGAGGTCACCCCGATCCCCGCCGCCGGCACCAGCGAATCCAATTCTCCGGGTCGCACGAGCCGCCATCCGCCATCCAGCCGGGCGGCGCCGTCGTCCTCGCGCCGACAGCGTCCACACCAAACCCTCCCACGTCGCGCGTCGCCGGCGACGAGCACATCGTCCACCGGCCACCGGCGGAACGCCTCCTCCGCGACCGCCACACCACTGTCCAACGCCACCCACGGCCGGCGGCCCGGCATCGCGAGCATCGCAGCGACGGTGAGCGCAATACGGAGGCCGGAGTAGTTTCCCGGTCCGCGGCCGGCGACGAACAAGTCCACGTCGTCGGCCATCAGCCCGGCACCACCAAGCAATTCCCGGATCGCCGTGTACAACGGCCGGCTGTCCCGCGGCGCCGGCTCCCACATTCGCTCGACCGTTGTCCCACCCGACCGCCACAGCGCCACGCCCGCCCGCGGCGTCGACAGGTCCAATGCCAGAACATTCATGCCTCGCCGGCCTCCAACTCCACCACGCGGATCCGCCGCTCGTTTTCGCCATCCCCGTGAAGGAGCTCCACGCGGATCGCGCCAGCCGGCAGGGCATCCCCCGCCCGCTCCGCCCATTCGACGGCCATGATCGCGCCCACCCGCCACGCCTCATCCAGACCCAGCGACGCCACGTCGGCCCACCCACCCACGCGGTACAGGTCCACATGGAACACCGGCACGTGTCCCGCATATTCGTGCACCATCGAAAACGTCGGGCTGTGCACCCCGCACGTCACCCCTAATGCGCGACACATCCCCCGGATAAACACGGTCTTGCCCGACCCCAGATTGCCAAACAGAGCGACGACATCGCCCCGCTTCAGCCGCCGGCCGAGCCTCTCCCCTTCGGCGGCCGTCTCCTCGGCCGATTGGGTCCGACATTCTCGAACGATCCACTTCACGACCGGTGTTGTAGCCGACGCTTCCCGCGCTGAAAAGCGCGCTGGCTTGCGTCCCGGCCAACGTGCCGTTAGGTTCTCGGGGGCGCCATCATGGCCACCCGACCGCCACGGCTCCACGCCGCCCGCCTCGCCGGCCGACGCTCCGGGGGAGCTTGCCCATGGGCGTGAGCCCCGCCCCGCCGCCGCGGTTACCGCCGTCCTTCCGGTGGCTCAACCTGACGCAATTCCTCGGTGCCCTCAACGACAACATCTTCAAACTGCTGGTCACCTTTTCGCTCATCCGCATGCTCGGCCCCCAGGCCAGCTCGGGCGCGGCGGGGATGGCGGGCTTGTTGTTCGCGCTGCCCTTTCTGCTCTTCACGCCGGCGGCCGGAGTTCTGGCCGATCGCGTGAGCAAGCGAACCGTAATCATCCTCGCCAAGATCCTCGAGGTCTTCGTGATGCTGGGCGGCGTCGCCGCTCTCGCCAGCGGTCGCGCGGCGGCGGCGTATGCCGCCCTGTTCCTTATGGCCGCGCAGAGCGCGCTCTTCGGTCCGGCCAAGTACGGCATCATTCCCGAACTCGTCCGTCGCGATCAGTTGTCGCCGGCCAACGGCCGGATCGTAATGATGACCTACCTTGCGATCATCTGTGGTACGTTCGGCGCCCCGGCGCTCGTGCGCGCTCTCGATGGCCGCATCGTCGCGGCGGCCTGGGCGTGCGTTGCCGTGGCCGGGCTCGGCGCGGCGGCCTCGTTCGGCATCGCCCGCGTTCCCCCCGCCGCCGCAGACCACCAGCCCTCATGGTTCTTCCTGAACGACGTCATCCGACCGCTCCGCTCGGTCCGGCAGGACCGGTACCTGCTGCTGGCGATCGCCGCCTCGGCGTATTTCTCGCTCGTCGGCGCCTACCTCCAGTTGAACATGATCCCCTACGGCATCGCCCATCTCGGATGGAGCGAAGTGGACAGCGGCTTCCTGTTCGCCGGCGCCGCGATCGGCATTGGCGCGGGGGCGCTGCTGGCCGGGCACTGGTCCGGCCGCAACATCGAGTTCGGCGTCGTGCCGGCCGGCGCGGCGTTATTGGCGGCCTCCGCGATCGGCATCGGCCTGACCGGTCGGCCTCCGGCCGCCCTGGCCCTGGCGGTCACCGCCGGCGCCGGGGCGGGCTTGTTCATCGTGCCGATCGAAGCGTTCATTCAGTTTCGCTGTCCGCGCGACCGGCTCGGTGGAGTCATCGCCGCCAACGGATTTCTGAGCTGGATCGGCGTGCTGATCGGCTCGGGCCTAATGTTGCTCCTGCACCGGGTCGCCACGCTCACGCCCGCGCAGGGCTTTCTGGCGATGGGCTCTCTGACCATCCTCATGACGGCAGTGGCGCTGGCCGTGCTGCCGGACTTTGTCGTGCGTTTCGCCGCCGTGGTGATCACCCGCACGATCTACCGGATTCGCGCGCTCGGCCTGGATCATCTGCCGCTGGAGGGGGGGGCGTTGCTGGTGGCCAACCATGTCTCCTACCTCGATGCCCTTCAGATCCTCGCCTGCCAGCAGCGGCGGATCCGCTTCCTGATGCACCGGTCCATCTACGAACGTCACCCGTTGCGCGCGCTGTTTCGATTGATGCGATGCATACCGATCGCATCCGACGATCCGCCGCGCCGGCTGGTCGAGTCGTTGCAGGCGGCGCGGCAGGCCCTGGACGAGGGGTTCATGGTGTGCATTTTCGCGGAGGGCGCCTTGACCCGTACCGGTCTGATCGGCGGCTTCCGCCCCGGCTTCGAGCGGGTCGTCCGCGGCACCGCACACCCGATCATTCCCGTCCACATCGGCGGCACCTGGGGGAGCCTGTTCAGCCATTATCATCCCCGCTTTCACGCCAGGGTGCCCATTCGCATTCCCTACCCCGTGACGATCAGCTTCGGGCCGCCGATGCCCTCCTCGGCCACCGCCGCCGAGGTCCACCGTGCGGTGCAGGAGTTGTCCTGCGGCTACTTCGAGGACCTCAAGCCCCGCCGCCGCCCTCTGGGTCAGGCGTGGGTGCGGGCCGCGCGCCGCAACTGGGGCCGGCTGGCGATGACCGATACGCTGGGGCGCCGACTCACCGCCGGGCGCGCACTGATCGCGACCATCGCGCTGGCCCGTCGGCTGGCGCCGCGCGTGCGGGAGCAGCCGGCGGTGGCGGTGCTGCTTCCGCCATCCGTCGGAGGCGCGCTCGTCAACCTCGCCCTGGCCCTGCTGCGTCGCGCCTCGGTCAACCTGAACTTCACCGTTTCCGCCGAATCGTTCCGTTCGGCCCTTCGTCAGGCCGGAATCCGCACCACGATCACGTCCCGCGCCTTCCTCGACCGTGTGCGCCTTCCCGCCGAACCGCCCGGCGTCCTTTATCTGGAAGACCTTGCCCAGGAGATCACGCCCGCACGCCGCCTCGCCGCCGCGGTGACCGCGTTGGCGGCGCCCGCCAGTTGGCTGGCGCCGGCCCGCGGCTTCCATGCGGACGACGCCGCGACGATCATCTTCTCCTCCGGTACCACGGGTGAGCCGAAGGGGGTGATGCTCAGCCACCACAACCTGCTCTCCAATATCGAAGGGCTCATGTTGGCCTTCCGCGCCCGTCGCGACGAGGCGCTGGCCGCCTCGCTGCCTCTGTTCCACTCGTTCGGCTACACCTGCGGCCTCTGGTTTCCGGTGCTGGCCGGCATCTGCGCGCATTACCACCCCAGTCCGCTCGACGCCGCCCGCATCGCCCAGCTCATCCGCGAAGAGCGCTGCACCGCTTTGTTCACCACCCCGACCTTCCTGATCGGTTTTCTACGCAAGGCCGCGCCCGAAGATTTTCGAACTCTCCGTTGGCTCATCACGGGAGCAGAAAAGCTGAAGGCGTCCGTCGCCGACGAGGTCGAGCGGAGGTTCGGCATTCGGCCGATGGAAGGCTACGGCACGACGGAGCTTTCGCCGGTCGTCGCGCTGAGCATCCCGCACGCCGCCGCGGGCGACTCGGCCGAGATCGGCTGGAAACCGGGCAGCGTCGGCCGTCCCATTCCCGGGGTGGCCGTGCGCGTCGTGGACCCCGCGACCCGGCAACCGCTTCCCCCCGGCTCCCCCGGTCTGCTCCTCGTACGCGGGCCCAACGTCATGATCGGCTACCTCGGCCGCCCCGACCTAACGGCCGAGGTCATCCGGGACGGGTGGTATTCCACGGGTGACATCGCCACCGTCGACGCCGATGGCTTCATCGGCATCGTGGACCGGCTGGCGCGCTTCAGCAAAATCGGCGGGGAAATGGTCCCGCACACAGCCGTGGAGGAGGCGTGTTTGCGCGCGCTCGGAACGACCGAACCTGTGTTGGCGGTCACCGCCGTCCCCGACGACCGCCGCGGCGAGAGGTTGGTCGTTCTGCACACGGACGCGGCGGGCGACCCCGCGGCGCTCCATGAGCTACTTCAGCGCAGCGACCTGCCCAACCTATGGAAGCCGGATCGCCAGGCCTTCGTCCGCGTCGACCAGATCCCGGTGACCGCCACCGGAAAACTCGATGTCCGCGGCCTGCGCCGGCTGGCGGAGGAGCGCCTCCTCGGCGCGGGGATGGAAAGACCGCCCCCGATCGCGTAGAATCTGGCGCGGAGACTTCACGATGAGGCGACGGATGGCATGGCTGGCCGCGCCGGCCTTGGCTGCGGGGATCGCGCAGGCGGCGCCGGTTCGCGAGTTCGACATCAAGCTTGACGGCGAGCCGGTTTCGGGCAAGCAGGTCGTCACCGTTCGGTTCACGCCCGGCGAAACCCGCAATGTCGAACTCCTCGTGTTCGAGAGCGTACTGCGCCAGGAGTACGTGCAGACCGATTCCGCGGGCCGACAACGCCGCCGCGTGGTGGAGCCCGCCGTGTTCACTCATCGCGAGCGCGGCGTCCGGTTCGTCGAGGCGCTCGACAAGTACATCAGTTTCTGGGTGCCGATCGGCGTGCAGCAGTTGCAGGAAGCCTTTGGGGAAACCTTGTTCGTGGCCCAGGCACCGGTGACGATCCACAAAGTCGTGATCAAGGCCTACGTCGGCGGCGAGGTCGTCTGGACGATCGAGGGCCGACCCGGCGCCGGGCCGCAGCAGCCGAAGGTCACTTCGGGCGAGCCGCGCGACAAATACGGTCTACCGCCCCTGCGATCCTCCCCCGGCCGATGAACCTGCGACTGCCCGTCATCCTGCTGGCGGCCGCCGCGGCGGCCGCCGCGGCGGAGCCTGCTCTGTTTTCCCCCGCGATGATAACGCTGCGGACGCAACTGTCGAACGAGCTTGCGGCGATCCGTGCCCGGCTCGGCGAACCGACGGCGGCCGCCCTGCGCGATGAAATCGCGCGATGGGACGGCGAACTCGCCCAGCGCCGGCGGACCCGTAACGTCCGCGGCATCGCCATCGCGGAGGATGCCCTGCAGATCCTCCGCAAAGCGCTGGAACAGGCGGCCCAGGGCGGCCGTGTGGAACTGCCGACCGAGGTCCGCCGCGACCTGACGGACGAGATGGCGCGGCTCCGCGAACGCTTGGCCGCGCTCGACATGGAACGGGAAAACCGGCAGCGGGAGGCAGAGTTGGAGGCGGCCGGAAAATTCCGCGACGCCGCCGCCCGAGCCGGCGTTGAAGTGTCCGCCGAACCGGAGGCCCTCGCAGCCCGCTTCCGGACCTGGCTGACCGAGTCGCCCCCGGCCGCCCCGCCGCCTCCGCCCGCCGGCGGGCCCACCAACGGCCCCGCCGCCCCCCTGGATGCGACGCCGGCTGCACCATCGCGTGCGACCGAGCCGCCGCCAGAGCATTTCGCCCAGTCCCGCCTCGGCGCCAACTGGGTCCGCGTCGGCACCTGGAAGGCGGGCTCACACGGTCCCGACGTCTTCGAGGTCCAGCTCTTCGGACCGCCGGGGCGGCGCACCGGCAGCAAACCGAACCCCATCGTGGGCCGGACAATCGAATGGGTGTACGAGCAAGAACGGGCGGTCGAGCCCGGCGACTATTCGTGGAGGCTCCGCCGCGTGGATTCAGCGGACATCGTGGACGTCATCGAATGGCCATCGCGACAGAACGACGGTCGTCTGTCCTTCCGCACGCGGATGCCTGTCCGCGTCCCATCGGAGACCGTGTTCGAGATCGAGTACTCCTCGGCGGCGCTGATCGCCGTGCCAGTGAAAACCGACCCGCCCGGCGCCCGGGTGCATGTCAACGGCCAGCCCTACCGGGACGGCGCCCGTGAAGCCGTGACGCCGTGCACCCTTCACCTGCCGTCGGGCACTTATGCGATCCGGCTGAGTCTGGAAGGGTATCAGGACACGGAGGTCGGCGCGTTCCGCGTGATCTCCAACGCGGCGATCGCGGTGCGCCTGGCGCCGATCAAGAATCTGCCGGGACGCACGGTGACCGTGGATCCGCAGAAGATCTGGGCCGACACCGGGATCGCCGTGAAGAAAGGGGATCGCGTGCGCCTGGCGGTCGAGGGCGAATGGGGATGCGGCCGGCAAGGAGAACTCGCCGGCCCGGCCGGCTACGACCCTTCCCTGACGAGGTTCAGCCACTATTACCTCGATCCGCGCAACAGCCCCAGACAGCTCGAGGGCGCACCCTATGGGTGTCTGCTGGCCCGTATCGGCACCAACCGAATCGCCAACGTTGGGAACCTCCGCGGATTCATCGCCAGTGACGACGGACCGCTCCTGTTCGACATCAACGAGGTGGCCGACCCCGCCTGGCGGCGAGACAACCGGGGTTCGCTTAAAATCAAGGTGATCGTACAGGGTGCGGACGCCAGGTAAGGATGTTTATTGCCCTGGATCGGCCGCTGTGATCGCCGCCCTGTCCGCCTTTCTTCGCCGTCTCTTCTCCTGCCCAGCCACCGTCCGTGCCGTCATCGCCGCGGCGATTGCCGCCGGCGGTGTCTCCGCCGATGACCCTGCCTTCCGCCTGGACCTGAGGCTCCGCGCCGAGGCGGCGAAGGAGGCATCCGCCGACGCGGATTCGCGCGGTCGATTCAAGGCCCTCGGCTCATCGGAATGGAGTCCGGCTACGGGCTGGACGCTCGACGTGGCCGCCGGCACCGGTCGCCGCGGCGATCCGCGCGAACCCGATTGGATCATCGGCGACGGACCCGCCGATCCCCTGCTGCGCCTCCAACGCCTCGAAGTACGATGGGGTCCGACGTTCGTTCGCGGACTGCGGATCTCGGCCGGCCGGCTGGCCCAACCCCTGATGTGCGTGCAAGACCTCGTCTACGACGGGGACTGGTCGCCGACGGGAGCGGCGCTGGCGTGGGAGTCGCCGGCGGGGGAATGGCAATGGCATGGCCGTCTTGCCTCGTTCCACCTCGTCGAGACCAGCGACCCGGAGTGGCGCCTCTATGCCGGTCAGGCTGCATTGGAATGGCGACGAGCGCCCACCTGGCGGGCCGTGGGTGGGATCGGCCTCCACAGCCACGACGATCCGGAGGGCCGCCGCGCTCCGCTGGGAGTACCATCCGCCCGCGGCAATTCCTTGCGCAACGGCCGGCTGGCCGAAGACTACGAGGTTGCGGAGGCATTTGGTTTGCTCGCGTGGGATCCCTGGTGGCCTCTTACGCTGTATGGCCAAGTCGTCCGGAACACCGCGGCCGATCGCCGGCGCGACGGCTGGCTGGCCGGCGTTTCGTTCGGCCGTTCCCGGGCTGTCCACGGAATTGAAATCGGATGGAACTTCCGTCGGCTTGAGGCCGACGCGACGCCGTCGGCGCTCGCCGATTCGGATTTCGGGGGCGGTGGGACCGACGTTTCCGGCCATCGTCTCTACGCTCGATGGCGTGTTCACGAGCACGCGTGGCTCGCCCTGGCATGGATGGCCGCCTCCAGGCCGGCACGGGGCGGCGCGCGGCACGACCTCGGCCAAGTGGACTTCGTCGTGCGGTTCTAGACGTCAGATGTCGAAACGCGACCGGGCCGACCGGCCGTGCGCCGGCAGATCCTCGACGCGGGCGAATTCCTCGATGGCCGGCAGCATGTCCTGCAAATCGGCGCGGGTTAGCTCGATCACGCTCATGCGCCGGCGGAAATCCTCGACCGTGAGGCCGGAGAAGAACCGCGCGGTTCCGCCCGTGGGTAGAACGTGACTGGGGCCGGCAGCGAAATCGCCCGCGCTTTCCGGTGTCCAGCGCCCCAAAAACACCGCCCCGGCGCAGCGGATGCCGGCCAGCCAACGGCGCGGACGGCGAGCGAGGATTTCGAGGTGCTCGGGCGCAAACCGGTTGATGGTCTCCACCCCCTGTTCCATGGAGGACACGCACACCGCCCTCGACCTGCGGACCAGCACACGGCGCACAAGGTTCCACCTTGGCAGCCGGCGGCCCTGGCGAACGAGTTCTTCCGAAACCGCCTTCGCCAGCCCGAGGGACACGGTCACCAGGAGGGTCCGTTCCCTTCCCGTGCCATGCTCGGCCTGCGAGAGCAGATCCGCCGCCACCCATCGCGGATCGGCATCCGCGTCGGCCAGCACGGCGATCTCGCTCGGCCCGGCGACCATGTCGAGCGCCACGCGGCCGTACACGCACCGTTTTGCGGCGGTGACGTACGGCCCGCCCGGTCCGACGATCTTGTCCACCCGCCGGATCGTCGCCGTGCCGAAGGCCAGCGCCCCTACGGCCTGGATGCCGCCGAGACGATAGATCTCGGTGGCGCCTGCTCGGTCGGCCGCGTACACGAGGTGCGGATCCGGCGAACCGTCGGCGTGGCAAGGCGTTGTGACCACGATCTCCGGCACGCCCGCCACCACGGCCAAAGGGATAGTCATCAGCGCGGTCGAGGCCAGCGGCGAGGCGCCCGCCGGCACATAGATCCCGACGCGGCCCAACGGGACGAATCGCTCGCCCAGCCGTCCCCCGCGCGGGGCGCGGATTTCCCACGAAGGGCGCAGCCCGGCCCGCGCAAACCTTTGTACGCGGCGCAAGACGTCCCCGACCGCACGCCGGAAACTCCGCCCCACCGCGTCCGCGGCGGCGCGCCGCTCGGCGTCGCTCACGGCAAACCGTTCCGGCGTCAAGCGCACGCCGTTGAACCGCGCCGTGAACTCCGCCACGGCGCGGTCGCCGTCGCGGCGGACGCGCTCGAGCACGCGGCGCGCCAGCTCCTCGGCGGCCGGGTCCACCGGCGGCGCCTCGAGAAACCGTTCGAAGTCGTCCGAGGCCCCGCCCCGACGCAGGTCCACCAACGGAGGGAGGTTGCTCATCGTTTCACCGCTTCGTTCAGAGTGCCGCAGTATGGACAGGCCGACAAGGGCACGCGCCGCCCGTCCTCGTAGACACCGGCACAGCGCTCGCAACGGTACAGGGAGGGCAGCCGCCGGCGCCGGTGCCACGCGCCGCTGACCTCGTAATGAAGCCACAACACCGCCAACCCCCCCAGCGCCCAGGCGGTCGTCGCCGCCACCGCCTCCGGGAGGCTCATTGCGTTCTCTCCGGAGTGCCGGAGGGCGGGATCAGACGGAGCCGGACGCGGAACGCCATGCCCTGCGGCGCCCAGCGCCACAGGTACAACTGCCGCACCATCTCCGCCCGCAGGTCCGCCTCCAGCGCCGGCACGTCGAGCCACACCCTCATCGGCACGCCATCGGTGTGGACATCGACGACCGCGTCGGCGATCCATCCGCCGGCATCGCGCGGCAACTTCGGGAACGGCGCGGAGGACGGAGCCGGGCCGCCATCGACGACGAGCGCACCCTCGGACGGCGGCATGGAACAGGCCCTGGGCGGCATCTCGAACGGCCGGGACGGAAGGAGGAAAGGGTTCTCCCACGGCGACAGGCGCGGGGCGCGCCCGAGGTACGGCGGCGGAAGCGGTGGCGGCTCGGCGGGCGGCCCGATCGCCGCCGGCATGGCCTCCGCGGGATGAAAACCGCGCGGATCGGGCAGCGAAAACAAGGCAGGCGACCAGATTTCCACCGGGGTAGGCGCGCCGGCAGATCCACGGGCGAGAATCCCCACGCGAACAACCCGGGCAGGCCATGGCCCGATGTCGGGCCATTGCGGCCCGCCCGAAAGATCGCGGGCCGACCACAGCAGAGCCGTCCAGATCGCCATCGCGGTCGCCCATCCGACCAGCAGACGGGCAGCCGTGGCGCGATTCTGGAGGGACCGGGCGATCACGGAACCGTAGGCGTTGGCGCGGACGACGGACGGGTGGCGAGGGCGGCACGGCGGATTCCGCACTCCGCCGCGAGGTCGAGGATGTCCGTTGCGACGCCATGCGCAACGTTGCGGTCGGCCGCGATCAACAGGTGAACGTCCGACCGCGCCGCGACCGCCCGCACAAATTCGGCACGAAGCTCGTCCATCGAGACCGGCCGATCGCGAAGAAAGACGGCGCCCTGTCGTGAGACGACGACGTAGAGGGCGTCCGAGGTTACGCCGCCGTCGAACCTGGCCTCCGGCAATTCCACCGGCACGGCCGGATGAAGCACGAAGGGTCCGCTGAGCAGATAAAAAGCGAATCCCGCCAGCAGCCATGCGCCCAGCGCGGCGGCGTCAACCGGCGGCCAGGTCCGACGGAGGCGCGTTTGAAACGTCCGCCGGAAGGACCCCCTCCCCGGCGCCGTGGAAAGGGGCGGATTCACGGTGCGCCGTCCCGACGCGCGCGGCGCGCGTCTTCGCGGTCCAGCTCCTCGGTCACCCGGCCCAACGCCTCTTCCATGTCCACGACCAGCGCCTCGACCATGCCGACCAGCACTTGCCGGCCCGCCCACGCCATCGCGGCCACGGCTAGGCCCAGCGCCGCGCACATCAACGCGGACCAAAGTCCACGTGCGAGATCGCCCGCGTGCACAAGCGGCGCGCGGCGGTGGAGTGCGTCGAGGGATTGCATCAAGCCGAGAACCGAGCCGAGCATCCCGAGGACCGACGCCAGCCGGGCCATGCCGGCGAGGGAATCCACCCGCTGTTCCAGACCCGGCAGCTCGGCGGAACCGGATTCGATCATGGCGGCCCGCGCGGCGGCGCCGCCTTCGCCGGCCTTCAGCAGGGCAGCCCGCACCAGGCGAGCCACGGGACCGGGCGTTTCGTCGCACAGGGCGATCCCCTCCAGCAGGTTGCGCCGGCGAACGACGTTGAAGATGCCCTGGAGGAAGTCGTCGATCGGCACCCGCGCCCGACGCAGAAACAGCCACCGCTCGATGAACACGCCGGTGGCCGCCGCGCCCACGGCAATGATCGACCAG
This sequence comes from uncultured bacterium, assembly GCA_937139365.1. Taxonomy (GTDB): domain Bacteria; phylum Verrucomicrobiota; class Kiritimatiellia; order PWTM01; family PWTM01; genus CAACVY01. Next base: position 60,267 of record CAKZPT010000011.1, on the reverse strand, counting down.
GCGGCCGGTCCGCCTTCGCGCAACCACGTCATCATGACGCCCAGCTTCCCGTCGCCGTCTCGCGCACGGCCTCACCCCGCGTCTCCTCCAGCCGCTTCAGATGGGCCTGGGCGTCCACCGCCGCCGCACCGCCATCCTCCATCACGCGGCGATACAGGCGGGCGGCCTCGCCCCATCGCTCGCCGCGTTCGAGCAGGATGGCGGCGGCAAACGCCGCCCGCGCAAACCAGAGCGGGGCGCCGGGCCGCCCGGCGCGGCGCTCTTCAATGTGCCGGTAGGCGGCGTCCAGGTACCGTTCCAGCGCCTCGACCTTGCGCCCGAGCATCTCGTGGCATCGGGCCGCCTTGTAGAGGGCCTGGAGACGTACATCGGCCGGCGCGCTCGGATGGTCCGCCACGGCCTGGTAACAGGCGGCCGCCTCGTCGTACCGCGCCGGCTCGCGCGCCGCGAGGGTGAAGTGGCAATCGCCTTTGCGTCCCCTCGCCAGCAGACCCAGGAGCGAATCGGGCGCGGCGCGGATCACTTCCTCGAACGAGAGCAGCGCGGCATCGAAACGCCCCAGCTCGGCGAGGGCATCGCCTTGTGCGAACCGCGCCTCGTTGGTCAGGGGGCCCCCGGAACGGACGGACAGCAGTCGGTTGTAGTGTTCGACCGCGCGGAGATAATTCGCCGATGCCGCGGCGGCCCGGCCGGCGGCGAACAGCGCCGCGGAGGCCAGCGGCGATTCCGACCAACGGTCGGCCAGCAACAGGAACTCCCGCTCGGCGGCCGTTGCATCGCCGCGGTGCCAGGCCCGTTCGGCGAGCCAGTACTGCGCGTCCGGGGCGCGTGGCGAGGTTGGTCGCGCCGCAAGAAACGCCGTGCAGGCCGCCACTGCCTCCTCTTCGCGGCCAAGGAGATAGAGGCACCAGACGCGCATATAGGCGGCGTGGTCGCTGGCCGCGTCGGCCTCCCCTCCACGCAGCACGGCATCGAAATCCTCGAGTGCCGATTCGGGTTCGGCCAGCCGGTACCGGAGCAAGCCGCGCGAGAGATGGGCCGTACGGGCGACGCCGCCGCCACCCTCGCGTCGAATCACCGCTTCGTAGGCCGCGAGGGCTGCCTCCCGCTCACCCAACTGTTCGTGCAAACGCGCGCGGCGAAGGGCGGCGAGGACAGAGAACCGGTCTCCGGCCGCGGACTCAATGGAGCGCAGTTCCTGCAGCGCGTCCAGCACCTGGCCAAGCTGCACAAGGCATTCGGCCATCATCAGCCGAAGAGCGGGATCCGGCGTCCCCCCTTCCTGAGCGCGAATCAACGCCCGATAGCGGGCCAAAGCCTCCGCATGCCGGCCGGCGGCGGTCAACGCGTCCGCCGCTTTGATCGCCGCCGTTCGACGACGCATGGGATCGCGAAATAGATCGGCCGCACGATCGAACACCGGCACGGCTTCGGCCGGACGGTCCAGCTCCAGCAGACACCATCCCTTCCCCATCAACGCCTCGGCCCGCCGCAGCGGGTCCGCCGCGGTCTCCAGGTAGGTTTGATAAGCCGCCAGCGCCGCCTCGTACCGCCGGGCCTCCAGGAGCCGCTCGGCGAGGTCCATCTCCAGCTCGACGCCTGCCGAATGCCGCGGATGGCGCCGCAACGCGTCCTGGAGGAGCTCGCGGGCAAGATCGTGGTCCCCGGTCCGGATTCGGAACGCCGCCCGGCCGAATAACGCATCCGCCTCCTCCGGCGTTCCCGCGCCATGCTTCACCGCCGCCTCCCAGGCATCCGCGGCGGCCACCCGGTTGCCGCGTTTTTCCTCCGCCTGAGCAAGGACCGTCCACGCCCGGGCCCGCGCCGTGCCGAGCAGCTCCACGTTTTCGGCCAGGGGACGGGCAAGTTCCACCGCCTCTTCCAGCCGGCCGACCTCTAAGTTCAGGTGCGCAAGTTGCAGCCGGATCGCCACGACCTCCGGTCCGGCGGTAGCGCGGCGCAACAGTCCCTGCAACAGCTCGACCGCCTGCCCGCGCTCGCCCGCCTCCACCCACCGCCGAGCCAAGACAAGGCCATGGCGCACCGCCGCGGCCTCGTCCGGCGCTTCGCGGACCAGCCCCGCCAAGGCGGCGATGGCCTCGTCGGTCCTGGTGACGGCCCACAGCAGGTCCGCCAGAAGTCGTCCGGCGCGCTCCCTGACCTGTGGGGTCAGGCCGTCGGCGGGGATTCGCGACAGCGATTCCAGGGCGCCTTCGAGGTTGCCGAGGGCGCGCTCGGCCGTCGCCCGCCAGAACAGGATCACCGCCGAGCCGGCCTCGCCGGGCGGGGTTTCGGCGTCCAGGCGGTCCAACGCTTCGCGGGCGCGGCCGGCGGCCAGCCGTGCCGCCGCCAGGCCGGCGGCGCAATCGCGGCGGTCGGCCGGAGTCGGCGCGTTGGTCCATGCTTGCGCCCACCACCGCTCCGCCACGTCGTGCAGGCCGTCGCGCGCAGCCTCCCTGGCGCGCGCGGCCAGGGCCGACCACTCCTCCGCCCCCGCCCGCACGACGGCCGTCAGCGTGGCCGCTGCCACGCAGCACCGAACGTGAAGGACCCGAGCGGTGTTCATCCGCCGGCCCTTGTAGCCCCCGCCAGCAGCGGGCGCAAGGCGGCGCCGGTATACGACCCGGCTGCCTCCGCCACCGCCTCCGGCGGGCCCTCGGCCACCACCAGACCGCCCCGATCCCCTCCCTCCGGCCCCAGATCGACGATCCAATCCGCCCGCTTCACGACGTCCAGGTTGTGCTCGATCACCACGACGGTGTTGCCGGCGTCGCGCAGCCGCTCGAGCACCGACAGCAGACGCTCGACGTCGGCGAAATGGAGGCCGGTGGTCGGCTCGTCGAGAAGGTAGAGCGTCCGGCCGGTCTGGCGGCGGCTGAGTTCGGCGGCCAGTTTGACGCGCTGTGCCTCGCCGCCGGAGAGGGTCGTCGCCGGCTGGCCGAGCTGCAGGTAGCCGAGCCCGACGTCCGCCAACGTTCGGAGGCGGCGGGCGATCGCCGGGATCGGCGCGAAGAACTCCAGCGCCTCCTCGATCGTCATCTCCAGCACGTCGGCGATGGATCGGCCGCGATAGCGGACCTCCAGCGTCTCGCGGTTAAAGCGGCGGCCGCCGCATTGCTCGCAGGTGACGTACACGTCGGGCAGGAAGTGCATCTCCACCTTCAACACCCCGTCGCCGCGACAGGCCTCGCAGCGGCCCCCCTTCACGTTGAAGCTGAACCGACCCGGCCGATACCCCCGCATCCGCGAGGCCGGCAGCTCCGCAAAGAGGTCTCGGATCGGGCCAAAGGCGCCGGTGTACGTCGCCGGATTGCTGCGGGGCGTGCGGCCGATCGGCGACTGATCGACGACAACCATCTTGTCGAGGCGCTCGAGGCCGACGATGCGCTCGTGCGCGCCGGGCGTCTCCCTCGCCCCGTAGAGCGCCCGGGCGACCGCGCGCCGGAGGATGTCGTCCACCAGCGTGCTTTTCCCGCTACCCGACACGCCGGTCACGCACACGAACAATCCCAGCGGGAGGCGGACGCACGGCGCCCGCAGGTTGTTCGCGCGCGGCCGATGGATTTCCAGCCACGCCGTACCCGGCCGACGCCGCTCGCGGGGGACGGCGATCGCGCAATCGCCGCGCAAATAGCGGGCCGTGAGCGTCGGCGCGGCGAGCAGGTCCGGCACGCGGCCCTGGAACATGACCTCGCCGCCGTGGCGGCCGGCGCCCGGGCCGAGGTCCACCACCCAGTCGGCCGCGCGGATCGTCGCCTCGTCGTGCTCCACGACGACGACGGTGTTGCCACGGTCGCGCAGCCGCAGCAGCGTTTCGATCAGCCGCCGGTTGTCGCGCGCATGGAGTCCGATGCTCGGCTCGTCGAGCACGTAGAGCACCCCCACCAAGCCCGAGCCGATCTGCGTCGCCAACCGGATGCGCTGGGCTTCGCCACCGGACAGCGTTCCGCTCTCGCGGTCGAGCGTAAGGTAGTCCAGCCCCACGTCGCACATGAACCTCAACCGCGCCCGGATCTCCCGGAGGAGGTCGCGGGCGATCACCTGCTGCGCGGCCGTCAACGGCAGCGTCTCCGCCCATTGAAGGCACTCCGCGGCGGACAGCCGCATGACCTGGGCGATGTTGAGTCCGCCGACGGTGCACGCCAGGCTTTCCGGCCGCAGGCGTGCGCCGCGGCAGGCCTCGCAGAGTCGCCGGCTCATGTAGCCGCGGAGCCGTTCCCGGACTTCGTCGCTGTCCGTTTCCTCCAGCCGCCGCCGGAGGTTCGGAATCACTCCCTCGAACGGCCGGCGGTATCGCCGCCAGGCCCCCCCGCGCCAGAAACCGAACTCGATCTCCTCTTCCCCCGATCCGTGCATGAGGACGCGCCGAAACGACGCCGGCAGATCGCGGTACGGGGTGTCGAGGTCCACGCCGTAATGCGCGGCCACGGCCCGCAGCAGGCCCTTGTAGTAAATCAACAGACGCCGCCCCCCCCGCCGCCACGCTTGGACGGCCCCGTCGGCGATCGAGAGGGCCGGATTCGGAACGATCAGCTCCTCGTCGAAGACCTCCACCGTCCCCAGCCCATGGCAGGCCGGACAGGCTCCGTAGGGGCTGTTGAAGGAGAAGCTTCGCGGCTGCAGCTCCTCGAAGCTGAGGCCGCAGTGCAGACAGGCATTGCGCTCGGAATGGAGCGTCTCCTCGGTGGCGCCGTCCGGCAGGGCGACGGCCGCGACGAGGCGGCCGCTGCCGATCCGCAGCGCCGTTTCGACCGAATCGGTCAGCCGCGAACGCACATCCCCTCCCAGCTCGATCCGATCCACGACCGCCTCGATCGTGTGCTTGCGGCGCGAGTCGAGCGCAGGTACCTCGTCGAGATCGCAAAGGCGACCGTCGACCCGCGCGCGTACAAATCCGAGTTTTTGCAGCTCGCGCAACACGCCTTCGTGGCGGCCCTTGCGCCCGACCACGCGCGGCGCCAGCAGGGTCAGGCGCGTGCCCGCGGGGCGCGCCAGCAGTGCATCCACGATCTGCTCGGCGCTCTGCCGCGTAATGGGTCGGCCGCACGCCCAGCAGTGCGGCCGGCCGACGTGAGCAAACAGGAGGCGCAGGTAGTCGTGAATCTCCGTCGTCGTCGCGACGATCGACCGCGGATTGGCCCCGGCGGTGCGCTGTTCGATCGCAATGGCCGGCGACAGGCCCTCGATGAAGTCCACGTCGGGCTTGTGCATCTGCCCGAGGAACTGCCGGGCGTAGGCCGACAGGCTCTCCACGTAGCGCCGCTGGCCCTCGGCGTACAGGGTGTCAAACGCCAGCGACGACTTGCCCGACCCGCTCAGGCCGGTGACGACCGTCAGGCCGCCGCGGGGCAGCCGCACCGTGACGTTCTTGAGGTTGTGCTCGCGCGCGCCCTGGATGACGATGAATTCGCTGGACATGATGCGGTTTGGGGCCGCGGGGCCGCCTCCCCGCTGGCGCCGACGCAGGTCGGGTCACCGCTTCGTCGCAGTGAAGGTGCCGGTGTAGATTACCGTGTTGGTGCCGGTCCCGGCAGACCCTTCGACGGTGCCGACGATCCGGGTCCCGACGAGCGTGCCGATGTAACGCACCTCGCCGTCCTCGCCTGGCATCTGCACCGGCACCGACAGGACAAAGCTCGTCCCCGACATCCGGCCCTGCATCGTCGTTGCGGGGTGCAGATCGGCGCTGCTCACGACGCCGTCCGCGGCAATCTGGATGGTCGCGGAATGGGTTCCGCACGACGGCGCGGCCCCGGGCAGCGCCTGGCAACGCGTCACGCTTCCGGCGTAGGTCCCCGGCGCGCCGGGCGGCATCCCCCCGCCCCCGTCATCGTCATCCCCGCCGGCGGCGACGGCGAGCGCCACCCCGCCCGCCACCAACGCCGCCCCGCCGCCGATCAGCGCCGGCTTGACCCATCCCGGCCGGCCATACCCAGCCTCCGCCGCCGACGGGTCCTGAAGCTTCACCACATACCACGGCGTCTCCGCCGTCGCCCCCCGGTCGTCTTCGGCCGAAACGTAGTAGCTGACCTGTTTCAGCGCCGCCAACACGCCGCCCGGAATGGTCCCCACCCAGGCGCCCGCGCCGCTAGACTGCATCGCCACCGTGAACGGCGCCGCGTCACGCGACGTGCTGTAGTGAACGGCCACCGCCTTCACCGTGCGGCCACGCCCATCCACCTTCGCCCGGATCATCAGCGGCTGGCCACGCACGCCGACGGTCACCGGCGTGTGCTCGATGACCGGCACCGCGGAGGCGGCCGCGGCCCCCGCCATCCACACCGCCGCCACTGCCCGAAACCCAGCTTTCATGCCCATCTCGCGCCCCAGTCTACCGACGCATCGAAGCCTTGCCAAACCCTCCTTGCCCCTAGGCTTCCAACCTTTGGAAGCTGCACCGCGCCGGGCTTCCAACTATTGGAAACCCCCGCACCCTCAAGCCCGGCCGCCCCCGCGGCCCCGTCCCCACGACGCCGCGCCGGCCACCTCGTGACATCTCCCTACCCTAGTTACAGACCGTGGCGCAGCCGTTCCGGATCGTCCGTGATCACCGCCGCCACGCCCATCTCGCGAAGCTCGCGGGCCCGCGCGGCATCGTTGACCGTCCACGCCCAGACCTCCAGGCCCGCCGCGGCGGCGCGGCCCGGCAGGTCCGCATCCACCAACCACTCCGCCACGCACACGCAACGAAGTCTCGTTGGCAGCTCCACCGGCAGGGGCCCGTCCACGACCCAGCCCGTCCGCACCGAGGGGTCCGACACCGCCACGTGGGTGAGAACGCCGAGATCGGACGACGTGATCCAGCACCGGTCCAGCGCCCCCGCCGTCCTCAGGACCTCGAGCACCCGGTCGGCCAGGCGTATCCCGGCGACCTCCGCCTTCAATTCGATGTCCATCGGCACCCCGTTCGCCGCTGCGATCGCCGCATCGAGGGTCGGAATCGGTTCCCCCGCAAAGTCGGGACCGAACCACCGGCCCACATCTAGCGCGGCCAGATCCAGCAACGTGCAGCGGGCGACGGGACGGGGATCGCCGGCGGTGCGCAGGAGGTCCGGATCGTGCAGCAACACGACTGCGCCGTCGCGCGTGAGCCGGACGTCCACCTCGATGCCGTCCGCACCCGCCTCGACGGCCCGGCGGATCGCCGCCAGCGTGTTTTCCGGAGCGACCGCCGAACAACCCCGATGCGCGACGATCCTCATGGCCGGCCCCCGATCACATTACGCCGCCACCGCCTCCGCCACAAGCCCTCCCACCCCCGCCTGCGGCCCACATGGGCCCGCCGCAGGCCGGTTTGACAGCCCGGCATACGGCATGCAATGTCGCCTTTTCGCGCGGCCACAGGCCGCCGCGGAGGAGCGTACATGCGCGTCCCCCTGGAATGGCTTGGGGAACTGGTGGAGTTGGACGGCCCGCCGGAGACCGTTGCGGAACAACTGACCTTCGCCGGGATCGAGGTCGAGGGTCTCGAGCGCGTCGGCTCGAACTTCGAGGGCGTCGTCGTCGGCAAAGTGAGGGCGGTCGAACGCCATCCGAACGCCGACCGCCTGACGGTCTGCCGGGTGTGGGACGGGACCTCGGAACGCGCGGTGGTGTGCGGCGCGCCCAACGTGCGCCCTGGCGGATGCTATCCGCTGGCCCTGCCCGACTGCACCCTGCCCAACGGAATGACGGTGCGGCCGACCCGTATCCGTGGCGTCGAGTCGGCAGGCATGCTGTGTGCCGAGGACGAGTTGGGCCTGTCCTCCGATCACTCCGGTCTGCTCGAGCTACCGGAGGACGCTACCCCCGGCGCGCCGTTGCGCGCGATCCTCGGCGGGCCCGACATCGTGCTCGACCTCGAGATCACGCCGAACCGACCCGACTGCCTCAGCCTACTCGGCATCGCCCGAGAGCTGGCCGCGATCCGGCGGCGGCCGCTGAAGCCCCTTCCCCTGGATCTGCCCGCGGCCGGCGGACCGCCGTCCGTGGCCGAGGCGGTGCGGGTGACGGTCGAGGCGCCCGACCTCTGCCCGCGGTACACGGCCCGGCTCATCCGCGGCGTCCGCATCGCCCCGTCGCCCCGCTGGATGCAGATCCGTCTCTCGCGAGCGGGCCTCCGGCCGATTTGCAACGTCGTAGACGTGACGAACTACGTCCTTCTCGAAATGGGCCAGCCGCTGCATGCGTTCGATCTGGCGCGGCTCGCCGGGCCGGAGATTCGCGTCCGCCGAGCCGCCGAGGGCGAGCTCATTCGAACGCTGGATGGGGTCGACCGCGAGTTGGATCCGTCCATCCTTGTGATCGCCGACGCGGTCCGCCCGGTGGCCGTGGCCGGCGTCATGGGCGGCGAGGGCAGCGAGGTATCGGATCCGACGAGCGACATCCTGCTGGAGAGCGCCTGTTTTCATCCGCCGGCGATCCGGGCTGCCGCAAGGAGGCTGGGCCTGAGCACCGAGTCATCGCATCGGTTTGCGCGCGGAGTGGACCCGGAGCTGGCCGAGGTCGCCAGCCGCCGGGCTGCTTCGCTCCTTGTGGCGCTGGCGGGCGGCGCTATCGCGCCGGGGGCCGTGGACCTATACCCCACGCCGGCGCGGCCACGCCGGATTGTGTGTCGCCCCTCGGCCGTCCGCGACCGCACGGGGCTGAACGCCCCGGCCGGAGAGGTCGCCGATGTCCTGCGCGCCCTCGGCCTGGAGGTCTCGGAGACGTCGGATCCGGACCGGCTGAACGTCACCGTGCCCACGCGGCGGGCCGACTTAGAGGGGGAGATCGACCTCGTCGAGGAGTTTGCGCGCATCCACGGCCTCGATCGGGTGCCGGCGGCGGTGCCGTCGGCCCGGATCGTCCCCGGGGTCGACGACGTCCGCTACCGGGCCGCGGAGCGCGTGCGGGAGGTCTTTTGCGCGCTGGGGTTGATCGAGGTGATGAATTACAGCCTGACCTCCGGGCGCCTTCTCGACCTTTTCGGATTCGATTCCCCCGCCGATCGCATCCGCCTGCCCAATCCGATCAGCGTCGAACAGGCGGTGTTGCGCACGTCGCTGCTGCCGCAGATGGTGGAAACATTGGGCCGCAACCGGGCCCGGCAGGTGGACGACGCCGCGCTGGTGGAGTTCGGTCGGGTGTTCCGGGCGACCCCGGACGGCGGATCGGCGGAGGTCGAGCGGGTGGCGGTCGGGTTGATGGGATCGGCGGGCCGAGGCCCCCTTGCGCGTCGCCCGCCACCGACGCCGGAGGAGAGTTTCAGCTGGCTGCGGGGGCTTCTCGAGGCCGCCGCCGCCGCGGTGCGCGCGCCGGCGCCGGAGTTCGTGCCGGCCGACGCGCGGGCCTTCGAACCCGGGCATGCGCTGGAGATCCGCCTGGCCGGTGCGCCGGCGGGGCGTGCGGGCATTCTGCGCCGCGACCTGGCGGCCGAGTGGCGCATCCACGAGCCGGTGGCGCTGGCGGAGTTCGACCTAGAACCCCTGACCGCCGGTTGGGGCATCGCGCCGACGCCGCCGCTTCCGCCGTCACATCCCTGCGCCGTGCGCGACCTGGCCTTTATCATGGACCGGGCCGTGCGCAACGAACAGGTTCTGGAGGTCATCCTCCGGGTGGCATCGCCGGAACTGGAGCGCGTCGCGCTATTCGATGTGTACGAGGGCCGGGGCATCCCGGCCGGCCGAAAGAGCATGGCCTACTCCTTGACCTATCGCGGCGCCGGCCGTACGATCACGGACGACGAGATCCAGCGCGCCCAGCAGCGGATCGCCGAGGCCGTGATGCGGGAACTCGGGGCGGTGTTGCGGGCGGATCCGGCTGGCGGACCGAACGGGTGATTTGGACGAGGCAGAGGACAAGCTCCATGTTCGTGGCGACATGGATTGAAACGTGGGTGTGCATTCCGCTGGCGGCGCCGCGCGCGCCGGCCCATCCCGCAGGCGTTCCGCCTGACTTGGCGGACGCCGTCCGGATGGCGCCGGAGGCGGGATCGCCGCCGCGCGTCGGCGGCGGGCGGCCGCCGGGGGGCGAACGAGGGTTCGCCCGCGTTCTTTTCCAGTTTTGACCCCGGGCCTGTCCCGGGGAGCGAGCCTGTACCCTGCCTTGTTCGCGAACGGGTTTCGCGCTCTGACCCAGTAATCAACTGATACGGGAGCCGAGACCGCCCGGCGCCCTCCGCCCCTCGGGGCACGAGGAACCCGGCCGGCGACGCACCCACCTCGCACGACGAGGTTCAGAGGCACAACCCCTACGGCAACGGCGGGGTACTTTTTTTCGGAGACAGCATGTCGGATTTGTTTGGCGGCGGCGACCCCGCGGCTCGGATGGCGGGGTCCGATGCCCCGCTGGCGGTGCGAATGCGCCCGAAGCGGCTGGACGACCTATTGGGACAGGACCACCTCCTCGGTCCCGGCCGCCTCCTTCGCCGCGCGATCGAGGCCGACCGCTTGGGCAGCGTGCTGCTCTACGGCCCGCCCGGCTGCGGCAAGACGTCGCTGGCGGAAGTCATCGCCCGCGCCACGCGCCGAGAGTTCGTCCGCGCCAGCGGTGTGCTGAACAACGTGGCGCAGTTGCGCGAACTGCTTGAGGCCGCCCGGCTGCGCCGCCAGCGCGGCGAGCGCACGATCCTGTTCGTCGACGAAATCCACCGCTTCAACAAGGCCCAGCAGGACGTCCTACTGCCCTACGTGGAGGACGGCAGCGTCACGCTGATCGGTGCCACCACCCACAACCCCTGTTTCTTCGTCAACGGCCCGCTGCTGTCGAGGTCTCAGTTGTTTGAGCTCCGCCCGCTCGACCCGCCGACGATCGCGGAGCTCCTCCGGCGGGCCTTGCGCGACCCGGCCGGTCTGGGCGACCGACCGCTGGAGGTGGACGCCGAGGCCATCGAACACCTCGCCCACCACGCCGAGGGCGACGCGCGCCGGGCCCTCAATGCGCTCGAGCTGGCCGCGCTGACGACGCCACCCGGCCCCGACGGGCGCATCCGGGTGGACCGCGCCGCCGCCGAGGACTCGATCCAGAAAAAGGCCATCCTCTACGACGCCGACGAGGACGCCCACTACGACACCATCTCCGCCTTCATCAAGAGCGTCCGCGGCTCCGACCCCCACGCGGCGATCTACTGGCTGGCGAAAATGCTGTACGCGGGCGAGGACCCACGGTTCATCGCCCGACGCCTGGTCATCCTGGCGGCCGAGGACATCGGCAACGCCGATCCGCGCGGATTGACCCTGGCGGTGGCGGCCGCGCAGGCCTGCGACCTGATCGGCATGCCGGAAGCGCGCATCGTGCTGGCGCAGACGACCGCCTACCTCGCCACCGCGCCGAAGAGCAACGCCGCCATCGTCGCGATTGACGAGGCGACGGACGACGTCCGCCGCCAACCGACGCTGCCGGTGCCGCCTCATCTGCGCGACGCGCACTACCCCGGCGCCGCCGCCCTCGGGCACACCGGCTACCGCTATCCCCACGACGAGCCCGGCCATTTCAACGACCAGTTGTACGCGCCCACCGACGGCCGTTATTACCGCCCCACGGATCAGGGCTACGAGGAAACGATCCGCCGACGGCTGGCGGAATGGGACGCGCGGAGGACCCGGCGACGAGCCAGCGGAAATCCATCGCCGACATGAAAGCCGGCATCCGGTATCAGTGTCGCAAGGCGCTTGCCCGGATGTCATCCGTCGAACGGCGGACATGCGGAGAGCGCGCGGTCGCGCGACTCGCCCGCCTGCGCGAGCTCCGCCGGGCGCGGACCATCGCGATCTTCGTCCCCCGGCCGGACGAGCCGCCGATTCACCGGCTCGCCGCGATGCCGGCCGCCCGGACGCGGCAGTGGGCTGTGCCGGCCTGGGATGCCCGGCTCCAGCGGTACCGCTGGGCCCTCTGGCGGCCGGATGCGCCATCGGTGCCCGGTCCGTTCGGCATTCCCCAGCCTGCGCGCCCGCGCTGGATCTCCGCGCGGCAGATCGATCTGGTCATCGTGCCGGGGCTGGCGTTCGACCGACTCGGGGATCGGCTTGGCCGCGGCGGCGGACATTACGACCGGTTGCTGGCCGGTTGCCGCTGCCCGGCGATCGGGATCGCGCCGGATGCGTTCCTCCTCGACCGGCTGCCCGCCGAGCCCCACGATCGCCGCATGGACGGCATTGTCACCGACCGGCGCACGCTCCGCGCACGCCCACGCCCGCCGATCTTCAACGGCCGGAGGTCTCGATGAGCTGGGAAACCATGACCTCCTGGCTGGCGCCCATTTTCGTTGTTCTGCTCGGCTTGCTCGCCGGTTACGTCCTTCACGCCGTGATGATGCGCCGGCGGATGGCCGACGAAGTCCGCGAAGCGCAGAACAAGGTGGCCGCCGCCCGCGACGAGGCCGACCACATCCTCCGCGAGGCGAAACTCGCCGCCCGCGAGGAGGTCGTCCGCGCGATGGAGGCCTTCGAGGCCGAGCACGCCGGACGGCGCCGGCACCTGACCGTCGCCGAAGAGCGCCTGGCGGCGTTGCAGGCCGACCTTGACCGCCGTGCCGCTTTGCTCGAAAAGAAGACCGCCGTCGTGGAGGCGCGCGAGGCGGAACTGGCCCGGCGGATGGACGAGCTCGAGGGCGTGCGACGGCGGCTGGACGAGGCCCGCGCGGAAACCGAGGCGCGGCTGTCGGCGGTCGCCCATCTGTCGCGCAACGAAGCGCGCCAGATCCTCCTCGACCGCTTGGAACAGGAGCTGGTGGCCGAGCGCGCCGCCGTGATCCGGCGCCATCAGGAGGAACTGGTCCGCACCACCGAGGCCCGAGCCCGCGAGACGATCCTCGCCGCGCTCGAACGCTTCGCCGCCGACCAAGTCAACCGCGCCACCACTTGCTCCATCTCCCTGCCCGACGACGAAATGAAGGGCCGCATCATCGGCCGCGAAGGGCGCAACATCCGGTCGCTGGAGGCGGAAACCGGCTGCACGTTCATCGTGGACGACACCGCGCGAACCCTCGTCATCTCCTCCTTCGATCCCGTCCGCCGCGAAGTCGCCCGACGGACCGTCGAGGTGCTGATCGACGACGGCCGCATCCAGCCGGCGCGCATCGAGGAGGTGGCCGCGCGGGCCCGGCAGGAGGTGGAGGAGATCGGCCGCAAGGCCGCCCTCGACGCCCTCGACGAGCTTCAACTCAGCGGCGTCGATCCTGGCCTGCTGCCTCTGCTCGGCACGCTCCACTTTCGGACGAGTTTTTCGCAGAACGTCCTGCGCCATTCGGTCGAGATGGGCCACCTGATGGGCCTGATGGCGGCCGACCTCGGCCTCGACGCCGCCATCGCTCGGCGCGTCGGCCTGTTCCACGACATCGGAAAGGCCCTCTCGCACAAGTCCGAGGGTCCCCATGCCGCAGTCGGCGCCGACGTCCTCCGGCGCCACGGAGAGCCCCAGGTCGTCTGGGAGGCGGTCGCCGCCCACCACCACGAGATCGCCACCGACAACCCGTACGCCTCGCTGGCCGGCGCCGCCGACGGGATGACCGCCGCCCGTCCCGGGGCCCGATCGGAAACGACGGAACTGTTCCTGCGGCGAATCGGCCGTCTCGAGCAGATCGGCGCCTCCTTCCCCGGCGTCAAGCAATGTTTCGCCCTTCAGGCCGGCCGGGAACTGCGCGTCTTCGTCGCGCCCGAGCAGGTCGACGACAACGCCGCGCTGGTCCTCGCGCGCGACATCGCTCGCAGAATCCACGCAGAAATGCCCGTCGGCGGCCAGATCAAGGTCACCGTCATCCGCGAAACCCGTTGCGTGGAGTACGTCCACTGAGGCGCGGAGGAATCTTATGCGCGTGCTCATGATCGGCGACATCGTCGGCGCCCCGGGCCGCCGGGCGGTCCGCGACGTTTTGCCCCGCCTCCGCCGCGCCTGCGCGCCCGACGCCGTCGTCGCCAACGCCGAAAACGCCGCCGGCGGCCAGGGTCTCACGCCCGAGCTGGCCGACGAACTGTTCCGTGCGGGCGTGGACTTGCTCACCCTCGGTGACCATGTCTGGGACCAAAAGGAACTCCAGCCCCGCCTTCGCGCCGACCGCCGGATTCTCCGGCCGGCCAACCTGCCGCCCGAATGCCCCGGCGCCGGCTGGACCACCCACCCCACCCCCGCCGGCCCACTGACGGTCCTTTGCCTGCTCGGCCGCGTCTTTCTGCCCCCCGTCGCCGCCTGCCCCTTTCGCGCCGCCGACGCAATCCTCGCCGCCCTTCCGCCGGACCGCGGCTTCGTGATCGTCGAATTTCACGCCGAGGCGACCTCCGAAAAGGCCGCCCTCGGCTGGCACCTCGACGGCCGTGTCGCGGCGGTCTTGGGCAGCCACACCCACGTGCCCACCGCCGATGAACGCATCCTTCCCCGCGGCACCGCGTTCATTTCCGACGTCGGCATGACCGGTCCCGCCGACTCCATCATCGGCCGCGACACGACCTCGGTGCTGTCAAAGTTCCTCACCGGAATGCCCCAGCGCTACAAAGTCGCCGCCGGGCGCACGGTGCTGGACGCGGTCGTCGTCGAGATCAACGCGGCCGGGCGCGCTGAGGCGATCCGCCGGCATCGGGAGTGGCTGGATGCGTCCGAGGCCGAATGATCCTCAGGCTGACTTGCCGTTGTTCGGGACGTCGCGCAACGAGCCGCCGGTCCTTCGCGTCGCGGAGGTCGCGCAGCGAATCCAGTCCGCCATCGGCAGGGCATTTCCGGATCCCGTCTGGGTAGAGGGCGAGGTCTCCAACTTCCGCCGCCAGACCCATTCCGGGCACGCGTACTTCTCGCTGAAGGACGCCGACACGTCCGCCCGCCTCGACGTCGTGTGGTTCCGGTCCAACCAAGCGCCGTTTGTCCGCGAGATGGCCGACGGCCTCCGCGTGCGCATCTGGGGCGAAGTCTGCATTTACGAACCGCGGAGCGCCTACCAGATCCGCGCGCTGCGCGTCGAACCCGCCGGCCGCGGCGCGTTGTACGAAGCCCTGGAGCGCCTGAAGGCCCGCCTGGCGGCCGAGGGGCTCTTCGACCCCGCCCGCAAACGGCCCCTGCCTCGCCTCCCCCGCTGTGTCGGCGTCGCGACCTCGCCGTCCGGCGCCGCCCTGCGCGACATCCTCCGCGTCATCGGACGCAGGTTTCCCAATATGCCCATCCTTGTCTCGCCTTGTCGGGTCCAAGGCGAGGGGGCCGCCGCGGACATCGCTGCGGCGATCGATCGGCTGAGCGCACGTCCGGACGTGGAGGTGGTCATCGTCGCCCGTGGCGGTGGCAGCATCGAGGACTTGTGGGCGTACAACGAGGAGGCGGTCGTCCGCGCCGTCGCGCGCTGCGCCCACCCCGTCGTTTCGGGGGTCGGCCACGAGACCGACATCACGCTGACCGACCTGGCCGCCGACCTCCGCGCGCCGACGCCCTCCGCCGCGGCGATGGCCGCCGTCCCGGACCGCGCCGAGCTGGAGCGCACCGTCGCGCAGTGGGCGGTCCGCTTGCGGCGCGCGGCGTGGCAGACGGTGAACTCGCGCCGCGCCCGCGTCTGCCTCGCGGCCGCCCATCCGTGGTTCCGCGATCCGCGTCGGGCCGTCCGGGACCCGCGCGAGCGCGTCCGCTCCCTCAGCCGCGACCTGGCCGTCGCCGCTCGTCGCCGCACCTCCCTCTTCCGCCAGCGCCTGGACGACCTGGCCGCTCGCGCCCGGGAAACGCTGACCACGCGGCAAGCGGCGGCGACGCAGTGGCTGCGGGCTCTTCCATCCGACCGTCTCCTCGCCGCCGCCCGCCGCACCCTCGCCGCCCGACGGCTCCACGCCCAACAGATCGACGCGCGGCTTCGTGCCCTCGACCCCCATGCCGTGCTGGCCCGCGGCTACAGCATCACCCGCGGCCCCGACGGTCGACTCCTCCGCCGCGCCGACCAGGTCCATCCCGGTGACCGGCTGATCACCCGTCTGTGGCGCGGGGAGGTTGACTCCGAGGTGCGGACCGCAAAGATGGATCCGAAGACCGGCTGACCGCCCCGAAAGGAACACCCATGGCCCAGCGCAAGAAACCGGACGCCCTGTCCTTTGAGGAGGCCCTCCGCCGTCTTGAGGAGATCGTCGCCCGCCTCGAGTCCGGCGAGGAGGATCTCGACCGGATGATCGACTCCTTCGAGGAGGGCGTCCAGCTGGTCCGCATCTGCAACCAGCGCCTCGACGCTATCGAACGTCGAATCGAGCAGCTGGTGCAGAAGGAAGGGCGCGAGACCGTCGAGCCGCTTCCGACGTCGGAGGATGAACCACAGGACGGCCCGCCGTGAATGATCGCGCCGGCACGGAGTCCAAACGTTGAGGAGTCGTGCGGTTTTATGAACTCCCGGATTCGACACGCCATCGCAACGGTGCTGGCCGCGGCATGGCCGGCGGCCGCGGCCGGTCCCGGCCTGGCCAAACAACTGAGTCGGGAGATCGCCGATACGGTCGAGAAGGTCATGCCCTCCGTGGTCGTTGTGCGGACCGAGGCGACGCGGTATCTGCGGGCCTACGACATCTTCTTCGGCCGCCGGATCGCCATTCCGCAGGTCCTCTCCGGCCAGGGCTCTGGCATGATCCTCGACCGCGAGGGTCACGTGCTGACCAGCCGCCATGTCGTCGCCGGCGTGGAGCACATTACCGTGGTGCTGAACGATGAAACGGAGCTGCCGGCGACCCTCGTCGGTTCGGACCCGAACACGGACCTGGCAGTGCTCAAGATTCGGAAACCCGCCCGGGTCGAGTTGACGCCGATCGCGGTGGGCGATTCGGACGCAATCCGGATCGGTGAGATCGTGATTGCGATCGGCTCCCCCTTCAGCCTCGCCAGCAGCGTGACGCTCGGTGTCATCAGCCAGAAGGGCCGCAGTGTCGGCGTACTGCCGTTCGAGGACTTTATCCAGACCGACGCCCCCATCAACCCGGGCAACAGCGGCGGTCCGCTAGTGGACCTCGACGGACGGATGATCGGCGTCAACGCTGTGATCCAGACCAGCGGCGCGTCGCAGGGCAACATCGGCATCGGGTTTGCCGTGCCGGGCAACCTCGCCCGACGTGTGGCGGAGTCCATCATCCGGACCGGGCGGTTCGACCGGCCATGGCTGGGCATCGGTTGGGACGAGGACACCGACCCCCCGCCGACCGGCCAACCGAGAGGGGTACGCGTCGCCGCCGTCTACCGCGGTACGCCGGCCGCCAAGGCCGGCCTCAGGGCCGGCGACGTCATCGCCCGGATCGCCGGCCAACCGGTGAATTCCTCGCATGACCTTCTGCGTGCCGTGATGAGCCGGCCGGTCGGCACGACCTTCCCCCTCGAGGTCCGCCGCGACGATCGGACAATGCAGCTTTCGATCACCAGCGCCCGGATGCCCGACGTCGCGCAGATGGCGGACGAGTGACGGCCGCCGCACCGATGCCCCATGCCGACCGATCGCCGCCGGCTCGATGAGGCCTTGGTGCTCCGGGGCCGTGCCGAAAGCCGTGCGCAGGCCCAGCGGCTGATCCGCGCCGGACGGGTCCGCGTGGACGGCCAGCGGGTGGACAAGCCGTCGCGGCCAGTGGCGCCGGAGTCGGAGATCTCGGTCGACGCGCCGCCGCGCTTCGTCAGCCGCGGCGGTGAGAAGCTCGAGGCCGCCATGGCGCAGTTCAGCCTGGACGTCGCCGGGGCCGTGTGCCTGGATGTGGGCGCCTCCACGGGCGGTTTCACGGACTGCCTCCTGCAACGCGGCGCGGCGAGGGTGATCGCGCTCGACGTCGGCCGCGGCCAGCTCCACTGGCGCCTGCGCTCCGATCCGCGGGTTACGGTCTTGGAGGGGGTCAACGCGCGGGCGCTGAGGCCGGAGGACCTGCCCGAGCGACCGGCGTTCGCCTGTGTGGACGTGTCGTTCATCTCGTTGCGCAAAGTCTTGCCGGCGGTGGCCGCGGCGGTGGCGCCGGGCTCGCCCATCGTCACGCTGATCAAGCCTCAGTTCGAGGCCGGCCGCGGCGAGGTCGCGCGAGGCGGCGTCGTCCGGGATCCGGAGGTGCGTCGGCGGGTTGTGGACGAGCTCCGGCGATTCGGTGTAGAGTCGCTCGGCTTGACGTGGATCGGCGCGATCGAGTCGCCGCTGCGGGGGCCTGCCGGAAACGTGGAATACCTTGCCGTCTGGAGACGACCGTGACGCGCATCGGCGTCATCGCCAATACGACCAAGCCGCTGGCCGCCGGCGTGCTCGCCCGCCTCGAACGGGTGGCGCGGGAGAGCGGAGCGGCGCTCGTCGTTTGCGACCCGACGGCGGGATTGCTGCCCTCGGCCCGGCGCGTCGACCCCGGCGCCTTCCCGGGGGAAATCGACCTACTGTTGGCCCTCGGCGGCGACGGCACGATGTTACGGGCTGTCCGGCTGCTGTGCGGACGCGACGTCCCCTTGCTGGGCGTCAACCTCGGCAGCCTGGGATTCCTGACCAGCGTCACGGAGGACCGGCTCGAGGAGACCGCCCGCCGCGCGATCGCCGGCGAGTGCGATATTTCCCTACGGGCCACCCTCGAAGCGGAGCTGCACCGCGCCGGCGCCCCCGCCGGCGTCTACGGCGCCCTGAACGATGTCGTCATCGGCTGGGGGCCGACCTCCCGCGTCGTCACGCTCGGCCTGGCCGTGGACGGCGTCGCGGTGGGGGAATTCGTGTGCGACGGCATGATTGTCTCCACCCCAACCGGCAGCACCGGCCATTCCCTCTCCGCCGGCGGGCCGATCGTGTCGCCCGAGGCGCGGGTGATCGTGGTCAATCCGATCTGCCCCCACACGCTCAGCCATCGGCCGATGGTGCTGCCGGACGAAGCCGTCGTGACGATCGAGTGCCTGAAGTCCAGCAAGGAGCAGATCTTCGTGGTCGACGGCCAGGACCATCAGCCGTTTTCGCAAGGTGACCGGGTGATGGTCCGCCGCTCCCCGCATACGCTGCGATTCCTGAGGCCTCGCGGTTTCAACCATTTCGAGGTCCTCCGTCAGAAACTCCACTGGCGGGGATCCAGCGTCTAGCCGTTCAGGCCCCGCCCGCGGCGCGCCACGCCGCTTCGTAGACGACCCGCGCCGGCACCCCCACGGCCGCGGCCCGGGCGATGCAGTCGTCCATCTCCGGCGCGCGGGTTACCACCTCGCCGCGCCACACGCCCAGTTTCACCCGAACGTCGCCATGCGGCGTCGCCACCGTGATCCACCCCCGCTCCAACACGGTCCGGCGCACCGGATATTCCCGCACGCCCAGCGTCGTGCCGTGGCGGAAAAAGAGGTCCAGCAGCGCGTCCCGCCGCGACGGTTCGCAGATGGCGGTCACAAGGACGCCGGGGCGCTGTTTTTTCATCTGCACGGGACAGGTGAAGACGTCCAGCGCCCCGCCCTCCATGAGGCGCTCCACCAGCACGCCGATCCACTCGCCTGGCGCGTCGTCCATCTGCGTTTCTAGCACGAGGCAGTCGGTCGGCGGCACGTCGCCGGCCGACGCCGGCGTCTCGATCATCGCGCGCACGAAATTGGGACGGCTGCGGAGCGTCCGGGCACCGATCCCGTACCCGATCGAGCGGATCGTGCGGCGCGTCCCGCCCTCGCGGACGGGCCGCCGCCGCATCCATTCAAGGACCAGGGCTGCGCCGGTCGGCGTCACTGTCTCCTCCGTTTCGTCCACCTCGACGAACGCCGCGCCCTTCAACAGCTCGGCCGTCGCGGGCGCGGGCAGGGGGTAGACGCCATGGGCGCAACGGACCTCGCCACGGCCGATCGGGAACGGGCCGGCCGAGACTTCCTCCACTCCCAGCAGGTCCAGCGCCAAACATGCGCCCACGATGTCCGCGATGGAATCCAGCGCGCCGACCTCGTGAAACTGCACGCTGTCCGGCCGCACGCCGTGGACGGCGGCCTCGGCCGCCGCCAGCCGCTCGAACACCGACAGCGCCAGCTCGCGGGCCCCGGCGGGCAGCGACGAACGTTCCAAGCCCGCCCGGATGTCGCGCCAGGCGCGGTGCTCGTGGCCGTGATCGGCCCGGTCGCCCTCTTGGACGATCGTCAGGCGGAGCCCCGAGACGCCGCCGGAGCGGACGCGTTCCGTCTCGAACCGCACAGCGCCGAAGTTCAAGTCGTTGACCGCTGCCTCGATCCGGGCCGGCTCGGCCCCGCAATCCACCAACGCCGCCAGCAGCATGTCCCCCGCCGCGCCGCCCACCAGGTCGAGCCGCAGCGTTGTCATCCCCCCTCCCCGAGGCGATTGATCATGCCCGCCGCAACGCCCGCCCCAAAGCCGTTGTCCACGTTGACAACCGTCAGGCCGGGCACGCAGGAATTGAGCATGGCCAGCAAGGGGGTCAGGCCGCCCCAATGGACGCCGTAGCCGACGCTCGTCGGCACGCCGATCACGGGCCGGTCGATCAGCCCGGCGACGACGGATGGCAGAGCTCCCTCCATGCCGGCGACGACGACGACCGCCCGGCTGGAGCGCAGCACATCGAGGTGCGGAAACAGTCGGTGCAGGCCGGCGACGCCGACATCCCATAGCCGTTCCACCCGAGCGCCCATCCGTTCGGCCGCCAACGCGGCCTCCTCTGCCACCGCGATGTCGGCGGTGCCGGCGGTGACAACCGCCACACGACCGCGTGGCGCCGGCAGGGGTGCGCGATCCACCGTGACGCAGCGCGCCTGCTGATGAACCACCGCGTCGGCGAGGGCGGCCGTTAGCGCCGCCACCTGCGCGTCCGAGACGCGAGAGACCATCACGTGGCCGCTGTCGGCGGCCATGCGGCGGGCGATCTCCACGCACTGTTCCACGGTCTTGCCGGGGCCGTAGATCACCTCCGGCACGCCGCAACGCCGCAGCCGGTCCCGATCGAGTCGCGCATAGCCAAGGCCCGTCTCGATCCTCGCCGCCAGCTCGGCCGCCGCCGCCTCGGGGGACAGCCCCCCGCGGGCCACACGGTCGAGCACATCGCGCAAAGCGTCGCTCATTGCACCTCCCCGAGCCTCAGACCCATTGGGGACGGTAGTCCTGGATCGCCTGCACGTCCCAGTCGTGGCCGCGCATGTAGCGGATGGCCGAGAGGGTCGCCCGGGCGCCGGGCTCGGTGGTAACGATCGGGATGTCGCGGTCGATCGCCTCCCACCGGATGCGCACCTCGTCCAAGCGGGCCAGAGCGCTGCTCGGGGTGTTGATCACCAGGTCGATCATCCCCTCGTGCATCCGGTCGAGGACGGTCGGACCGCCGCCCTCGCTCAGTTTGGCCAGACGCTCGGCCACGACGCCGGCGGCGGCGAGCGCCTCCGCCGTGCCGCGGGTGGCGAAGATGCGGAACCCCATTTCGGCGAACTCCCGCCCGATTTCCGTCATCCATCCCTTGTCGGCATCCCGGGCACTAAGGAAGACGCCTCCGCGGTCGGGCAGCCGCTGCCCGGCGGCGATCTGGCTCTTCCAGTAGGCCACTTCGAACTCCCGGTCGATCCCCATCACCTCGCCCGTGGACTTCATCTCCGGCCCGAGGATCGGGTCCACGCCGGGGAACCGGTCGAACGGCAGCACGGCCTCCTTCACCGCGCGCCAGGCGATGACCGGCCGACGGCCGGCGAGCCCCAGCTCCTTCAGCGTCATTCCCACCGAGACCTTTGTGGCGACCTTGGCCAGCGGCACACCGGTGGCCTTGCTCAAGTACGGCACCGTGCGCGAGGCCCGCGGGTTGATCTCGAGGATGTACACCTGCCCGTCCTTCACGGCGGCCTGCAGGTTCATGAGGCCCCGCACGTTCAGCTCCAGCGCCACCCGGCGGGCGATGTCCTCCAGCTCGACCACTGTCGCGGCCGGCAGGGTGTGCGGCGGCGTGCAGCAGGCGCTGTCGCCCGAATGGATGCCCGCGGCCTCGATGTGCTCCATCACGCCGCCGACGTACACCTCCGTCCCGTCGCCGACGACGTCCACGTCCACCTCGATCGCCTGCTCCAGGTAGCGGTCGATCAGCACTGGGAAGCCGGGGCTGGCCTGCAGCGCCGCGTACACGAACGGCACCAGCTCGTCCTCGCGGTAGGCGACCATCATCGCCCGGCCGCCGAGGACGTAGGAGGGCCGGATCATCACTGGAAAACCGATGCGCCGTGCGACCTGCACGGCCCCCTCGATCGAGGTCGCCGTCCCACTCTCCGGCTGGCGCAGACCGAGGCGCTCCAGCAGGTCGCGGCAGCGGTGGCGGTCCTCCGCGATGTCGATGCTGTCGGCGGGCGTGCCGAACACGTGCACGCCGGCCTTCATCAGTGGCACCGCCAGGTTGAGCGGGGTCTGGCCGCCCATCTGGACGATCGCCCCCAGCGGCCGCTCGTTCTGGTAGATGTTCATCACGTCCTCGAACGTGAGCGGCTCGAAATAGAGCTTGTCGGCGGTGTCGTAGTCGGTCGAGACGGTTTCCGGGTTGCTGTTGACCATGATCGCCTCGTAGCCCAGCTCCCGAAGCGCCTGCACGGTGTGCACGCAGCAGTAATCGAACTCGATGCCCTGCCCGATCCGGTTCGGTCCGCTGCCGAGCACCATGATCTTGCGGCGGCCGGTCAGCCGGGACTGGTCCCGCCGCGCGTAGCTCGAGTAGAAATACGGCGTATACGCCTCGAACTCCGCCGCGCAGGTGTCCACCAGGCGGTACACCGGCCGGATGCCGGCCTCCAGCCGGTGGCGCCGGATCGCGTCCGCGTCCTCCCCGCCGCGAAGCGCCGCCAGTTGCCGATCGCTGAAGCCGGATTCCTTGGCCCGGCGCAGCAGGGCCGGATCGAGCGGGCGGTCCTTCGGTGCCGCGGCCACCTCGCGCTCGATCTCGACGATCTGCAGCAGGTTGTCCAAGAACCACGGGTCGATCCCCGTGCGATCGTGAAGCTCCTGCACCGTACGGCCGGCCTTCAGGGCCGCCTTGATCGCGAACACGCGCTCGGCGTTCGGGACCTCGAGTTTCTCGTCGAGCCGCTCCGGATCCATCCGCGACTCGCCCTTCAGGTCGTAGCCGTCGACGCCGATCTCGAGGCCGCGGAGCGCCTTTTGGAACGCCTCGCGGAAATTGCCGCCGATGGCCATCGTCTCGCCGACCGACTTCATCTGCACGCCGAGGGCGGGATTCGCCCCCGGGAACTTCTCGAAGGTGAACCGCGGCACCTTCACCACGCAGTAGTCGAGGGTCGGCTCGAAACAGGCGGGCGTTTCGCGCGTGATGTCGTTCGGCAGCTCGTCGAGCGTGTAGCCGACCGCGAGCTTCGCCGCGATCTTCGCGATCGGGAATCCCGTCGCTTTCGACGCCAGCGCCGAGCTGCGCGACACCCGCGGGTTCATCTCGATGACGACCATCCGGCCGGTCTTCGGGTGGACCGCGAACTGCACGTTCGAGCCGCCGGTTTCGACGCCGATTGCGCGCATGACGCGGATCGCCGCATCGCGCATGTCCTGGTACTCGGCGTCCGTCAGCGTCTGCGCCGGCGCGACCGTGATGCTGTCGCCGGTGTGGATGCCCATCGGATCGAAGTTTTCGATCGAACAGACGATCACGACGTTGTCGTTGCGGTCCCGCATGACCTCCAGCTCGAACTCCTTCCAGCCGAGGGCGGACTCCTCGAGCAGGACGGTGTGTTTCATGCTGGCCTTCAGCCCGCGCTCGACGATGTCCATCAATTCATCCATCGAGCGGGCGATGCCGCCGCCGGTGCCGCCGAGGGTGTAGCTGGGCCGGACGATCACGGGAAAGCCGAGGCTGACGGCGGCCGCTCGAACTTCGTCGAGGTTGCGCACGAAGACGCTGCGCAGGCAAGCGATGCCGGCCGCCTCCATCGTCTTTTTGAAGAGGTCGCGGTCCTCGGCGCGGCGGATCACGTCCGCACGCGCGCCGATCAGCTCGACGTCGAACCGGTCGAGGACGCCCGCCTCGGCCACCTCCAACGCTGTGTTCAGGCCGGTCTGTCCGCCCAGCGTGGGCAAGAGAGCATCTGGCCGCTCCTTCTCGATGATCCTTGCGACGACCTCCGGGGTGACCGGCTCGATGTAGGTACGGTCGGCGACCTCGGGGTCGGTCATGATCGTCGCGGGATTGCTGTTGACCAGGACGATCTCGTACCCCTCTTCGCGCAGCGCCTTGCAGGCCTGGGTGCCGGAGTAGTCGAACTCGCAGGCCTGGCCGATGACGATCGGCCCCGAGCCGATCAGCATGATCTTGTGCAGGTCGTCTCTGCGCGGCATGGCGTCCTCGTTCGGGTTGGCGCCGGTGGCGGCGCCCTCACTCCCACTCGATGGTGCTCGGCGGCTTGGAACTGAGGTCGTAGACGACGCGGTTGACGCCGCGCACCTCGTTGATGATTCGGCGGGCGATGCGGTCGAGCGTCTCGTACGGCAGCCGGTACCAGTCGGCCGTCATGCCGTCAAGGCTCGAGACCGCCCGCACCGCGACGACGTGTTCGTAGGTGCGCTCGTCGCCCATCACGCCCACGGTCCGCACCGGCAACAACACCGCGAAGGACTGCCAGATCTCCGCCCAGGAGGGCAGCGCACGGACCTCCTCCTGCACCCGCAGGTCGGCCTGCTGCAGAGTCGCCACCCTCTCCGCCGTGACCTCGCCCAGGATCCGCACCGCCAGCCCCGGACCGGGGAACGGCTGGCGGCTGACGATCGCCTCCGGCAGCCCCAGCTCCCGTCCCAGCGCCCGCACCTCGTCCTTGAACAACTCGCGAAGCGGCTCGACCAGTTCAAACTTCAGGTCGGGAGGCAGCCCGCCGACGTTGTGATGGCTCTTGATCGTCGCCGACGGCCCGCCCCGAGGATGGCGGCTTTCAATCACGTCGGGATAGAGCGTCCCCTGCGCCAGAAACCGTATTGGGCCGATCGCCCGCGCCGCCTCCGTGAACACCTCGATGAACGTCCGGCCGATGATGCGCCGTTTCTCCTCCGGGTCCTCCACGCCGCGCAGGCGCTCCAGGAACAGCGGCCCAGCCCGCACCACGCGCAGGTCGATCCCAAACGCGCGGCCGAAACAGTCCTCCACCTGCTCGGCCTCCTTGTACCGTAACAGCCCGTTGTCCACGAACACGCAATGAAGCTGCGGTCCGATCGCACGGTGCAGCAACGCTGCGACCACCGACGAGTCCACGCCGCCGCTGAGCCCCAACAGCACGTGGTCCTCCCCAATTCGCTCACGCAACGACCGGACGCTCTCCTCGACGAAGGTCGCCATCCGCCAATCGCCGCGGCAGCCGCAGACGTCGAACAGGAACCGATCGAGCATCTCGCCGCCGTGCGGGGTGTGCACGACCTCCGGATGAAACTGAAGGCCGTAGAGCCGACGGCGGTCGTCGCCCATCGCCGCCCACGGGCACATCGCCGTCCTCGCCAGCGCCACAAACCCCGGCGGCGCAAGCTCCACCTGGTCGCCGTGGCTCATCCAGACCGGCATTTGCTCGGGCTGGTGACGGAACAGCGGCTCGGCGCGTAGGACGTCGAGCGTCGCCAGACCGTACTCCCTGTCCTCGCCGCGACGGACGATCCCACCCAGCTTCTTCGCCATCAACTGCATCCCGTAGCAGATGCCCAGCACCGGGACGCCCAGCTCGAAGACGGCGGGATCGCAGTCGGGGCTGCCGTCGTCCAACACGCTCGCCGGTCCACCCGACAGGATCACGGCGCGCGCGCCGCGACGCCGCAGCTCCGCCGCCGGCGTTTCCCACGGAAGGAGTTCGCAGTAGACCTGCCGCTCGCGCAATCGTCGCGCGATCAACTGGCTGTACTGCGATCCGAAATCCAGAATGGCGATCCACTCGTGCATCGGCGTCGCCCGCACATCCCCGGATTGGCGGGGCAGTATATCGCCGCCACCGCCGAACGTCGAACCGTCTGTGGCCCGGCCCGGCCGCGCGCCGGCGGACCGGTCGAGAGGTGCGCCCGCCTTTGGCATACTGCGCGGCATGTCGGACCGGACATCATCCCGCGCGGCCCGCCCTCCAGTGACGGGGGCCGAGATGACGCGGCTGGCCCTGCTCGGCGCGGTTGCGGTCGGCACGGCGTTCTGGGTATCCACGCGGGTGGGCGTGCTGGAGACGACGTCCGGCGGCTGGTGGGGCAACCCGATCTGGCGGTTGCGTGCGCTGCGCGCGGCGGCGGCGGCGGTGGTCGGCGGGGCCCTCGGCATGGCCGGCGCGGCCATCCAGGGACTGCTTCGCAACCCCCTGGGCGAGCCGTACGTCCTCGGCGTCTCGAGCGGCGCAGGGGTCGGCGTGCGGGTCGCGATGCTCGTCGGGACAGGCGCCGGCTGGGGCGCGTGGCGGCTTCCGGCGTTCGCGTTTGCGGGCGCCGCCCTCTCCGCTGCGGCGGTGGCGGCCGCGGCATGGCGCAGCGGCCGGCGTGACCCCTGGTCGCTGGTCCTGGCCGGCGTCATGGCCAACGTCGTCAACGGCGCGATCATCATGGCCCTGTACCTCGTCGCCGAGCCGCTTCGCCTGGACGAATTCGCCCGCTGGAGCATGGGCGAGCTGCCGGAGGCGGTGGAGCCGGCACTGCTGGTGATCTGCGCGGCCCTCGTCGCCGTCGGCGCGGCGGCGCTGTTGCGTGCGGCCGCCGCGCTCAACGCGGCGGCGTTGGGCGACGACGTTGCCCACTCGCTCGGCGTGGATGTCGCCGGTCTGCGCCGGACGGTGCTGTGCGCCGGCGGGGCCATGACCGCGGCGGCGGTTGCGCTGGCCGGTCCCGTCGGTTTCGTCGGCCTGCTGGTCCCACATATCGGCCGGCGCGCGGTCGGTCCCGATCAGCGGCGGTTGCTGATCTGGTCCGCCTTCGCCGGCGCGGCGTTGCTGGTGGCGGCCGACGCCGCCTGCCGGGCGGCGGGGCGCGCGTGGGGGATTGGCCGTCTTCCCGTAGGGTTGCTCACGGCGTTGGTCGGCGCCCCGGCGTTTCTGCTGGCCCTGAGCCGGCCGCCGGAAGGGGATCGAATGCCGTGACGGCGGCAGTCGAGGCGCGAGGGCTCGCCTTTGCCTACCGGCCGGACGTGCCGGTTCTCTCCGGCGTGTCCTTCGCCCTGCACATGGGCGAGTTGACGGCGATTCTGGGCCCCAACGGTTCCGGCAAGACGACGCTGTTGCGCCTGCTGCTGGGGCTGCTTCGGCCCGACTCGGGCGAGGTGTGGATCGCCGGCCGTTCCCTGCCGGGCATGAATCGGCTCGAGCGCGCGCGCACGCTGGCCTACGTCCCGCAGGTCCCCGCCACCGCCTTCGACTTTACCGCGATGGAGGTGGCGCTGATCGGCCGTTATGCGCGCCTGGGCTGGGTGGGCATGCCCGGCCGCGGAGATCTGGAGATCGCGCATCTGGCGCTGGAGATGACGGGCGCGGCCGAACTGGCCGACCGGCCGTTCCGCGCGCTGTCCGGCGGCGAGGCGCAGCGCGTGGCCATCGCCCGCGCCCTTGCGCAGCAGCCGAAGATTCTGCTGCTCGACGAGCCGACCAGCCATCTCGACCTGCGCCACCAGCAGGCGATCGGCGCCATGCTGCGCCGCGTGGCCCACGACTGGCCGATGTGCGTCGCCTGCGTCGTGCACGACCCGAACCTGGCGGCTCGGTTCGCCGACCGCGCGATTCTGCTCGACCGCGGGCGGGTGGCGGCGGACGGGCCGCCCGGCGCCGCGCTCGACCCCGACCTCCTCGGCCGCGTCTACGGCGTCGCGATCGAACGGCTCGACGACGGCCGGGGCGGACATTGGATCGTGGCCCGCGAACCGCCGGGCCGCGGGACCGCCGGGACGGCCGCGGCCCCCGGGGACGGCAGCGCCCGAAGGGCCGATTAGACGTCCGGCTCGAAAAGGCCGAACACCAGTTTTGCGCGTTCGGCCTTCCCCTCCTCCAGTAGGCTTTCGAACACCTCCCGGACCTCCGCCGTCGGCGCCGCATCGGCGGCCTGCCGGTACAGGCGCAGCAACGCTTCGTCCAGCCGCAACGCCGCGCAGACGATGCCACACAGCGGCAGGTCGGGCCGCAGCTCGATGTTCGTCAGTTTCGCGGTCAGATCGTCCGACGGCGGACGGGCATACCATGCGTTCAGGATGCCGGCAGCCGTTTCCTCTTCGAACTGCGAGAGCCGTTGCTCCATGCGCTCTTCATGGGCGGCGAGGTAGTCGAGCAGCATGCGGGCCTTTTCACGGTCGGCGTCCCGCTCGAGCCGATGGTAGATCGCGGCCAGCTCGCGGTGGAAGGATCGGGCCCGTTCGATCACATCGCGCGTCTGTTCAAACGGCATGGCGCATCTCCGCCGGCGGCTGGCGCCGGCGGGCTCATCCTAACCTGCCGCTGTCCGGATGGCCAGCAGCCGGCTTTGCGAACGAGGGCGGGTTGGATATGCTCTTTGCGCTGCGGCCGCGGAAGGGTGGCTGAGTGGTTTAAGGCACTCGACTCGAAATCGAGAGGGCGCCTAACCGTGCCCCGTGGGTTCGAATCCCACCCCTTCCGCCATCCCCGTGCCCACCCGCGGGCGTCCTCTCCGCCTCAGACGTCCACGCCGACGAGGACCCGCAGCGCATAGCCGACGCCGAAGCTCAGCGCAGCGACGCCAAGGCTCAGTCCGGCCATTTCGGCGAAACGGCGGCCGAATGGCAGGTCCTTTACCACTGACAAGTACCAGTTGAAGAGCGCGATGATGAGCACCGCCGTCGCCAGTGTGATCCCCAACGCCGCGAACAGGTGGCCCACGACCAGGTAGGGAAGGATCAGCAGGCCGACCGTGAGCAGATAGGCGCCGCCGGTGTACAGCGCGGCCTTCAACGGATGCCGCCCCGGGTTGTCCGCCTTCGTGGAGAGGTACTCCGAGGCCGCCATCGAGAAGGCCGCCGCGATGCCGGTGATGCTGCCCGTGACGGCGATCAGGCGGGGGGTTTGCAACGCGAGCGTCAAGCCCGCCAGCGCGCCGGTCAGCTCGACGAGCGCATCGTTCAGGCCCAGCACGATCGAGCTGATGTAACGTAGACGCTCCTCGTCCAAGAGGTTCAGCAGCGCCGCTTCGTGCTCAACTTCCTCACGAACGATATCCTGGGCCGCGTCCGCGTCCTTGGCCAGCGCCCGGTACACCTCCTGGGCCTCCGCCTCGCCGCGTTCCAGCAGCTTGGTCGCGAACGTCAACCCCAGAATCCGGCTGATCCAATCGAAGGCCCACACCCGTGCTCGGCAGGGGGACACGTCCCGGCCGGACAAACTGCGAAGTTGTTCGTAATGACGAAGCTCGTCCGCGGCGATGCGATCGAGCAGGCGGCGGTTGGCGTCCAACGGCTGTCGGGCGGCGATGCGGCGATAAATGTGGTGTTCGGTGATTTCGTCGCGTTGAGACGCCACCACGCGGCGCATGGTCTCATTGCTCATCATCCTCCGAAACCCGTACCACACCATGCCGCCCAACGCCAGATGCGCAGGAGGCTGCGCCCAGACTCGCCGCGTGCTGCGGGCCCGCTGGGCAGCGCCGGTACAGCCACAGCCCTCCTCCGCGAATCGTGTCGGGACTTCGCCTCCGCACCACCCCTTAGCGGCCGTTTAACGCACCCTCCCGGGAACGGAATGGCCGTCGGCTTAACCTCGCCCACGCGGATGCGACGCCGCCGCAGCGGAACCGCGACGGGCGCACGGCAGAAGGGACTCAGGCCGTTCCGTCGCCTCCCGGCGCCGACAGAACGGGCGACCACAGCCCCTCGCGAATCTGCGGGGTTCGACCGGATTTGGGGAACGTTGACGCCACCGCCGCTCGCAGTTGCGCCGACAGCTCCGCCACCCGGTTGGAATGCGCGGGGTCATCGGCCAGATTCCGCAGTTCGCCGGGATCGAGATCGTGGTCGTACAGCTCGCGCCCCTCCCGCCCCTCGTCCCACTCCGTATGCCGATGGCGCCGGGTGCACAGGGAATAGCCCATCCAGACCGCCTGTGGGCGGCCATCGCCGCCGCCCCGCGTCGCACGCCCGCGCGTCACCTGGGTCAGCGCCCATCCGCGGTTGGCCGCCGACGGATCGCGCAACATCGGGACGAAGCTCTGGCCCTGGAGGCCGTTCGGGGCCCGCACGCCGCACAGCTCCGCGAGGGTCGGAAAGATGTCCACCTGCGACACCGGAGCGGGGGCGACGCCGCCGGGCCGGGCCACACCGGGCGCCACAATGATGAGCGGAACGCGGGCGCTTTCCTCGAACAGGCTTCTTTTCTGCCACAAGCCGTGCTCGCCCATGTGGTCGCCATGGTCGCTGTTGAATACAAGCACGGTGTTCGTTGCCAGACCCAGGCGATCCAGCGAGTCCAGGACCCGCCCCACCTGCGCATCCAGGAAACTGATGGCGGCCAGGTACGCCTGGCGGCACTGTCGACGAAGATCGTCCGTCAGCGCGGCCTCCTCGCGCTTCTGGCTGGCCAGCGCGGCGGGGGGGATGTCGCGAAGGTCTTCATCCACCCCCGAAACGACCGGCACCCGGTCCACCGGATACAGACCAAAGTACGCCCGCGGCGCCACGAACGGCGTATGGGGGCGGAAAAAGCCCACGGCGACGAAAAACGGGCGCGCGTCCGGCCCGGCGGCGCGCCGAAGGACCCAGTCCGCCTCGCTCGCGATAAGGCCGTCGGTGTGCAGCAGATCCCCTCGGGGCGATGCATACCACCTCAGCGTCGCGCCAAACTGCCGCGGCCGGCCTCGGTGCTTTTCCAGACCAGGCGGGGGCCCGCCGACGGCCACGATTCGAGGAGGCCGCCACCCGGATGCCGTCCGTCCCGCCGGGGCCCGCGCCATTCAGGCCAGTCGTCGCACACTCCTGCCGAAACGGCCACGGCCAGGTTCAACGCCGTTGCGCACGTCGCAGTATTCAACGCAGTTGGCACGGGCATCCCTTCCATGTCTTGCGGGACGATGCGCGTCTCCGCATGATTCGAACGTGCCGACCACGCCGAATATCGCCCGCCGCGCCAGAGCCCTGGCGGATCATCTGGCGCGGCGCTTGCTGGATAGCCGCGATGGTCCCACCTGGACCGGTCGCCTGTCCAACAGCCCGCTCGCCACGGCCGTGGCGTCGGCGGCGCTGGCGATGCGCCCCGGCGCGGAGGCCGCTGCGGCCCGGGGACTCGACTGGATCGAACGCCATCGCAACGCGGACGACGGATGGGGCGACGCGCCGGAAGCGCCGTCGAATCCCACGGCGACCTTTCTCGTTCTCGCATGCTTCCTCCGTCTGCGGCCCGGCTCGCCGGCGGTCGAATGGGCCCGCCGGTGGCTGGGCCGCAACGGCGGCGGGTGGGAGGGACCGGATCTGCCGGCCACGCTGCTGCGCACGTACGGGGCCGACCGGACGTTTTCGTTCCCCATCCTGGCGTTCGCCGCGGCGTGCGGCGCTCTGGGCCCGCGCGAGACGG
The DNA here is from genome assembly GCA_937139365.1 of uncultured bacterium. Classification (GTDB taxonomy): domain Bacteria; phylum Verrucomicrobiota; class Kiritimatiellia; order PWTM01; family PWTM01; genus CAACVY01. The sequence continues at coordinate 28,935 of CAKZPT010000011.1, read as the reverse complement.
CGTGGGTGAGCGTCCCGCATCTGCCGTGCGAATTGGGATGCCTGCCTCACCGCGCTCTGGCCGCGCTGCGGATTCCCGTGGTCAGCTACGCGCTGCCCGCCCTGATCGCAATGGGGCTAGACCGGCATCGCAACGCGCCGACGCCCGGCTTGCGACATCGCCTCCGGGACGTCTTGACGCCGCGGTTACTTTTGCGCCTGGCCGCCCTGCAGCCGTCGAGCGGCGGGTACCTCGAAGCGGTCCCCCTGACGGCGTTCGTGGCCGTTGCCTTGTCGGCCGCGGTCTGGAGGAACACCCCATTGTCGACCGCGCGCATCGGTTCCTGCTCTCCCTCCAACGGTCCGATGGAAGTTGGCCGATCGACCGCGATTTGCGGGTCTGGCTGACGAGCCAAGCGGTGACGGCGTTGTGCCAGGCGGATCCGGCCGGCCGGCTCTGGCCGGCCGCCGATCGCGGTCGTGTCCTCGGCTGGCTGCTGGGCCGGCAATGGCGCATCCCCCACCCGTTCACCGGCGCCGCGCCGGGCGGGTGGGGGTGGACGGATGCCAACGGCGGGTGCCGGACGCCGACGACACCTCCGCGGCCTTACTAGCCCTGGCGGCGCTCGGCGCCGGAGATGTCCCACGCGTCGCCACCGCGGCGGCCGACGGTGTTCGGTGGCTCGTCGGCCTTCAAAACCGCGGCGGCGGGATCCCGACGTTCTGCCGCGGATGGAGCCGGCTACCGTTCGATCGCAGCTGCCCCGACATCACCGCCCACGCCTTGCGGGCATTCGCCGCCTGGCGGGGACGACTCGATCGCGCAACGACACGCCGCATGCGCCGCGCGGCGAGACGAGCATGGCATTATCTCGAATGCGTTCAGGCGCGGGAGGGGTTCTGGACGCCACTCTGGTTTGGCAACCCTCAGGCCCCCGGCGGCGCGGGAACGGTGCTCGGCACAGGGGGAGGTGCTAGCGGCAATCGGCGCCGCAAAGACCGGACCCGCCGATCCGGCTGCGAGGGCGGTCGGCTGGCTGGTCGCGGCTCAAAACGCCGACGGGGGCTGGGGCGGCGCACCGGGCCTGCCGTCGTCCGTCGAGGAGACGGCCATGGCGTTGCGGGGGCTGGCTGTGGCGTGCGGCCCGGAGGTGGCCCTGCAACGGGGACTGGAGTTTCTAGAGGAGGCATGGAGGGGAGTACCACCATCCTCGCCGATCGGCCTGTATTTCGCCCGGCTCTTGTATGACGAGGCGCTGTACCCCTTGGTCTTCAGCCTCACGGCCGTAGCGACGTTGGCAGCTCACGAGCCGCTCGCGGACGCGTCCGCCCCGGGGACGCCGGTCACTCCATCGCCCGCCCGTGCCGCTCCATGACGCGCCGATGGAGTTCCCTCACCTCCTCCGCCCGCTCGGCGGGGCAGACCAACGTCGCGACGGGCGTGTGGACGATCACCAGCCCTTCGCACCCGATGGCGACGATCAGGTGGGATGGGTCGTCCGACATCGCGAGGGTGTTTCGGCAATCCATCAGCTCCGCGCGGCCGGCCGGACAGGCGTTGCCCTGTTCGTCGCGGGGCTGCACTCGAAGGACGGCCGCCCATGAACCGACGTCGATCCAGTCGAGGTCGAGTCGGAATGTGGCCACCGTCACCGCCGGATCGCGAGAAGCGGGCTCCATCACGGCGTAGTCGACGCTGATCTTCGGAAGCGACGCATAGACTGCGGCCAGCACGTCCGGCCATTCCGGGCTGCCCCACTCGGCCGCCGCCCGCTCCAATGCCGCGGCGCTGTCGGGGCGGTAGGCCCGGATGCACTTCAGCAGCGCCGTCGCGCGCCAGACGAACATGCCGCTGTTCCAGAGGTAGCGGTCCGGCCCGGCCGCCAGCCACTCGGCCGCCCGTTTGGCGTCCGGTTTTTCGCGGAACGCCGTCACGCGGCGCCCGCCGCCCTCAATCGGCTCGCCGAGTTCCAGGTAGCCGTAGCCGGTGCCGGCGAACGTCGGCCGCACGCCGAACGTCACCAGCAGGTCGTCGCGGAACGCGGCGGCCTCGTATCCCCGCGCGACCGTCTCACGAAACACGCCGGGCGGTTCGATCACGTGGTCGGCCGTGAACACCCCGACGACGGCCTCGGGGTCCTCGCGGGCGATCACCGCGGCGGCCAGGCCGGCCGCGTGAAGGGTGTCGCGACCGACGGGCTCGCCCAGAAACCGGTCGCGACTCAGGCCGGGCAGGGCCGAGCGGACCGCCTCCTCGTGGGCCGCGGCCGCGCACACCCATCGGCGGTCGGGGGGAACGAGCCCTTCGAGCCGCTCGAAGGCCAGTTGCAGCAGGCTGCGGCCGGCCACCAGCGGCAGCAACTGCTTCGGCCGCCGCGCACGGCTCCACGGCCACAGCCGCGTGCCGGCGCCACCGGCCATGATCAGCGCATGGCGCATCGAATCCTTCCCCCCGCTCAGCCCGCCGTCGCGCGGCGAAGCGTCGCGTGAACCCCCCCGGGCACCGGCGACTCGGAGGCCACCAGAAGGTAGCCGCCGCCGCAGCCCGAGTACATCGCGCCCGGATACCGCTGCCGATAATGACGCCAGACGGCCAGCAAATCCACCGTCAGCGCCGGATGCCGCACCGTACAGGGAAGCAAGGCCTCCCAGCACGCCATGCACTCGTTGAACGAATCTCCCAGCGCCACCAAGTCCCGACGCCAGATCGCCTCGTAACATTGCACCCCGGAACGGCCCAGCCGCAACACCCAACCGGGCGTCAACCGTCGTTCGCCCAGCGGGTGGTAGCCCGGCGGGCGCGGCGCCACCGGCACGAAGTGCAGAACACGCTCCAGCCAGTCCTCCGAGTCGCGGTCCCGCAGCGTCTCGATACCCACGGGGAAAACGCCGCCCTCGTGACGGATGTCGTAATCAAGGCGGAGGATGCCGGGATGGATCAACCCGATCATGCCTTGAGAACCCGACGGATCCGTCCGGCCGCGGTTCTCGGCCTCGTAGAGCGTTCGGACGGCAACGTCTGCCAACACGTCCGGCACGCCGGAGGGCCATAGCCTTGCGGCTATCCGCCGCGTACCCGTCGCGATGCCGCAGCGCTCCATGAACGGGCAGGTCGGCTCCAATCCCGCCACTACCATCGAGCCAGGCGGCTCCGGGTTGAGGGCCGAAACAAACGGCTGGTCGATCCAGCCTCCCGCCAGCGCGACGCGGTACGGCCAGGGCCCCCAAGGGGGCAAAGGGCCGGCGGCCTTCACAGCGTGTCCCGAACCGTGCGCCGCCCCGCCTTCCGGTCACGGTACTGCTGCTCGATCCAGCGGTAGGTCGCTTCCAGCCCCTGCCGGAGGGGCGTGGACGGCTCCCAGCCAAGCACCTGTCGGATGAACGTGTTGTCGCTGTTGCGGCCGGCGACGCCGCGAGGGGCCAACGGATCGTAGCTGCGCTCCAGCCGGACACCCGCGATCTCCTCGACGATCGAGACCAGGTCGTTGATCGACACCAGTTCGCTCGAGCCCAGGTTGATCGGCGTCGCGATCAGCTCCTCGGCGTGCATGATCATGTCGATCCCCCTCACGCAGTCGTCGATGTACATGAAGCTCCGCGTCTGCCGTCCGTCGCCCCAGATGGTGATACGGTGGTCGCCGCGGTCGACCGCCTCGATCACCTTCCGACAGATCGCGGCGGGCGCCTTCTCGCGGCCGCCGTCCCAGGTGCCCCACGGCCCATATACGTTGTGAAACCGAGCGATGAAGGTCTTCAGCCCTCGTTCGGCCCAGTATTCCTGACAGAACATTTCGGAGAGCAGCTTCTCCCATCCGTAGCCCCGCTCGGCCATCGCCGGATAAGCGTCCGATTCCTTCAGCGCACGGACGTTCGGGTCCTGTTGAAGAAAGACGTTGTATGCGCAGGCGGAGGAGGAGAAAAAGTACCGTTCGGCGCCGGCGCGGTGCGCGGCCTCGAGCATGTGAACCGTGATCAGGATGCTGCGCAGGCACTCCACGCGAAACCGCTCGATGAAGCCCATTCCCCCCATGTCCGCCGCCAGGTTATACACCTCGACGGCCCCCTCGCAGGCGCGCCGGCACGCCTCGGGGTCGCGAAGGTCGAGGCACAGCGACTCGACCCCCGGCACCCGCTGATACCAGTCCCCCAGCGGTTTCCGGTCGACCGCCCGCAGCCGCCGGAATCCCTGCTGCTGAAAGTACCGCACGAGCGCGCCGCCGATGAATCCGCCGGCGCCGGTGACCACGATCAGATCCTCCCGAGCCCGCATCGTCGCCGCCGTCGGTCGCTGAATCCCGTTCATGTCCTCATCCTTTGATAGATTCCCCTGTCACGTACGCGCACCATCATGCAACGCCGGCGGCATGACGGCAATGAAGGCCCTTGACGGACGCATGCGCATTTCTGACATGCTCCTGGGACGGTGCCACGATGGGCGCATGTCGGAGGGCCTGCCCGATTTCTTTTCCCAACAGGTGACGTCGAGCCGCAGGTTCGTCCTGGACCTCTCTCCGCCCCCGTCGGTCCGGCTAGCGGTCGTGTGCGGCGGCGTGGAGGATTGCGCCCCCACCTACCGGATCGAGCGCCGCACCTTTCCCTTTTATTGCGTGGAATTCGTCGCCGCAGGGGCGGGTGAAGTCCGGCTGGGCCGGCGTCGATCCCCGCTGCTGCCGGGGATCGTCTTTTCGTACGGCCCCGGAGTGCCCCACTGCATCACAAGCGATCCCCGACGGACTTTGGTGAAATACTTTGCGGACTTCACGGGGCATGACGCGCTTTCGTTGTTACGTCGAAGCGGTTTGCCGCCGGGCGCGGTCCGGCGCAGTGACCGGCTCGGCCGGCTGGCCCTGGAGATCGTTCTCGAGTGCGCCGCCAGCTCGGACGACGCCGCTGACCTCCGGCCGTACTCCGTCGCCCGCGCCACCTATGAGCGGTGCCGGCGACACATCGAGCAGAACTGGCGGCGGCTTCGCAACGTCCGTCAGGCCGCGGCGGAATGCCATGTGGACCCCGCCCACCTGAGCCGTCTGTTTCGCCGGTGCGACCGCACGACCCCTCACCGCTTTCTGGTGCGGTTGCGCATGACCCACGCTGCCGGTTGCCTGCGAATGCCCGACGCGTTGGTCAAGGCGGTGGCCGCCGACCTCGGCTACAGCGACCCGTTCCACTTTTCCCGGGTATTCCTGCGGGTGTTCGCGTCTCGCCGGCGCGGTTCATGGGCCAGGTCAGTGGCGCGCCGCCGCGTCGGACCACAGGGCACCGTTGATTCCGCGGCCGTTTCCGGACCGGCGCGCGGCACCGCCGGCTCCAAAATCGCGGGGCGTTCGCACCGTGGCGACGGCCACCACCAACTCTTTCCCGTCGGCCATGGCGACGACATCGCGGGTCCACCGCAGGTGGCGCCACCGATTCGGGGCAAACGAGGTTTGCAGGGTTTCGTCCGACCGACTAGATTGAGCGCGTGAATGGGGTGCCATGGTGGCGCCACGAGTGGGAAACGAGGGAAAGGAGTCGGCAATGAGAAAGATACGTGCATTGATCACCGTGTTCGCGCTGGCCTCCGCAGCGGCCATGGCCGGGGGAGGGTTCGCATTGTACGGTTCGTACGCCGACATGAAGGACTTCGACGATGCCGGGTACGGCGGCGGCTTAAAGCTTCAGGCCGATCTGGGTACGCCCTATCTGGGCTTCGAACTGCGCATCCAGGGGATGACCGGTTATGGCGGCGACGATCCCGCAACCGAGGACTCCTACCTGGCATCGGGCGAGGCCAATCTGCGCCTCACGCTGCCGGTGGGCGAAGTGCTGCGCCTCTACGTCGGCGCGGGTGCAGGGTATTACGTATTCCCTGAATACGAGAGCAAAGAGCCGGTCGGCGACAGCCTCGAGCCCGACATCGATCCCGAGGACGTGTGGGGGTTCTTCGCGGTAGCGGGCGCGGAGCTGATGCTGTCCGAGAGCTTCGGTCTCTTCGCGGAAGTCAAGTACCTGGTCGCTGAAGTCGAGGAAGTGGACATCGATGACGAGACGGTCGAAATCGACGAAGGCGATTTCGGCGGCTTCGGCGTCAACGCCGGCATTCTTTTCCGGTTCTGATCCCGGAAGGCCGGAGCATGCAGGGCCCCGGAATGGCAACGTTCCGGGGCCCTTACTATCCCAAACCAACGTGGTTTGTGGCTCGCCACTCCAAGGCCCGCGTCGGTCGCTGGCCGCCGCCTTCCGCGACGCCGCCCGGGGCCTGGGACGCTGGCTGGCGGACGAACCCCATGCCCGGTTGTTTGCGGCGCTAGCCGGCATGGCCATCTGCGCCGGAGCGGCGATGCGGATTTCGGCCGCCGAGTGGGCGTCGGTCTTCGCGGCCATCGGGCTGGTCGGCGTGGCGGAGGCGGTCAACACCGCGCTCGAAGACATGGCCGACGCCGTGTACCCCGACCCGCATCCCGGCATCGGGCGGGCCAAGGACATCGCCGCGGGCGCCGTTCTGCTCGCCATCGCGTGTGCGATCGTGATCGGTGTTTTGGTGTACGGACGGCGCTTCGCCGCGTTGGTGTGGGGCGATTGAGACGTCCGGTACGAAACGCGCCGCCCGCCGCCGTCCCGAGGCCGATCCGGGATTCCCCGATGGATGGCCGGGTCAGCGACCTGGTGGCCCGGGCGGTCCGCGGCGATCGCCGTCGCGGTCCCCCCGCTCTCCGCGGCGCATGAAGAACCCCCGGAACTCCCCCCCCTCGCCCGACATCGCGTCGAGCATGCGCAACGCATTGAATGGCTGGGTGCGGTAGGCCTCGATCTGCTCCGCCGTCATGAACTGAGCCAGGGATGCCTCCACCTTGGCCTTCAGTTCCGCCGCGCGCTGGCGCACCGCGGCGAAATCCGGCGGCTGTCCCGTTTCGCGGACCTGCGCCATCGCCGCCTCGAATTCCTGCCGGATCATTTGACTGACCGCGCGCAACTGCTCCTTCTGCTGCTCGTTGAGCTTCAACTCCTGCGCCAGGCGGTTCCAGCGTTCCTCTTCGAACTGGGCCCGGCGTTGCTCGCGCTCGAGGCGCTCCTGTTCCCGGCGCGCGTTGGCCTCCGCCTCCTTCTGGGCCTCGTGCGCGAGGATCGTTTCCATGGCCGTCTCGCGAACCAGCCGGTCCACCTGAGCCTTGTCGCCGAGTTTTGCCTCCACCCGCGCCTGAACCGTCGTGGCGATCAGGTTGTCCAGCTCGGCCCGCAGCATGTCCTGCACCACCGCCTTGAGGTCGGTCGTCCGCTCCCGGCGCATCGTTTCGATCTCGGCTTGGCATTCCGTCACGCGGCGCTCGACGCGCGCCAGTTGGGCCCGCAATTCCTCCCGGGCCGCCAGATCCTCCGCGTCGTCCACCCGGCCGCAGCCAGCCGCCACCACGGCGACCGCCGCAGCGCACCCCCACTTCTGCATCATGCGGTTCATTGGGGCTCCTTGTCCGCCCCGCATCGCGCCACGGCCCGCCCCCGCCGGATGGCCTGGAGAATCTCCTTGGCCGCGCCGCGCGGGTCCGACGCCGACATGATCGCCGACACCACCGCCACCCCGTCCGCCCCTGCCGCGACCAGGTCGGCGGCATTGCCGGCGTTCGCTCCGCCGATGGCAACCACCGGCAATGCTACGCTCAGGCGGATGGCACGCAAGCCGGCCAGCCCCGCCGGCGCGGGGGTATCCGTCTTGGTCGGCGTCGGAAAGACTGGACTGACGCTCACGTAATCGGCGCCGTCCCTCTCCGCGGCCACGGCCTCGTCCACCGTGGAAACGGACACGCCGATCACCATCCTGCGCCCGGCGATCCGCCGGGCGGCCGCGCAGGGAAGGTCGCCCTGGCCGAGGTGCACACCGGCCGCGCCCACGGCCAGGGCGATGTCGAGCCGGTCGTTGACGATCAGCGGGCGATTCAGGGCGTCCAGCAGCCGGCGCATCTCGAGCGCCTCCTCGTAGAGGGCGCGGGACGTTCCGCCCTTGTCTCGGATCTGGACCACTGTGACGCCACCCTCCACCGCCGCGCGGACGATCTCCCCCATCGGGCGCCCGCGCGCCAATCCCGGGTCGGTGACGAGGTACAGTGTCCAGTCAATGCGCCGGTTCATTCCGCCCTCTCCACCGCCAGCCGCGCCCCCCGCGCGACATCGTCCGGTGCGAGGGCGGCCAGCTCGTCGAGCAGCCGTACCTGGAACGAGCCGGGCCCGGGGCAGCCGTGCGCCGCCCGCTCGCCGGCCAACCCGAACACCGTCAGGGCAGCCGCCGCGGCCTCTAGGGCCGACGCCGTCACGGCGAGAAACGCGCCCGTCACGGCCGTGGCCGCGCATCCCGAACCCGTGATTCGGGCCATCCACGGATCGCCGTTGGCCACACGAACCCCCACCCGTCCGTCGGTGACAAAATCCTCGGCTCCCGTCACGGCGACGATGCAGGACTCCCGCCGGGCGATGGCCACCGCCGCCCGGCGGGCCTCGTCCACCGTGTGCGTCGAATCCACGCCCTTCCCGCCAACGCCCGCGGCGGCGACCGCCAACACCTCGGAGGGGTTGCCCCGCACCACCGCCGGGCGGACCTCGGCAAGCAGCCGTCGAGCCGCATCGGTTCGGAGCCCCGTCGCGCCCGCGCCCACGGGGTCCAGGACCGTCGGAATGCCGCGTCGCGACGCCACCCGGCCCGCCGCCGCCATCGCCTCGATCCAGTCCGGCGACAACGTCCCGATGTTCAGCACGAGCGCGCCGGCCACGGCGGCCAGTTCCTCCACCTCCTCGCGCGCATGAGCCATGATCGGCGAGGCGCCCAACGCCAGCAGCGTATTGGCGGTGGTGTTCATCACCACGTAGTTCGTGATGTTGTGGATTAGCGGCCGGCGAGCTCGCACTTCCGCAAGGAGGTCCGCGCAGCGGCGCGGCGACACGGTGGGGATCATAGACCATTCTCCATGGGCACGGGCCCGCGAAGGCGGCCGGCGCCGGTCAGACATTCGCATGCGCGGCCGCACGCGCCTCGCCCATCCGCTCGCGAAGCAGGTAGTGGAAACTGTGCCGAAGGCGGAGGATCACCTGCCGGCGACGCCGGGTCCGGATCACGTAGGGGGCGTGGTCGAACCCCGGCCGTCCCGCGATCCAACCGTGTGGCCAATACCAGGAACGCCCCGGAAACACAGCCTCGCGCAGGTCGTCGGCCGTGCGCTGGCGGATGAAGGCGATGTCCGAATACCGTACCCACGCAAGGGGGATCAGGCGGAAGAGCGCCAGGACCAACCGGTCCGGAGCCAGGCCGTAGGCCAGAGTGAATCCCTGCCATATTGTGCGGCGCATTCGTCGACGCGATCTCCTTCGACATTAAAGAGAGCCGGCCGCGAACTATAAACGGATTCATGGCTCGTGAAAACATCCTTTGAAATCTGCGAAGGTCAAGGGGAGAATCGGCGCGTCCCGTCAGGGCGCCGCATTACGGCCATTCGCCTCGAGAAACCGGCACAGCGTCGCCATGTGGCGGATGAAGGTTTGCGAACGAATCGTCGAACCGTCTTTCCAGCGGCCGGAGGCGTCCAATGCGTCCAGCGCCGCGCGGACGGCCCGCCGATCGGCCGTGGCCGCCGGAGCAAGGAGTTGGCCCGACGCCAGACGGCGGTATTCGGCGATCATGGCGCGCACGCCGTATTCGCCCTGCCAGGAATACCCCGTGCGCCGTTCCTCACTGATCTCCTCCAGGGTGTAGTGGATCCGTCCGTCACGGTCGCCGTAAATCGGTCGGTTCGTTTGCAGCTCGTAAAACCGTGCCCAGCGGTTCGGGCCGATTGCGGATCGTTTCAACCATTCGATGAAGGCGGGAATCGGCTCAAGGAACCCCGGTCCCCCGTTTCCTGATACAGCCGCATCAGGATGAAGGCTGCGCCGACGCTTTCGGCCGTCGCGACCGCAGGCGGCTCAAAGGCCCGGGCCCATGCCGGCTCCATCGCCCGGTTGTACGGTGGAGCCCAGGCGCGTTGCGGCGCCGGATGTTGCGCCAGGATGAGAAACTCCCCGCCCCGGCGCGCCGCCGCCAGCAAGTTGGTGTCGCCGCGAACGTGGGCGGCGTCCAACAACGTGCCGATCACGTCCGCCTGCACGTTGTCGTTCAGGGTGTAGTGGCCGCCGTAGTCCTCCCCCCCCGCCACGCGGGGACAGGCTCGGCCGGCCACCGCGCGGGGCGACGCGCATGACCGGCGGCGTCGGCCGGCGGCCCCGAAAACCGCTGCGGCCAGGCGCCGTTCGGGTACTGCGCCTCCACCAGCCGCGCCAGTCCGTGATCCAGCGCCTCCCGGATGCCCCTACGGCGAAGGGTGTCCGGCCCCCGAAACTCGCCGACGATTTCGAGAAGAAACCGCAGCGCGGATGTCGTGGTGTCGTCGTCCAACGTGGACAAGTTGCGCCGCCTGCGCGCCTCGGCGGGATCTAGTCGGCCGAGGTCGGACCGGCGATGCCAGCGGGCGAAGGCGGCGGGCTCGAAATCGATCGAGTAGTCTCAACCGCCCGAGGCCAGTTGCCCCCGCGCCAACGCATCCGCCGTTCGCTCGGCCGCCTCAAGGAACCATGCGTCGCCGGGCGCCCGCCAGGCCCGCAGAAAGGCCATGCCGACCGACGGCGTGCCGGGCGGCTGAACCCAGATCCGCGTGGCCTTCGCGAAGCCCTCCCCCCGCCGCACCTTGAGGTCGGCCGAATACTCCCAGAATAGCCGCCCTCCGTCGCAATGGAAACCATGAATTCGCCCGCCCGCCGCAGCGCCGCGCGGACGGCGCGGCCCAGGTCGGCGTCGGGCTCCGTTCCGGCGGACGCCGTCGCCACCGCCGCGGCCGCCGCCATGGTCCGCCATGAAACCATGATGGCCTCCTTGCCTCCGCGCCGGCCACCGCCCGAGTCGCCGATGCCGGCCGCGGTCGTTCAATACGCCTTGGCGAACACGACGCGCCGGGGGCTCGACGCACCGCAGAGAACGCAGGCGCCCGCCTCCGGCTCGCCATCGCGCGGGATGCACCGGATCGTCACGGACAGCTCCTCGTTGATCCGGCGCTCGCACGCGGCGCCGCCGCACCAGTGGCTGCGGGCAAACCCACCGTGGATCTCCGGTTTCTCGGGGTTGGCCGGCGTGAAGAACGCGCGAAAATCCTCCCACGAGTCGATGGGACGGGTGTGGGCGTCCCGAAACGCCCGGGCCCGCTCGAACAGCCCCCGCTGGATGTCCTCCAGGAGCGCGGAGATGCCGGCGACAAACTCCGCGCGTGGCTGGCTGTACCGCTCCCTCGGCCCGCGGTCGCGCCGGCCCACAAACACCGCGCTCTGCGCAATGTCACGCGGGCCGACCTCGACCCGGACGGGAATGCCCCGCTTGATCCACCGCCAGCTCCGTTCACCGGCGTTGTCCTCCCTCAGATCGGTCACGACCTCCACCGGCCGGCCGTCGAAGGTTTGCGACCGAAGTTCGCGGGCCAGGCTCTCGCACCACGGCAGCACCGCCGCCGCGTCGGCGTCTTTGCGGATGATCGGCAGGATGGCCACGTGCGCCGGCGCGACGCGCGGGGGCATGACCATGCCGTTGTCGTCGCCGTGCGTCATCACGAGGCCGCCGATCAGCCGCGTCGACACTCCCCACGACGTCGTCCAGGCGTATTGTCGGCTGCGGTCCCGCGCGGTGAACTGAATGCCCGAGGCCTTGGCGAAATTCTGTCCGAGAAAATGGCTGGTGCCCGCCTGGAGAGCCTTGCGGTCCTGCATCATCGCCTCGATGCAGAAGGTGTGGTCGGCGCCCGGAAAGCGTTCGCCGGCCGTCTTTTCGCCGGTCAGGACCGGGATGGCCAGATAGTCTTCCGCAAACCGGCGGTACAGCTCAAGGATGGTCAGCGTCTCCTCCCAGGCCTCTTCCCGGGTCTCGTGCGCCGTGTGGCCCTCCTGCCAGAGGAACTCAGCGGTGCGGAGAAACAGGCGCGTGCGCATTTCCCATCGCACGACGTTGGCCCACTGGTTGATCTTGATCGGCAGGTCGCGGTAGCTTTCCACCCATTTGGCGAACATCGCGCCGATGATGGTCTCCGACGTCGGCCGGACCACCAGCGGCTCCTCCAGTTCGCCCGCCGGCACCAAGCGGCCGTCCGGTCCCGCCTCCAGCCGGTGGTGCGTCACAACCGCGCACTCCTTGGCGAACCCCACGACGTGCTCGGCCTCTTTCTGGAAAAAGCTCAGCGGGATGAACAGGGGGAAGTATGCGTTCGAATGCCCGGTGTCCTTGAACATGCGGTCCAGACGGGCGCGGATGTTTTCCCAGACCTCGTATCCCCACGGCCGGATCACCATGCAGCCGCGCACGGGGCTGTTCTCGGCCAGCTCCGCTGCGCGGACAACCTCCTGGTACCACTGCGGGTAATCTTCGGCGCGCGTGGGCGTGATGGCGGTCCGAGCGGATGGGTCGGTCATATCGGGCTCCAGTGACGGGCCCAATACGATAGGACCGCGCGACGCCGGGGGTCAAGCCGGCCCCTCCCGCCGGTTCGCAGGACACGCCGTCAGGATCCCACCCGCACGGCGCCGACCGAGAGCCGACGAAGCGGCCTATCGCCTACGATTTCGGTTTTGCCGTTACGCGATCGGCCGGTTCGGGAAGGATGGCAAACGGCGGACGGTCGAACGCGGTCCCGTCGCCGATCACGCGGGGGGCCTCCGCCTCCCGCAGCACGGCCATCAGCCGGTCGGCCAGCTCCTTTCGAACCTCGGCGTAGGCCGGGGCGTCCGCCACGTGGCGGACCTGGTCGGCGTCGCGACGAAGGTCGTACAGCTCCTCCGCAGGACGCAGGCCGAAGGCACATTCCCAGTGCCACCGCCATCGTTCCTCGTCCCGGTGTGCGATCAGCCACCGCTTGGTCGGGCTGGCGTCCATGTCGGCGAAGGCCACGAAGGTGTCCTGTTCGACCGCGTCCAGCGCGGGGGCGCGTCCCTGTTCCAAGGCAGGGCCGGGAGAACCCATCGGCCAGCAGTCGAGCGCGAAGTTGCGGACGTAGAGGAAGTCCCGGGTGCGGATGGCGCGATGCGGATACGGGAGGAACCCATCGCGGGCCGCCGCCACATGCCGTTCACGGCCGGTCACCACCCATGTGCGATTAGAGCCCACCCAGTCCTCCGGCCGGCGACTGAAGGACGGGGACCAGGCTCCGGCCCGCCAGCCCGGACGGCGCCGGGACGCCGGCCACCTCCAAAAACGTCGGCGCCAGGTCCATCAGGTTCACGAAATCCTCCACCACCCGCCCGCCCGGCACGCCAGGACCGCGCGCGATCAGGGCGACGGCACATCCGACAGATTGCACTTGCCGCGCGGCACCCCAGGCATGCCGTGGTCGGAGCTGAGGACCACCAGGGTCCGGTCCAGTTCGCCGATGCGCTCCAGCTCCTCGACGATCACGCCGACGCCGCATCCCACGCCTGAACCTCGCCGAGGTAGTCGGCGAAGTCCTCGCAAACCTCGGGCACGTCGGGTAGGAACGACCGCATCCGTCCGCGCAGCGCATCCGGGTCGATGTTCCAGAGCGCCCGACCGGATCCCTTTTCGAATTCTCGGTGCGTCAGGGTTGGCCCGAACCAGTAGCAGAACGGCCGGACGTCCTTTCGATCCGCCAGGAAGTCCCGGAAGTTCGCCCGCACCTCCTCGAGGATTTCACGGCGCGCCTCGTCGAAACTGCGGCCTTCCTTCACCAGCCGCGTCGCGTTTTGGGAGAGCTGGTTGAACCTTCCGCCGCGCCGCTCGTACTCGTGGGCCCTTCCGCCGTAGGGCGCGTCCACCGGCACGCCGGGCGACCAGACTTTGTAGGTCTGGTCGATGTGGTACCCGGCATCGCGCAGCAGCAGAGGATACGACGGAATGGAGGAATCCCAGACCGCGCCCTGCAGGATGGCTCCGCGGCCGGTCTGGAAAAAGTACCGACCGGTCAGCACCGAGCTGCGGCAGGGCGTGCAGCTAGGGGCCGGCACGAACGCATTACGGAAGACGACCCCCTCGCGACCGAGCCGGCCGATGACGGGCGTCTTCACCACGGAGTTCACCGTGGGCCGATCGTCGATCTGTGCGTAGAGGCCGGCATACCGGCCCCAGTCATCCGCAAAACGGAAGACGATGTTCGGCCGGCTCAATTCTGCGCCGCACGTGGCCGCGCCGGCCGCCATCGCCGCCAATCCCGAGCGAAGGATCATGGTGTTGCCTCCTGCTCGCCACGGGCGTTGCCGGCCGCCGACGGCCGAAGGCGGACCGCCCGCAGGTTCATCGTCCCGGCCCTCGGCCGGTCGGCGGGCCGGACGTCGAGAACCGCCAGCCCTTCGGGAAGCGGAAGCCGGCCGACCGCGCGACTGGTGAAATTGCTCCAGCCACCGGTCGAGGGCAGCGGGCAGACCAGCTCGTGACGGCCGCAGGCGATGTTCACACGGTTACCGTCGCCGATGGGGGCCAGCGCATATTCCAGCTCCACATCGTACTCCCCTCCCCGGGCGATCCGAAAGCGCCAGACAACGTAGTCGGAGGGATTCGACCAGTACCCGATGTGGCGCTGGCCAAACATCGTTTCGAGCCGGAAGTCTTTTCCGTAACGGTCGGCGCGTTCGGCCATCAACGTGATCACGTCGCGCTCCGGCCCCGCCGATCCCGCCGGCGATGGAGTCGGCGCGGACGAGGTTTCCGGAGCTTTCGACATCGGCGCAGCGATGCTCCCCTCCGCCGGCGGCGGGGAGCCGCGGCCCGCCATCCATCGCAGCGCCGGGAGAAGCACCATCCCGGCGCCCACAAGGGCCGCGGCCGCGCGGCCGGCGACCGTTTTGGGAAGCCATTTCCGCCGGTGCGGCATTGCGCTAGCTGGCGGTCCGCTGGCGTCGGCGAACACCGACGGCGTCCTCGTGCCCAGCCGTCCGAGATCCTCCACCCCAAGGCGGATGGGCATCTTCCGCACCAGCCGGTCCACCCGCACCGTGGACACCTTGGCCGCAATGATCGCCTCGTCGTGCACGACGGGATGGTGGGCCGGACGCTTGGCCGGATGGGCGAGCGTAAGGAAATAGGGCACCTCAAGCGCCCGGACCCGGAGGATCTGCGCTCGGAAGCGGGCGACATCGAACGCCACCTGGCGCAACTCTACCCAATGCGCGGCGTCATCGTACAGCGCGTAGGACGCCAGTTGTGTTCCGTCGCGGGGATCGCCGACCGAGCCGACGTTGATCAGGTAGCGGAAATCCGGCTGCAGCTCCACCCTGGCGGAAAGGTCCTCCTCGATGGTGCCGTCGGATCCCTGGACGAAGGTGCCGGGCACGTGCGTGTGGCCCAGGAAGATCACGCGTGCGTCGGTGGTCTCGAAGCAGGCCGCCGCGTCGTCGACGTCGTCCACGTAACCGTAATCGTCCGGCAAGGGGGTCTCGGCGTGAACGAAGACGACGTCGCCGACTTCGACGGCCAGAGGCAGGTCTCCAAAAAAAACCGCATCGCCGGCCAGCGTTCGCCGCGTCCAGAGAGCAGAACGGCGGGCGGCCGGCCGGAAACGGTCCAGGTCCACCCGGCCAACCATCGCCGCATCGTGGTTGCCGAGGATGAACAGGGAAGCCACCTCGCGCACGGCGGCCAGCACCTCGCGCGGGCGAGGGCCGTAGCCGACAATGTCACCCAGGCACACGACGACATCCGCCGCCGCAGCCGTCAGATCGTCGTGCACCGCCCGCCAGGCGGGTTCGTTCGCGTGGATGTCCGAGACGATCGCGTAGCGCATGGCCCGCTGCCGCCTGAACTCTAACACGCGGGGGGGGGCGTGGGGAACCGGTCCGCGGCTTCAGCGCCGCGCGCTGCCGGCGACGGCGGCGAGCAACAGATCCGTCATGCGTCGCGCGGACTCCTCCCAGGTGAACCGCGACGCCCAGCGAATGGCCCCATCGCGCAGCCGGGCCGCCAGCGAGGGATCGGCGAGGATGCATCCGATCGCCTCCGCCCAGGCCGCCTCGTCGTCGTGCCGGACCAGCAGACCGGAGACCCCCTTGGCCACCGCCTCGCTCAGCCCGGGCGAACGGCTGGCCACCACCGGCGTGCCACAAGCGTTGGCCTCGATGACCGACAGCCCCCACCCCTCCTTGGGAGACGGGTACACCAGCAGATCGGCCGTTTGCATCTGCCTGACTTTCTCCTCGTTCGTCACGCGGCCGGCGAACACCACCTGACGGTCGATGCCGAGTTCGGCCGCGCGTCTTCGCAACGCCACCTCGTGGTCGCCGGCCCCGATGATGTTGAAGCGCAGGTCCGGGAAGCGGGTTCGAAGCCGCGCAACGGCGCCGAACACGCGTTCGATCCCTTTGTAGCGTTTCAACCGACCGACATAGAGGATCGTCGGTCGGCCGGCCGGTTCCCGCCGGACCGGGGGCCGGTGGAGCTGGGTGTCGATGCCGGGTGGGATCACTCGGATGCGGTTGGGCGCAATGCCGCGGCGCACCAGATCGTCCCGCGTGGACTGCGAAAGCGCGGAAAACAGGCAGTGCCGGTACACCAGCGGCACCGGCCGCTCCATGCACCAGACGTAGGCCGCGATCGGCCAGAACGCCTCCCGAAAAATGGTCTCGCCGAACAAATGCGGAACGTGCCCCACGACGGGCACGCCGCGATACAGCCACGGCAAGAAGAAGGGGACCTTGTCGAGGCCTTCAACGATCACATCGAAACTCCGTCGAGCCGAGAGGGCGCGCACCGCGGCGGGGACCACGAAATTGAAGACGACCTGCGGCCCACGCCGATGATACCGGATGCCGCGTGCCTCCGCCTCGGGCGCCATCCCGGACGGCCGGCAACAGAGATAGTCCACGCCATGTCCCGCCGCGGCGATCCGGCTGAAGACCTCCGTCAGCAGGGATTCCGCGCCGCCGGCCTCGGGATGCCAAGGGTCGCGAAACTCGACGACCAAGATGTTCACGCCGCCCCGCGGATCACGCCGGCGTCGCCCGCCGAACAACGCTGCGCGGGTGTACCCCCCAAGGCCGGCGGCGGAAGCGGCTGCGGAGGGCCAGACGGCCGACCAGACCGAACGCCTCGCTGACGATCGAACGGTTCATCTTGGAAACACCGGACCGCCGGTCCTCGAACACGATGGGCAGCTCCACGACCCGAAACCCGCGAATCCACGCGCGGTGCAGCGTCTCGATCTGGAACGAATAACCGTTGGAGCGCAGGGTCGGCACGTCGATCTCTTCCAGCACCTCGCGGCGGTAGCACTTAAATCCACCGGTGGGGTCGGCGAACGGCATCCCGGTGATCGCGCGTACATAGGTGGCCGCACATACGCTGAGCATCAGCCGCGACAGAGGCCAGTTGGTGATCCGGATACCACCGACGAACCGCGAACCGAGCACCAAATCGGCCTTCTCGGCCGCCGCCCGCAGGCGGGGGAGTTCCGCCGGATTGTGCGAGAAATCGGCATCCATCTCGAACACATACGAATAAGTGCGCTCGAGCGCCCAGAGGAAGCCTGCGACGTAGGCGCGCCCCAGTCCCTGTTTGCCCGGGCGGTGCAGGACGTGGATTCGCGGATCGGCCGCCGCAAGCCGGTCCAGCAGCTCGCCGGTGCCGTCGGGGGAGTTGTCGTCCACAAAAAGGTAGTCCGTGTCAGGCAAGGTGGCGAGGGCGGCCTGGCTGATCGCCTCCACATTGTCACGCTCATTGAACGTCGGCGTGATGATCAACCCGTCCGCCATATGCGTAGTATACCGGCGGGCCACAAGTTGACAAGATCCGTCGGGAGCGAATGGCGGCAATTCACCGGTTTCCTAGCCAACCGCAGCCGGAACATCGGCGCCAGGAGCGACACCGGCGCGGACCCGTTACCCCCTCACACCGCGCAACCGAACGGTTCACTCCCTCGCTGGAGCGCGCCTTGCAACCTGAGAAAGCGGTTTCGGCCCTCTGTGCACCATGGCCCTCGGACGGTCACCGGGCGACGGCTGGCGGTCATATTGGCACGCCCTCAGAGGGCGCCGTCGGCGGCGGCGGAGTTCTCCTCGTCCTCCTTATCCTCCGCCACCTCTACCTCGTCATCGCCGTGTTCATCAAGGCCGATCGAGCGCAACTTGCGCTCGCGTTCCCGCCGGAGATTGTCGGCCTCGGCCTGCAGCGAAGCCAGGTCCACGCCCGCAGCCACCAGCTTCTTTCGGATCGAATCGTTGTCGGGCTCGAGGACGAAGGCGCGGGACCAGTGGCGGATGGCCTCGTCGCGCCGACCAAGCTTCTCGAGCGTGTCACCGAGGTGATCGAGCACCGTCGGGTCATCCTCCGCCAAGACTTCCCGCGCCCGCTTCAAATCGGCAAGGGCCTCCGCGTACCGTCCCTGCTGGTAGAAAATCCAGCCCCGGGTGTCCAAAAAGGCACCGTTGTCCGGCTCGCGCTTGAGCGCCTCCTCGACGTAGCGCATCGCCTGGTCGAGACGCTCGCCCCGTTCGGCCCACATGTACGCGAGATAATTCCACGCCTCGGCGAGCTCGGAATCCTTTCGGAGGCTCCGTTCGAGTTTTTCCTCGGCCTCCGCCAGCCGCCGGTTCCGCTCCAGCGCGCTGCCATACGAGAACCAGAACTGCGCGGTCAGCAGCTCCTCGCCGCCGGGTTCCTGAAGGGCGAGGCGCTCCGCCTGCTCGAACGCCTCCACGGCCTCCGCATACCGTTCAGCCGAAAGCGCCCACAGGCCACGGTACATCGGCACGACGATCGCCTCAGGCATGCGCTGCGCCAAATGGGCAAAGGTCCGCGAGGTCGGCTCGTGGTCGCCCAGCCTCCGTCCGACGTCCAGCGCCAGCCGCGTGAACATCTCGATCGCCACCGGCACCGGCTCCCACACTTCCCCGAGGCGCCGCGCGGCCAACGCCGGACGGCCCATGTATTGCAGGGCCACCGCCTGCTCCGCCTTGACCAGCGAGAGATCCCGCCCGGCCTCGACCGGCGTCAGTGTTTCCAGGTCTTCGTACGTCTTCAGGGCAGACTCGAACTCCCGGTTCAGCAGGTGAAGCATGGCCCGCACTCGAAGCAGCCAGGAGTGGTTCGGTAGGTGCCGCAGGCCTTCATCCAGCCGCCGGTGGGCCGCCTGCACGCAACCGTCGTTCCACTCGATGGCCGCCAGTCGGACGAACGAGGGCGGATCGGCCCGAGGCCCGCACATTGCCGCCGCCTCGAACTCCCGGATTGCGCCTGCCCGGTCTCCCGTCGCCAGCAAGGCCTCCGCCAGGCAATGCCGGACCAGCGGGTCGGAGGCACGTTCGCGGACCAAGGCCCGCAGATGCTCAATGACGGCGTTGGTATCCCCCCCTCTCAGCAGCCGACGGACAATCATCTGACGGGGCGCGAGCGAATCGGCAGGCAGCTCGGACAGCGCGGCCATCGCCTCCGGCCAGCGGCCGAGCAACAACAGTGCCCGGCCCAGATCTGCCACGATCCTTGGCGAGCGGCGGCCGTCGGACAGCTCGGCCTGCAGCAACGTTGCCGCCCGTTCGAGATCGGCCCGTGCTGCCGCGCCCTCTGCCCTGTCCGCCCGGCGCAACAGCAGGCCGGCCAGCTGCGAGCGCAGGCCGCGCGCGGCCGCCCCCTTCGTCACCGCGGCGTTGAGCACCGCGATCGCCTCGTCCAGGCGATTTTGCGAGAGATGAAGGCGCGCCAGCCGATCGCGGATCTCCGCCTCGAACGGATCGCGGGCAAACTCCGTTTCCAGCAGTCGTTGTGCTCGGGCCACGTCCCCGGACGCCAGCCATGCGTCGGCCGCCGCGGCGCGGACCACCGCTCCCGTCGAGGCGGCCTCTAGCTCCTCCATCAACCGTCGGAGGGGCCCTCGCACGGAATCGTTCGGGGAGGATGCGCCCACCGCCATGGCCATGCGAACCACCGCCCCGGCGACGTCGGCCGGCGGCGGCCCCGCCTGGACCGCCCGCCGCAGCGTCGCCACCGCATCCTCCATGCGGTTCCGCGCCATCAGGGCGCCGCACAACATGGGGACCAGAACGCCGGAGGCTGGCGCTTTCGCCACGGCCGCCTGCAGCACGGCGATGGCCTCCTCCCACCTCATTTGAGCGAGGTAGATGGCCGCCATCGCTCGCGCGACATCCTCCCGCCCGGGACACGCCCGATCCGCCTCCCGCAGCACCCGGAGGGCGCCCTCGGGGTCGCCCTGGTTCAACTTCAGGTTGGCCAGTGCCAGTCGCGGCACCGGCGCCCCCGCGTCCAATTCAATCGCCCGGGACAGCCGCGCAGCGGCCTCGTCGTACTTCCCGTCGGCAATGAGGGACAGCGCCGCGGCGTACTGCGCGAGTCCGGTGGAAGGCGGTTCGGCGGACCGGGGAATCGAGCGGCAACCCCCAGCCGCCATGAGCATCAACCACACCGCAGCCGCACACGCCCAAGCCCCCGAGCATCGGAGCTTGAGCCCTATGACCCCGTCGAGCCGCCTCCCCGCCCCCTCCGTGCGGTGCCCCGCACCGGACGGAGTCATCCCTTCTTGTGTCGCATCAGGCGGCGCCGCTTGCGCTGCTTGTGCTTGTTCATTTTTTTGCGCCGCTTTTTTTTGATGCTGCCCATGCTGACCTCGTCCGGCGCGAGCGCGCCGAGTTGTGGCCCTACGGAACGATCTTGTTCAGGCCGATTTCGATGATACCTTCCGCCCCGGCGGCCTTCAACGCCGGCAGCAACTCGCGCACGCGAGCCTCCTCCACCACCGTTTCGACCGAATACCACCCCGCATCGCTCAATCGCCCGACGGTGGGCGCGTGGAGCGCGGGCAGGCGACGCACGACTTCCTCCAGGCGCGACTCGTGGACGTTGAGCTTCAACAGCACCCGGCCCTCGGCCCTCAAGACCCCTTGCACGAGCATCGCGATCTGCTCGATCTTCCGCCGTTTCCATTCGTCGGCCCACGCAGCGCGGTTTGCGATCAGCCGAGTGGTGGACTCGAGGACGATGTCCACCACCCGCAGGCGGTTGGCCCGCAGGGAGGAGCCGGTTTCGGTGAGCTCGACGATCGCGTCGACCAGCTCCGGCGCCTTCGCCTCCGTGGCCCCCCAGGAAAACTCCACTTCCGCGCGGACGCCGTGGCGTTCGAGGTAGCGGCGGGTCAGGCCCACCGCCTCGGTCGCGATGCGGCGGCCCTCCAGGTCCCGGACGGATCTCACCGGCGAGTCCTCGGGAACCGCCAACACCCAGCGGACCGGCCCGAAGCCCTGCCGGCCATAGCATAGCTCGCAGACCTCCACGACATCCGATCCGTTTTCGACGATCCAGTCGTGGCCGGTCAGCCCGGCGTCCAGATGGCCGTTTTCCACATAACGGCTGATCTCCTGCGCCCGGATCAGCCGCGCGCGGATCTCACGATCGTCCACGGCCGGCTCGTACGACCGGTCGCCGGCCCGCACCGAAAAGCCCGCTCGGCGCAGAATGGCAAAGGTGGCCTCCTGTAGGCTGCCTTTCGGAAGCCCCAGTCGAAGAAACGGTGCCGTGTCGCCGCTTGTGTTCATCCGCCTCTCCCGCCGACGGGCCACGCTGGCCCGCGGCAAGGCGGGGGACATTGCCGCCCCCCGCCGCGAAAGTCAATCCCTGAACACCCGCCGCCCCTCAACCCGCAGTCGGCCCTCGGCGAGCCACTGCAGCGCCTCAGGATACGCCAGATGCTCCTGTTCTTGAATGCGGGCATGAAGAGTCTCCGGCGTGTCGCTGTCGAACACCGGCACCACGCGCTGGGCGATGATCGGCCCCGTATCCGTCCCTTCGTCCACGAAATGGACTGTGCAACCGGTCACGTGAACCCCATAGGCCAGCGCCTGCTCCCAGGCCCGCAACCCAGGGAAGGCGGGCAACAGGGAAGGATGGATATTGACGATCCGGTTTCGGTAGGCCTCGATCAGGCGCGGTTTTACGATCCGCATGAAGCCCGCCAGCGCGACTGCGTCTGCCCCGTGCTCGCGCAGGAGCTCCAGCACGCGCTCCTCGCCCATCCCCTCCAGTTTAGTCTTCCACGGGGAACAGTCCACATGGTACGCCGGCACCCCGGCACGCCGCGCACGCTCGAGGATGAAGGCATCCGCGACGTCCGAGATCGTACACACGATCCGCGCATCCAGGCGTTTGTCCCGAACTGCGTCTAGGATGGACTGAAAATTGCTTCCCTTCCCCGACCCCAGCACCGCCAACGCCAACATGGCCAGACAACCTCCACACCGCACGACTGACCCCGCCGCGCGCCCGCCGATCTTCCCCCTGCCCGTTCCCGCACACAAGCCGGACGACGGCCGGCGCGTTTGCCGAGTCCGGCCCGCGCACCGGCCACGCGCCTCCTCCCCAGGGTCTGCTGGGTCCCCGGCGCCGGCCGCCGCGCTTGCCCCCAGGCTCCGGCGCGCATAGGCTCCGCGCCGATGGCCGTGGACGTCTCCTTCGTGGTGCCGACCTTGAACGCCGAGCATGTGCTGCCGGCCTGCCTGACGTCCATCCGGCGGCAGCATTTCGACGCGAATCGGATCGAGATCCTTGTCCCGGACGGAGGATCCACGGATGGCACCGCGCGGATTGCAGCCTCGCTCGGCGCCCGGGTGCTCGACGCGGCCGGCGAACTGGCCGAAGCCGCCAAACGCCGCGCCTTCGAGGTAGCGGTCGGGCGTTACCTCGCGTTGCTCGATGCGGACAACGAAATCGTCGGCGTCGACTGGCTGGCCCGTGTCGTCGCCGCCCTCGACCGCCACCCGGACGCGCTGGGCTTCGAGTCCTATTACCTGAAGTGTCCACGCCACTCGCGTCTCAACCGCTACCTCACCTCCTGCCTCCAGATCAGCGATCCCGTCGCGCGTTTCCTCGCGCGGCGTCCGCGGCGGCTGCGAATGGAGCCCGACGGCCTCGAGGTGTATGAGCTGCCCGCCGACGGCTCCTACCCCACCGGCGCCAACGGCTTCGTCTTTCCCCGCGCGCTGGTCGATCGGCTGCCCGCCGGCCAGCCGTATCACGAGGCGGTCTTCTTTCCCGCCCTGATGCGCGCCGGCATTCGCAAGCTGCTCAAAATCCGCGAGTGCGGCATCTGGCACCACTACGTCGGTTCCTGGGCCGATTTTTTCCGCAAACGCCAGCGGGCGATGCTGATCCGGTCGCTGCGTCGGGAGGAATGTCCCGAAACATGGGATGCCGACGGCCAGATTCGAAAAATCCTCGCGTTGGTTTATTTCACGACGTTGGTCGGCCCCATCGCGGAGGGCGTGGCGCGGGCCGTGGCGCGCCGGGATCCAGACTGGCTGCTGCATCCCCTTGCCGGATGGGTGTCCGTCGGCGGCAACGTCCTGGGCCTGGTGCGCTCGCGAAGCGCTCGCGGCAGAGAGCATCGCGCCGGCCTGAGCCGCCAGTTGCACTCCCTCATCGGACCGGCCGGGCAGGTCCGTCCCTCACCGCCGCCCGAGAACGAGGCGGTCGAACAGAAATCGCCACGCTGAAGGCTGCAGAGCGGACCTCCAATTCTGCCTCACGAACCGCAGGGGATGACGCCGCAGGGTCCGCAACATCGCCTGCCGGGCCTGCCGCGTTGGTGCGTAGGGATCTAACTCCGGTAGATCCAGTTCGTCGCGCAGCCACCGCAGGTAGGCAATCCATTTCTGATCGATGGGCACCCAGCGTCCGTCAGGGGGTGGCGGACGGTCCGTGCGGGTGGTGATGGCGGGGCGGTCCAGCACGACCACCGCCGCGCCGCTGCGATGCAGGGGCCGGATCATCCCGAACATGTGCGGAAAATCCGTATCGATCGACTGTCGGGCAAACTCGGCATCGTAGCAATCGGTGCGAAAGACGTTGCTCGACAGCAGGGTGTGCTCCGTCAACGCCCCGGGATTCGACCGGGCGCAGGCGGCAGCAAAATCCCGGTATCCGGCATAGACGCCAGCGGAGGGCGGCGAAGGATAGCGCGTGTCGTACATTACCAACAACCCCGGGTCATGCCGCCGAAGGGCGTCGAGCACCACATCGATGGCGCGTTGGTCGAGCAGTTCGTCGTCGCCCAGAAGCCAGCCAAACCGTCCCCGCGCCATTTCGCAGGCGCGGCACAGATTCGGATTGATGCCGAGGTTCCGTTCGTTGCGCGACACCTCGAGCGGCAGGCCTTCGGCCGAGAACCGGCGCAGGACATCGGGCGTGCCGTCCGGGGAACCGTTGTCCGACACGGCTACCGAGACGGTCTCCGGCCCGATGCCGTTGCGACGCAATTGCGTTTGAATGGCCTCGAGCAGTTCGGCGAGGTAGCGCGCCCGGTTGAAGGTCGGAATGCAGATCGTCAGGTACGCGGTCATGCGAGGTGCCTCATCGTCTGTCGATGCCGGGCAGGTCGAATTCGGCGACCACCGGCGCATGGTCCGAGGGGCGTGCGCCGAGGCGCGGCGTCAGGTCGATCCGCGCATCCGAGGCCCGTTCGGCGAGTCGCGGCGTGGCCAGCACGTAATCCAGACGCCAGCCGATACCCCGCTGCACGGCGTTGGGGGTACGGTAATCGAAGAACGAGTATTGCCCCGGCTCCGGATGGAAGCGACGGAAGACGTCGACAAAGCCCCACGCCCTGCACTCGGCGAAGACGCGGCGGGCGTCCACGTGGAAGCAGACGTGGTCCTCGTACAGTTGGGGGGCGTGCACGTCCTGCGGCTCCGCCGCCACGTTCAGGTCGCCGCACCAGAGCACGAGATCGCGCGCCGCATCAAACCGCCGTTCGAACAGGCGGCGGAGTCGCCGGAACCATTCGAGCTTGTATTGGAACATCGGATGAGAGATCTCGCGGCCCTGCGGCACGTACGAGTTGACCACCCACAATTCGCCGAACCTGGCAATGGCCAGCCGCGTTTCATCGAAGGGCCCGCCATCGTCGAAGCCGTAGGTGACTTCGTCCGGCGCGCGACGCCAGAGGACGGCCACGCCATTGTAGGTCTTCTCTCCCCGGAAAGAGGATCCGTAGCCGAGCGTCCGCAGTTCGGCAGCCGGGAAATCGGCGTCCTGCACCTTCGTCTCCTGCACACAGACGATCCCGGGCGCAGCCGATGGCAGCCACGCAGCCAGCGTGGGCAGACGGGACCGAACCGAGTTGACGTTAAACGTGGCGATTCTCATGGCGATTTCGGGTCGGCCGACGGCGGGAGCTGCGGAGCGCTATCTCGCACCCGGAGGGTGGCACGCGTGCCCTCTTCGGGAGATTCGATTTCGATGTCCTGAATCGTCCAGCGGCCGCCGACCTTCTGCAAGCTTTTCACCGACAGTCGACGCACAAGCCGCCGGTCCACGTACGCCTCCGCATGCAGCAACGCCGACTCCCGGACATCCAGCCAAAGCCGGATCCGGGTGTAACGCGCTCCCGCCGGGCCGGGGATTTCGACAAGATGGCATTCCCTGCCCTTCTTGATTTCGTAACCACGGGTCCGCCCCCCCTCCCACCATAAAAAGTCGAGGATCAGGTCGGACCACGTCAAATTCGTGTCCACCGCCAGTTCCCCGGGATCGATCTCCCGCATGCTCTTCCCTCTCGCCTCCATCAGCATCATTTTTGGGGGCTGGCCAGGGGGACGGGACACCCGAAGGGTGGCGATGTCCCCCCCAAAGGCGTCGCGAAGGACCAGCACGGCCTGCGGCGGCCGCGCGGCCCCATCCAGCGACAACTCGACCCCGTAGGCTCGGCGGATCACATCGTCCGCATCCCGGCAGACCAAGTCCGCGCGGACTCGCCACGGTTCGAGGGCAAAGGTATCCCGTACCCGCTGCATCAACTCCTCTGCTGGCGGCAGCGAATCGACCGGGTCGAGGTTGGAGACCTGGGCCACGGCGATAGTGGCCAGCGGGATACTCCACAGAAACCGCCAATGCCGCGGCGACGTCATTTGCCCGATCTCCGGACGAGCATCGCCATGGCGGAATCCACATCCGAGACCCACCGGACCGCAACGGACCGACGCACCTCCCGCGGGAGGGCAGCGAAGTCGGGCCGGTTGCGCGCGGGCAGCAGAAGGTTTCGCACGCCGGCGCGAGCGGCCGCCATGACCTTTTCCCGGATACCGCCGACCGGCAATACACGCCCGCTTAACGTGATTTCCCCGCTCATGGCCCAGGCCGCATCGAGCGGCTGTCCGCAGGCAGCGGACACCAGGGCCGCCGCCATCGCCAATCCGGCGGAGGGCCCATCCTTTGAAATCGCGCCGGCGGGAACGTGAAGATGCACGTCCCGCTGTTCGGCGAGATCCAGCGGCAGGCCCCACCGTTCCGCGCGCGATCGGACGAGCGACACCGCCGTTTGTGCGGATTCCTTCATCACGTCCCCGAGCAGGCCCGTCAGGGTCAGCCGCCCGCGGCCCGGCATCAGGGCCGCTTCGATGGACAGGATCTCGCCGCCGGCGGGTGTCCAGGCTAGTCCCCGAGCCACTCCGGCCGGGAGGTCATGGCCGCCCTCATCGCGAACGTATCGCGGCGGGCCGAGCCATCGCCGCAGTCGCGGTCCCTCCACGACGCCAATCGGGCCCCGCCGACCGGCGGCGATCTCGCGGGCCGCCTTGCGGCAAATGCCGGCCAGTTCGCGTTCGAGGTTTCTCACACCCGCTTCGCGGGTATAGGCCTGAATGATCTCGGCCAGGGCGCCCTCGGTCAGTTGGAGCTGTCCGGCCTCCACGCCATGCGCCTCGAGCAATTTCGGCAGCAGGTGGCGACGGGCGATGATCCGCTTGTCCTGATCGGAATAGCCGGGCAGTTCGATCGTCTCCATGCGGTCCCTCAAGGCCGGCGGGATCGGGTCGAGCACGTTGGCGGTGGCGATAAACAGCACGCGGGACAGATCGAAGGGCAGGTCCAAGTAGTGATCCACGAACGAGTGATTTTGTTCGGGGTCGAGCACCTCCAACAGCGCGGCGGCAGGATCGCCCCGGAAGTCCGCCCCGATCTTGTCCACCTCGTCCAGCATGAACACCGGGTTCCGGGCGCCGGCGCGCCGCAAGCCTTGCAGGATGCGGCCCGGCAGGGCGCCCACGTAGGTGCGTCGATGGCCGCGGATTTCCGCCTCGTCGCGGATGCCGCCTAGCGAGAGGCGGACGAACCGACGGTCCATCGCCGCGGCGATGGCCTGGCCGAGGGAAGTCTTTCCAACGCCCGGCGGTCCGACGAAACACAAAATTGGGCCTCTGAGAGCCTTCTTCAGTTTCAGCACCGCCAGAAATTCCAGAATGCGATCCTGCACGCGCAAAAGTCCATGGTGGCGGCTGGACAGCTCGCGCCGGGCCGCACGGAGATCCAGGCGGTCCTCGGTGAGGCGGCTCCAGGGGAGATCCGCGATCCACTCAAGGTAGGTGCGAATCATGCCGTACTCCGGAGAGGCCGGCGGTGTGACGGCAAGGCGGGAGAGTTCTCGGTCCGCGGTGGTCCTGACCTCGTCCGGCAGCTCGGCTTCGGCGAGCCGCTTGCGCAGATCCGACGCGGAGATGTCCGTCTCGCCCAGCTCGGACTGAATCTGCTTCAACTGTTCACGGAGAAAGATCTCCTTCTGGGTTTTCGAGAACGTTTCGCTGACGCGGCTCTGGATCTCGCGCCCCAACCGCAACACTTCCCGTTCACGGTTGATCAAAACCGTGATCCGCTCAAGACGTTCCTTTACCGACGTCGTGGCCAGCAGCGCTTGTCGTTCCGGGAGAGGCATGTTGAGGTTGGCCGCAATCAGGTCTGAAAGACGGCCGGGGTCCTCGATGTTGAATAGGGCGATTTTCAACTCCTCGGGCAGCGTGGGAGAGAGGGTGATGACTTCCTGAAATTGCTGCGACGCATTGCGCGCCAGGGCGGCCACTTCAAGCCCCTTGTCATCGCGGTCGGACATTAATTCGTACGCGGCGCGAAGGAAGGGATAGTCGCCCTCCTCGAACCCGCGGATTCGGCAACGCACCTCGCCTTGGACAAGGATTCGCAGGGTCTCGTCGGGGAACTTGAGCATTCGAATCAGGCGGGCCACGCAGCCGACTTCGTACAACTGGGCCGGCGTGACTTGGTCGTCGGGGATGCCGGGCTCGCGCTGCAGAAGCGCGATGAACATGCGATCACCGGCGGCCACGGCCTCGGCCAGACGGGACGAGCGCTGGGTGTTCACCAGAAGGGGAGCCACCAGCCCCGGAAAGAGGACGACGTCGTTCAGCGGCAGGACCGGCATGACCCGGGGATGGGCATCCCCTCGATCAGGGACTGGCATGGCGGCGCCTTCGCTCATGGTCGGATGATAGCTTGGTGCTCCAAGGCCCGCCACCTGCGGCTGCCGACCAACCGCCACAAGGGACAGACACTTCGGCCAGGGGACAGACACTCCTGCCGGTACGGGCAAAAAGAGGGAGTCGAGAGACCGGATCCAGGCCGACGGAGAGCCGATAAAACACCGGATGAAGGCAAGATGAGGCTACAAAGGGACTGGAGGGGGACGAATTAAGCCAAATAACGGCGCCCCCCCCTTCGGGACAGACCCCTCCATCCCGGCCTACCGGCCGGAGCGGCTTCCTCATCCCTCCGGGGCCAACTTCACCCGGCCGTTGCAGCCGGCATAGACCCCCACCGTCCTCACCGGCGGCCCCCTCACCCTACACCGCTCCAGCATCCTCTCCCCTCCAACCTCATCACCCGCCCGTTCACCCACTGCTCTCCCCACTCCTTCACCTCCTCCGCCAACACCAACCCCTCCACCGTCCCCACCCATCTCCCTCACTAGCTCCTCCATCCCACCTCACCCACATACCTCCTCCCGCCCTCTCTCCCACGCCCCCAAGGAACCGTACTCCTCCCGCCCGCCTCACCATCCCCGCCCGAAACCCATGGGCATACCAGCGTTTGGGGCCCCTCCGTATTCCGAAACCGCCCCACCCAGACCGGCCCCTTCCGCGACCGACGGGCGTTGAACCCGATGGAGAACTTCTGCTCCACCCGCCGCATCAGCCAGCTCAG
>CAKZPT010000010.1 GCA_937139365.1 uncultured bacterium | reverse complement strand
ATTTGGGACGTTCCGGCTGATGGTCGGGCACGATCTGTGGTCGAACCGTTGTTCATCTCCGGCCCTAGGGCAGAACCCTCGGACGGCCGTCACCGGATCGGAATCGGATGGGGGTCGGCGCGCCAAGAGTGCGGAGGATCGTCGCAGCGGGCCGTGGGGTCGGAAGGATCCGGCCACAGGCGGATCAACTCGCAGCCGTGACGGGGCAGCGTCACGGACCATCGTCCCGAGATCACCCCAAGGTCTCGCCGGCGCCAGGGATCGCGTGCCCGCCATCGGCCGGTCATGCCTAGGTCGGACCAGCGCAAATCGGCCTCTACGGGTTCTTCGTCGAGGTTAAATAATCCGACCGCCAGCGAGCCATCGGCCATCCGCTTGGCCCACACCTGCACGGTCTCCCGCACCGCAACCCGCGACGCCTGCCGCCCCAGCGGATCCTGGTTGATCCCAATGACCTCGTCGTTGGTGATGAGATTGCGCGTGAAGTCGTCCAGCCGCGTGAGGTCGCAGCCGAGGAACAGCGGGGCGGCCAGCAGACACCAGAGCGATATATGGCTGTACTGCTCATTCGGAGTCAGGCGCGTCGGCCGCTGCGCCGTTCCCCACCCGACCCAGCCGACGACGAGCATGTCGGGATCGTTCCAGCCGCCGGGTCCGGCAAACAGCTCGAGCCCGGCCTGCCCGAAACCGATGCGGCTGACGCTGGCCCACGTGTCCTCGATGTCGCCGGTGGTCCGCCACAATTGCCCCCCGGCGGCGCGGCCCCATCCCGACACATTGCCGACGCCGTACTGACAGATGCTCAGGATGATGTCCCGCGGCTGCCGCCGGAGTTCGGCGGCCATCCGCAGGTATGGCTTCATCTGCTCGAACAGCGTGCTGCCGCGCGCCACCCGGCTGTAGGCGCACCAGTCGTACTTCAAGATGTCGAACCCCCAGCGCGCAAAAAGGTCGGCGTCCGCCGCCTCATGGCCGTAGCTGCCGGTATGACCGGCGCAGGTGACGGGGCCGGGGGAGGAATAGATGCCGGCGCGCAGGCCCAGGGAATGGATCCGGCGCACCAACCCAGCCATGTCGGGGAAACGGCGATTGGGAAGGATGCGCCCCTCGGTGTCGCGGGCGGGCCCCCGAAGCGCTGGATCGTCGGAGTCAGGCCGGTTCTGCCATGCGTCGTCCACGCACACGTACATCCACCCGTGTCGGTGGAGCCCTTCGGCCGCGATGGCATCCGCGATCGCTTCCACCCGTTCTTGCGAGACGTCCGCCCCGTAGCAGTTCCAACTGTTCCAGCCCATCGGCGGCGTCGGGGCCAGCGCCTCGCCGCAGATCAACCGAAGTTGACCCTCGACACCGCCGTGGGAGTTGGACGCCCGGACGGTGATATCGTAGACCCCAGGCTCCGGGGGCGTGGTGCCGATGATCCGCCCCTCGGCCTCGTCGAGCTGAAGGCCCGCTGGCAGCCCCGTGCAGGAAAACCGCATCGGCCGGCGCCCGGACACGGGCAGCGTGAGCAGAAACGGCCGGCCCGGCCGCGCGCCGACGACGCGCGGGTGATTGAAGCACGGAGCGTCGGCGACCGGCGGGGTGCGAATCTCGGGCAGTTCCTCCGGCACCGGCGACACGGCCTCCGGCCGTCCACCCTGCGTTATGAAGACGGCGTCGGCCCAGTCGGCAAGGTCGTCCACGGTCCCGTCACCAGCGTCGGTGACGCGCAGGACGACCTCGCGCACGTCTGTGAGGTCGACCTCGATCCTGCGTGCCGGCGAGCCACCGCGCATCGGGCCGCTCTGCCAGATGCGCCGCCCGTCGGCGAGGACGCGAAACTCGACGCTGCCGCGCCCCTCGCCGGCGGCGTCATCCACTCCGACCTCGGCCACGAAACGGGCCGGGCCGCCGGGAAGGCGTACCCGCAGAAGGCTATCGGCGTGGGTCCCGACGCCGTGGGAATAGGTCCGCTGGGCGATCCGCAGCGGCTCACCGCGCACGCTCCGGTCAGCCATCGGCTTGCCCCATCCGCTGGTCATTTGGGCCAGATCGAGAGACGCCAACGGTGTCTTCACGGCCGCGGCGGCGAGAACGAGCGGGACGAGAATGGTCATGGTCGATTCACCACATTGCGGCGAGGAGCCGGACCCCGCCGGCACGATCGTCCAAGGCGGCGAGCGCATCGCCGACTGCGCGCTCGGCGCCGGGCAGGCGCAGGCCCGCCCGCACGTCGGCCAGCGGGCGGAGAACGAACAGGCGTTCGGCCCATCGCGGGTGGGGGACCACCACCCCGCCATCGTCCACCAGCTCGCCGCCGCAATAAAGGAGGTCGATATCTACCGGCCGCGGCGCATTGCGGTCGGCGGAACGGACCCGGCCCAGCCGGGTCTCGATCTTTGCGATTTCGCGCAACCAGGCCCGGGCGTCGAGGCCGGCTTCGAACACGACGACCGCGTTGAGGAAGGTTAAGTGCGCGTGCTCGGGCGTCACGCCGACCGGTTCGGTTTCGTAGACCGGCGAGACGGCCGTGGGGGGGCGGCCGGCAACCGTCGCCAGCGCCGCGCGGGCGGCGCGCAGCATCGCGAGGCGGTCGCCGAGGTTCGATCCGAGAGAAAACCCGGCCTCGCGAAGCCCGTTCATGACCCGGTCCTCCGAAGGGCCAGACAGTCCGCAATGGCGCGCCCGAGGCCGTCCACGAACGGCTGCGGTCCGAAGCGTTCCGCGTTGCGGCGCAGGACGGCGGCGTCGAACCGCATGCGTTCGAACCGCTCGAGCGCCGCCGCCAGCGCCTCCTCGGTCTGCGGCTGGAACAACACGCCGGTTTCTCCGTCCACCACCGACTCCGCCGCGCCGCCGCGGGCGTACGCCACCACCGGCCGGCCGCAGGCCTGAGCCTCGACCGGCGCCAGCCCGAAGTCCTCCTCCCCCGGGAACACAAGGCAGCGGCAGCCGCGGTAGAGATCGCGAAGCTCGTCGTCGCCGACGCGGGCGAGAAACCGCACCGACGGGCCGGCGATCCGGCGAAGGGCGCGTTCCTCGCTGCCGTCGCCGACGATCCACAAGGAACGGCCGGTCCGGGAGTACAGCCGCACGGCGAGGTCCACACGCTTGTACGGCACCAGCGCCGCGACGACCAGGTCGTAGGCGCCCGCCGGCGCCCCGACGGCGGGGCCGGGCGTGAAGAAGTCCAGCCGGACCGGCGGGTGCACGACGTCGGTGTCGCGTTCGTAGCAGTCCCAGATCCGTTCGCGGACGTGCCGGCTGAGGGTGACGAAGCGATCCACTCTGGCGGCGGTCGCGCGGTCCCAGTGGCGCAGTGCGCCGAGCAGCGGGGCGAGGACCGTACGGCCGGCGCGCCCGAGATATTCGTCCGGGAAGGTCCAGATGTAGCGCATCGGCGTGAAACAATAGCAGAGGTGCACCGCGCCCGGCGGTGGCCGGAGGGCCTTGATCGCGCAATGGCTGGTGGTGAGAAGGAGGTCGGCCGGCGGCGCGCGTAGGGCGGCGACGGCGGCGGGAAACAGGGGGAGCAACCGACGATAGTAGCGATGCACCGCTGGCAGCCGCTGGAGCGGTGACGCGAGAATCGCGCGCCCCCGAAGGGTTGGCGGCAGCGCAACGGGGTTGTAGAGCAGCGTGACGATAGGGGCCTCCGGAAATGCGCGGGCCAGCAGCTCGAGGACGCGTTCGCCACCCCGCAGACCGGTGAGCCAGTCGTGCCCGAGGACGACCCGCAGGCCGGTCCACGCGGCGGGAAAACGCACGTCGCTGGGCGCGCCGCTCATCCTGCACCGGCGCGGATGGTAAAGGCTGGCGGCGCGGCTGCAAACCGGCGCCCGCGGAAAGCTGCGCGGGTCTTTACTCGCCGACGTTCGGTGGAGGCGAATCCTCCACCTCCGGCCGGCCGATCCGGCGGGCGCTGCGGGCGACGGCCCATGCGAGCGCAAGCGCGGCACAGCCGATGGCCGCAAACGGCAGCGTCTGACCGGCGGCGGCCGGCACGCCCGCCGAATACCCGGGGTTGGGCGAGGCGGGCCCCAGGCGGGCGGGGACGGTCGTCCACCGCGGGATCGAGCTGAGAACTGAGGCGATGTCGTAGCGCGGCGCTCGATGGCCGGAGCCGCCGTACAGCAGGGTGTAGACGCGGCAGGGCTGGGAAAAGAAGACTTCCTCCCAGACCTCGGCGGTCGCGACGACGCCGGTCAGTTCGATCGGCGGGCTGTCGAGGTTGCGTACGGTCAGGCGGTATTTCGAACGCCGCTCGGCCTGAACGAGCCGGACGGTGAGGTCCTCGCTGCGCGCTCCGTCCACCCGGATGCGGTGAAGCGTCCGGGAGGCCAACGGCCGCCAGCCGGACGGCGGGCCTGCGTTCCAGCCCTCGATCTCGAAGATGCGGCTGAAATTCTCGGCGGTCGTCTCGAACTGCAGGGCGACCCACGGCTCCCGGGGCGACTCGAACAGCCAGACGCTGGCCCCCGTGGGCGGGTCGGCCGACGGGCGGGGACCACCGAGATGACGGGGGCGACGGACAGGTTGGTCGTCCCGCACCTCGATCGCTGGAATGCGCAGCTCGATGCCGTCGAGGCGAAGCGGTTCCTCGCGCATCGTGCGGCGTTCCGCGGCGGTCATCTGGCGCCCGCCCTCAAACCGGGAGGTGACCTCGACCTCCGGTCCGCTCGATCACCCCGGTGACGTGGATCCGATACCACCGCGAGGTCGCCGGGGCGGGCAGGTCGATGCGCACGCTGCGGGCTGGGGCGAAACGCGAATAGTCATAGATCGCGGCGTCGGCGACCAGCGTTCGCCAAGGTCCGTCGGGGGCGTCGGCGACTGAGATGGCCACGCGTTTCTCGAAATTCCGGGCGGCGGTGAGCAGAGCGATCGCCGAGACCGGCGGTGCGGAGGTGCCAGCGTCCACCACCACGACGGCGGTGGTATCGGGCCGGGGGAGAAAACGAACGATCGCCGCCGCCCGCGCGCGCTCGACGGTCTGGGTGACCGTCTGGGCGCAGCGGCGGACGAGAAACGGCGTCTCGACGCCGTGGGAGTCCACCAGCCGCAAATTGGCAAAAGCATCCTCGGTCGCCGTGTACACCTCGTCGTCCAGCTCGAATGCGGCCGCCGAGGCGCCGCAGTCCGGCGAGCCGGTGGCGGAGTCCCGCGGCGACGAAGGCGGCGCCGAACGCGGCCCATAGCATCGTGACGCCGCCGCGGCGCAGTGCCGGCAGCACGACGTGGAGCAACGAGTTGAGCTCCAAGGTGGACCAAACCACCAGCAGGGCCAGCGCGCCATAGCCGGATACGGCGGCGAGGCCACGTCGGCCGTGCTTGCCCAGCCCGCGCCAGCCGGCGGCCAGCACGGCGATGCAGACGCCGAAGTCCAGCAGTCGGGCCACCACGCGCGACGCATCGTAGGGCCCCGCGAGCACCCACGAGGCATCTGGCCGCCAGCCGGGCATGTCGAGAAAGAACAGCTTGGTCAGCGCGACGGCGAGGAAGGCGGCCGCCGCGACAAGGTCCGGGTTCCGACCGGTGGCGAGAGCTTGGCGGAGCCGGTAGAGGCTCATCGCGGCCCACAGCGTCGTCAAAACCGGGGCGCGGAAAACCGGGATGAAGCCGAACAGGCGATGGGCCTCGAGCAGGGACCGCGCCAGCGCGGCCAGGGCGGCGACCCAGTGAAAGGCGGCGGGCGCCACGACGCCGCGCCGCCGTCGCGACTCGAGGCGAAAGGCCGCAACGAGGGAGAGGATGAGCGCGCCGGACGACCAAAGCCGCTGGACGGCTTCGGCGAGGAGCGCGCGAAGCGACGCGGCCGGTGTCGCGCCGAACGCCCGCGGCCAGTCGGCGGCGGTGACCTTCAACGCGACCCAGCCGTAGAAGACCAACGAGAGTGCGCGAAGGAACCGGCTCCCGGTCCGATCGCTGATCCAGAGAAACGCGAAGGCCATCAACGCCCAGCTCAGCGTCAGCGTTTCGCGGGACAGGGCAAGCGGCATCGCCAGCGCCGCAAAGAAACCGCCCAGCGCGATCGGCGCCATCAGCAGCGGACGGTCGCCCCGGCCGCCGCGCATCGACGTGGTCACGTGGGCGACATGCCAGGCGGAGATCGCCAGCGCCACCATTGACGGCCAGGGCCGCCCGGCGACCGACACGACCAGCCGATACGCGAGCGGGGCGTAAGCAGCGGCGTTGGCAGTCAGGTACACGATGTCGAGGGTCGTCGTCCGCCGTTCGATTGCCGCCGGACGCCAGATGGCGATCGAGGAGTGCAACGCGAACGGCAGCAAGACCAGCGCAAGGACTGGCGCGAACAGGTCAAGGTGGTAGTGGGCCATCGAGGCCGTCACCGCCGCCCACGTGCCGCCCGAGGCCAGGAGGTTCAGCAACCGCCAGGGCCGGACGCGCGAGAGGAACAACACGCCTGCGCCAAGCAACAGCAGATAGCCGTGGAGGATCGGCAGGTTGGGCTCGTCGGCGCGCAGAAACATCGGCGTACACGCGCCGACAAGGCCGAGGATCGCGACCAAGAGGGAATTGGTTCGCGCGGCCAGCAGGCCGGCCGCCGCGGTTACGAGGACCGTCAGGACGAACAACGCGGCGACCGGAAGCAGACGGTACAGCGGCCCGGCTGCATAGAGGCTGAAATTCAGGGCTGCCAGGCCGCCGCCGAGGAGGCCTGGCCGAGGAGACGGTACCGGCGGCCGCACAGGCGCACGCCGGCCGCGATCATCGCCAGCCCGGCGAAGATCGAAATCGCCGTCCCTCCCTCGGGGCCGAGCAGGCCGCGGTCGAAGGACCATTTGAGGAAGAATCCGATCGCGACGACGATCGCGACCACTCCGGCGCGCAGGAGCCAGTTGCCGGCCAGGGCGTGCTCGACGCTGACGCCCGGGCGGCGATGTTCCTCGCCCACGAGGATCCAGGCCCAAATTCGGCGGAGGACCTCTCGAGCCATCGACGCGGGCGGAGGCGACAGCGGCGGCGGCCTCACGGGGAGAAAGGGGGCGACCGGCGTCCGCGGCGGTGGCTTGGGTTTGGAATCCGGGGGCGGGGCGGAAGGTGACGGGGGGCGGCCGGGGCCACCGGCGACGGCTCCCTTGCGGTAGGCGGCGCAACCGCGACGGAGGAGGATGCCGCCGTAACGGCCTCAAGTTTGCGCTGCACCTGCTCAAGGTGCGCGGACGATCCTGCGCGCTCGACCGAGCAGCACGAGGATCAGGACCAGCGACGTGACCGACACCGCGGCCACGGCGAGCGGCAAGTCGCCGGGCTACGGGACCATCTTGTTGGCCATCCGCAGGCCCTCGCCCGGCGGTTGCGCGATATTGGAGTGTCGGCGGTGGATGCCGGGTTGGTGGATTCGCCTGACGCGGCGCGCGCGGCGAATGCACTGGGCGATCGGGGCCGCATGACCGGCGTCTGGCTCAAGCACTGCCAGGCTTGTACATGTCCGGAAATTGCGTGCGTGTTCCGGCGCGCGGGGTTGCCGCTCCGCATGGTGACAGGATTCTTGGAAGACGAGGTCGTGTGGCG
Organism: uncultured bacterium; assembly: GCA_937139365.1. Taxonomy (GTDB): domain Bacteria; phylum Verrucomicrobiota; class Kiritimatiellia; order PWTM01; family PWTM01; genus CAACVY01. Next base: position 43,587 of record CAKZPT010000010.1, on the reverse strand, counting down.
GGAGATCCGCGAGTGGGAGGATGCCGTCCGGGTGCGGCGCGCTGCGCACCATGCGGCAGGGCGTGCTGGGGCACTACTACGGCGGCATGCTGGACGTCTACAGCGACTTGACCCGCCTGGCGGCCGTGTCCGGAATGCACCTTGAGATGGTGGAGATGGGCGAGCCGGAGTCGCTGCGCGAGCAGGTCAGGACGGCGGACATCCGGCTGAAGATCGCGGGGTTCCGGTGGGAGTTCGAGGTGTCGCCCGAATGCGATGGGTGCAGCCTGTCCGTCGAGATGTCGGTGCGGGTGGGGCCGGTGACGCTCCGGTTCGCGGTGGCCGTCCGCGAGTTCATCGAGGCGTGGAGCGGGGCGGGGCCAGCGCATCACTATGCGATCGGTGTGGGATGTGGCGCCGGCGTGCTGCGGAAATTGGCCGACCTGCTCGGCATGCCGGCGGAGGTGGTCGGGCGGCGGGCATCGACCGGCGCCCCGTGACGGCTGGGCTTGCATCGGCGGAGACGGTCTTCTATTGTGGGCGCGGCATACGGCTGCGACGGTTCGGGCCGCGGGCCCCGCAGCGCGCGCCATGGTCACGACGAGAGGCGGCCGATGGTGAAGGAAAGCAGTAGGTAATGAACATATTCGTGGGAAACCTCTCCTACCAGGCGGTGGATGAGGACCTTCGCGAGGCGTTTGCCGCGTTCGGTCAGGTGAGCTCGGCGAGCGTCATCGTGGACCGGCAGACCGGCAGGTCGCGGGGATTCGGCTTTGTCGAGATGCCGAACGACGAGGAGGCCCGTCGGGCGATCCAGGCGCTGAACGACAGCCTCCTGAAGGGTCGGCCGATCAAGGTCAACGAGGCGCGACCCCGCGAGGATCGGCCGCCGCGCCGGGAGGGTGGATTCGGCCGCGGGCCCATGGGCGGCGGCGGGCGCCAGTACGAGAACCGTTTCTGATCCACATCGGCCCGGACATGGAACCGCCGCGGCGAGCGCCGCGGCGGTTCTGTATTCCGGGTCATCGTCCTGCCGGCGCGAACGGGGTGGCCTGGCGCAACGCCTCGGCCATTGCGCGGAGGAGCGAGTCGTCCAGCTGCCCCTCCGGCCTGGACGTGGGACACGGCCAGCCCCCCTCGTCGTGCTCGTTCCACGCGGAGATCAGCACGACGCGGGCGGAACGGGGGCCGCGATTTGTCCGGGCCCACTCGATGGCCTCCCGTACGTGTGCCGCCGGCTCGGGTGGCGATGGCGCCGCGTAGAAATTCTCCATGCCCACGCCGGGCCGCTGGTACGGCTCCCACGGGACCGGATGCTCGACGGCGGTCCCGGCCGGACATCGCCGGCGGGATCACGGGAAGGCCGGTCATCCTCTGGCACGGCCTGCCAGGCGTCCCATCTGATCGCGCCGACCATGCGGCGTCCGCCGGCGTCGTCCGCCACAGCTATGGAACGCGTGAGGATGGCGCCGAGCAGCGCGACGGTGGCACGGAGGCCGGGCCCGCCCGAACGCACCTCCGGCTTCGCGGGGTCCACGCCCGTCCCATGCCGGTTTTCATGCCGGTATATTTTGTGTCACGACGGGCGAAGTATATCCGGCGGTTGAAGTGTGCCCTTCCTCCCGCGGGCTTGGCGCGGGCCGGCGCGGGAGTACAATGAGGCCGTCGTGAAAGGTTGGACGGCGTTGCTGGCCGGTGACGCCGCCGCCGCGGTGCCGACAGCCGGAGAGGGCGCCATGAAGCTCACCAGTCCTGCGTTTCCACACGGGCAGCCGATTCCCAGGACGCACACGGGGGAAGGCCCGGACGTGTCGCCTCCCTTGAAATGGGAGAGTGCGCCCACCGGCACGAGATCCTTCGCGCTGATCTGCGACGATCCCGACGCGCTGCCGGTGGCCGGCAAAATATGGGACCACTGGCTGATCTGGAACATCCCGGCGACGGTCACGGAACTGCCGGAGGGCGTGGCCCGGATGGAGAAGGTCGAAGCCCTCGGCGGAGCCCGGCAGGGCATGAACAGCTGGCCGCGCCTGGGCTACCACGGTCCGATGCCCCCGCCCGGCAGCGGCGTGCACCACTACCGGTTCCGGCTCTACGCGCTCGACGTCCTGCTCGACTTGCCGCCGAGGTCGAACCGCAAAATGCTCGAGCAGGCGATGAAGGGACACGTCCTCGCCGAGGCCGAGCTGGTGGGCACCTACGAGCGGCGTTGACCGGGCTGAACCGTGGCGGATCGCCCCGGCCGGGCAGAGGAGGAAGGGTGAGCCGGCGTTTCGCGTTCGCAATCGCCGCCATGATCGGGTGGGCCGGCGTCGGGGACGCCCGGGGCCAGACCGCCGCATCCGCTTCGCGCCCCGACTCCGACACCCGCATTTTCGAGTCCGTGGAGTGGGGCACGCCGGAGACCGAGATCGACCGGCATGTCTTCTCACGCCTGTCCGCCCTCGGCATCCGCCCGCGTCCGTGCTCCGACGCCGCGTTTATCCGCCGCGCGTTTCTCGACATCACCGGCGAGCTGCCGACCGCCCTCGAGGCGCGGCGGTTCATCGAGGACAAGGACCCCAACAAGCGAATCGCCCTGGTGGACGCGCTGCTCGCGCGCGACGAGGAATACGCCGACTACTGGGCGATGAAGTGGGGGGACCTTCTGCGGATTAAGGCGGAGTTTCCCGTCAACCTCTGGCCGAACGCCGCGCAGGCCTATCACCGGTGGGTCGTCGAGTCCCTCCGGAACAACAAGCCCTACGACCGCTTCGTCCGCGAGCTGCTGACCTCCAACGGCAGCAACTTCCGCGTCGGCCCGGTCAACTTCTACCGTGCGGTCCCTAGCCGGACGCCGGAAGGCATCGCGACCGCGGTGGCGTTGACGTTCATGTCCTCGGTTTCGAGGTTCCGGCCGACGGCGAGTACCGGCTTCGCATCCACGACGCGATCTACCGCGGCCGGGAGGACTTCGTGTACCGCGTCACGATCGCGGAGATGCCGTTTGTGGCCGCCGTGTTCCCGCTCGGCGGGCCGACGGGCGTGGCGACCTCGGTTGAGATCCGCGGATGGAACCTCGAGCAGATGCGGCTGGAGTCCGCCGTGCCGCGCGACGCGCCGCCCGGCATGTACTGGGTGGCCGCCCGTGGCCGCGGCGGACTGCTGTCGAACCGCTTTCCGCTGGCGCGCGACGACCTGCCAGAGGTCGTGGAGAAGGAGCCGAACAACGGCGGGACGGCGGCGCAACGCGTGACGCCGCCCCTGATCGTCAACGGGCTGATCCACGATGCCGCCGACCGCGACGTCTTTGAGTTCGAAGGCCGGGCGGGCGACCGCGTCGTCGCCGAGATCCGCGCGCGCTGGCTCGACTCGTCGCTCGACTCGCTGCTGACCCTGACCGACACCGGTGGCCGCCTGATCGCGATCAACGACGATCACGAGGACACTGGCGCCGGGCTCACCACCCACCACGCGGATTCCCTCCTGATCGCCGACCTGCCGTCGAACGGCCTGTACCGTGTGACGGTGGCGGACACCCAGCACAACGGCGGCCTCGAATACGGCTACCGGCTCCGCATTAGCCCGCCGCGGCCGGAGTTCGATCTGCTCGTGGTGCCGTCCGGCCTGACCTTCCGCAGCAACGGCTACGCGTCGGCAACGGTCCACCTGATCCGGCGCGACAGGTTCACCGGACCGGTGCGGCTGCGTCTGGCGGCGCCCCAGGGCGAGTTCGAGATGGCGCCCGTGACCCTCGACGGGACCCAGACCTCCGCGCGGGTGAGCATCCGCGCTCGACGCGGCGAAACCCATGTGCCCGTGGCGCTGCGAATCGAGGGGATCGCGACGAACGCGGGGCGCGAGATCGTACGCGTCGCCGCCGGCGCGGAGGACCGAATGCAGGCGTTCCTCTGGCGGCACCTGGTGCCCGCCCAGGAGCTGGCCGCGATCGTCCTGCCTCCGCCTGGTCCGCCGCGGCCGGCGGTGGCGGCCGCGCCGCTGGCTCCTCCACCACCTCCCGCCGGCACCTCGCCTCCGCCGGCGCGCGCCTCCACACCGGCCCTTTCCGCCCGATGACGGCGGCCGGCCCTACTGCTCGCACTCTTTCATTTTGCGTTCGAAGAAGTCGTCGAGCAGCAGACCACGCTCCTTCAACTCCTTCAGCTCCGCAATCCGACGCGCGACCTCGTTCTTCGTGAACCTCGGCTTGTTAGAGGAGTAGATCGCCGTAACCGCCGGTCCGTCCAGCGCGCGGTCGTAGATGCGGATCTCGTCCATCGTGCCCTGGAACGACACGTCCTTTTCCGCCGGAGCCGGGTTGGAGCGGTTCATTCCGATCGTCAACTCCGCGGCGGCCCCGCCGAGGGCGGTCGTCCACTCCGTGGTCTGTTTCTGCTGCGCCCCGTCGAGGTAAAGCTTGAGGGTTCGGCCGTCGAAGACCAGCGCGACGTGATGCCAGAAGTGGTCCGCGACAGTGCTGTCGCCGACGACCGTCCGTTCGCCCACCCTCGCGAACGGGCGGCCCTTCGCCCCGCCACCGTGGGCCTCGCCGGCGATGCCCAACGCGAACCCCGTGCCGTCCGCCGCCAGCCGTTCGATCACCGTGCGGCCGTCGATGCCTTCCGCCGCCTTGATCCACGCCATTGCGGAAATGCCGGTGACGTTCAGCGATGGCGAGGCCGGAACGACGATGAACTGCGCCGTCGGCGCGAACGCGCATCCGCCGCCGTGGCGGCCTGAGGCCGTCCAGGTCGCGCCCGCCAGCCGCCCGTGGTTGTTACGGCCGCTGGAATCCACGACGACCGCGTTGGTCGGCGGTTCGGTGAATTCGAAGTGGAGCACCAGTCCCTCCCTCGGAAGGGCGTTGGTTGGCGTCTGCTGAGCGGCCGACCAGGCCGCGGCCAGCGACAGGCACGCTGCCCATCGGCCGAGGTGACGACACGAAGGGAAGGGAAACGATGTCCGGCTGTTCAAACGCGTGGTCATGAACCCGCTTCCTTGTCGGGCTGCCCGTCGAGGGCGGCCCTGTGCGGCAACCTAGACTGGTCGTTCCGGGCGGGTCAAGCCGGGCCGGCGCCCGGACCGGCGGGCGGTCCCCATTCCATCCGCCGGGGCCGCCGATGTCTTGTCGTCTCGGCATATCCGGCGCACACTCCGGACGATGCTGCCGGTCATCCGTCCAGCCGCGGCGGCCAGTATCGCCGGCGGGGCCATCGCCGCCCTCGCCCCCTCCCGGTTTGCGCCTCTGATGAGGCCCTGTTCCAGGCCGCCGGCCGTAACGCCGCGGCGGCTGCGGAGGCGTTCGGGCGCTGCCGGCAGTACGTGGACGGGTGGCTGGCCCACGCGGATCCGGTCAGCGGCCTGATTCCCCGCAACCTGGGCGATAGCCGCGATGGCGATCGCCATCCGACGCGCGACATGGCCGAGCTGAAGCTCGGCGACCATTCGTGCGAGGTGATCAACGGCTTGTCCAAACTGTACGTGGCCTGTGCCCATGCCGCGCCGGCCAAACGCGAGGCCTACCGCGCTCCGCTCCACGAACTCTACGACCGCCTGCTCGAGGTGGCCGTGAACGAGCACGGCCTGTTCCATCTGAAAGTCAATCCCCGCACGGGCGCCCGCTCCAGCGAGCTGACCGACAACTGGGGCTACAACTACGACGGCCTCTATACGGTGTATCTGCTCGACGGCGTCGAGGCCTACCGCGATGCGGTGCGGCGGACGTTGGGGAGCCTCAAAGCGCACTACACCGGCCGGGGCGGCGTGTGCCAGAGCCGCACCGCCGACGACTCACGGGCACCATCGGGAGTGCCCTCACGCTGCTCAACCGCGAGCCGGTCGCGTCGGCCGCCGAGTGGGTCGATTCGGAAATCCGGACGATGTGGTCGCGGCAGCAGTCGAACGGCGTGGTCGAGGGGTGGCGCGGCGACGGCAATTTCGCTCGGACCTCGCTGATGTACGCCCTGTGGGAAATCCAGGGGGTCACCGTCCGCCCGTGGTGCCCGGATGTGCGCTTCGGAGCCGTCCGCGACGGCCCGCGCCTGCGGCTGGTCGTGGCCGCCGACCGGGTCTGGGAGGGCAGGGTCGTCTTCGATCGGCCGCGCTACCGCGAGTTCATGAAGCTGCCGCTCGACGATCCACGTATCAACCAGTTTCCCGAGTGGTTCGTCGTTGAGGCCGAGCGGCGGTACCGGTGCCGCAACGCGGCGACGGGCGCAGAGGCCGTCCGATCCGGCCACGGGATGGCGGAGGGCGTCCCGTTATGTGTCGAGGCGGGCCGCGAGGTCCGCTGGACCGTGGAGGCGAAGGACTCGCCATGAAGACACTGATCCGGCTGATTCTTCCCGTGTGGGCGGCAATGGCCGCGCGAGGGAACGAAGGGCCCCGTCTGGACCGCGCCGCGTTGCTGGAGGCGGCGGACTGGTCATGGCCGGCCTTGGCGGATGGCAGCAACGCTTGGGCGCGGGGCGATGCCGTGGGCGCCGCTGTAGCCCTAGCCCGGCATCTGCGCACCCGGACGGTGCCTCGCTGGCCGCAGGATCCCGCGGCCGTCGGGCGTGCCCCCGGCGCCTCCACCAGCCGTGCGCGGGCCGCGATGCGTCACCGGATGGAATCCATCGGCATCCCCTGGGAGTTCGGGGAGCGGATCGACTGGGCCTTCAACCCGACGACGCAGCCGGACTCGAAATGGCCGCGAAACCACGAATGGACCTGGCAGCTCAACCGCCACGCCGAATGGACGGCGCTGGCCCAGGCGTTTTACGACACCGGCGACGAAGCCTACGCCCAGAAGCTCGCCGAGCAGATTCGATCGTGGATCCACGACTGCCCCGTGCCGGTCGAGCGGCCCGACAACGGACCCAGCTCCCGTTGGCGGACCATCGAGGCGGGCATCCGCGCCGGCATCGTGTGGCCGAATGTCTGGAGCCGCATCCTCGCGTCCCGTTCCTTCGATGACGACACGCTTCTCCTCTGGCTGGCCAGCTGGGTCGAGCACGCGCAGTACCTGATGAAGTTCAAGACCGGCGGCAACTGGCTGACGATGGAGGCCAACGGGCTCTACCACGTCGGCGCCCTGTTCCCGGAATTTCGGAAGGCCGACGCCTGGCGCCGCACGGCGCTCGAGCGTCTGACAGCCGAGCTCGACATCCAGGTCTACCCCGACGGCGTCCAGTTCGAGTTAGCGCCCGGCTACCATTGGGTGAGCCTGATGAATTTTCTCGGCCCCGTCCGGCTGTCGAAACGGACGCCGTTCGCGCCGCCGCCGGCGCATCTGGCCAGACTGGAGCGGATGTTTGACTACTTCGTCGCCTGTATGCAACCCGACCGCCGGATGCCGCCGTTCAACGATTCCGGCGCAAACGACGTTCGCCGGCCGTTGGCAGAGGCGGCCGAATGGTTTCCAAACCGGGCCGACTTCCGGTCGGTGGCGAGCAATGGCCGGGACGGGGTGCCGCCTCCCAGCCCCTTCCGCGTGCTGCCCTGGGCGGGCCAGGTGTTTTTTCGGTCAAGTTGGGACACCAACGCCACGTGGCTGGCGTTCGACGCGGGGCCCTTCGCCTATGGCCACCAGCATGAAGACAAGCTCAACGTCATCCTGAGCGCCCATGGCCGCCCGCTGCTGATCGAGGGCGGGAACTACACCTACGATGCCAGCCAGTGGCGGCGACATGTGCTCTCGTCCCGCGCTCACAACGTCGTGCTTGTGGACGGGCAGGAGCTGAACCGTCGAAAATCCTCGAAAGAGACGTGGGTAGTCCGCGAGGCGGTCCCGCTGCGATGGGGCACGAACGAAACGGCCGACTGGGCCGAGGCGGCCTACGACGAGGGATGGGGCCGCGATGCCCGCCGGCTGGCACGGCATACACGGCAGGTGGTGTTCGTGAAACCGAACCTGTTTGTGGCGATCGATCGCCTTGAATTGCCGGACGGGTAGCCGCACCGTTACGAAGCGCTCTTTCATCTGGATGCCGCCGATGCGGTGGTCACGGGGCTGACGGCGGCCACCATAGGAGCGGGCCTCGGCCTGGCCGTCCGGGCCTTCGGGCCCGAGGCGGCGACGGTGATGAAAGGGCAGACCGTGCCGTTCCTGTTGGGCTGGGTGCCGGATCCGTCGAAGGGGTACGGCGGCGTACGACCCGTCCCGGTGGCGGTGTTCTCCGGTGGGCCGGTCGCCACCGCCACGTGGGTATTCGTCCTGACCCCCACCCACGCCCGGCCCGGCGACCTGCCCGGTGCGGGCCGCGAAGGCGGGCGAAACCACTTTGGAACTGGATTTCGAGGGTGGCTCACAGCGGTCCGTCCGCTTCTAGCCGACGGCGCCAGTAGTTGCGCCTGTCGCCCTCGCATTCGTGCCTGTCCCCATTCGTGCTTGTTGATGATGAATCATGTCCGAGATAAGCGAACGTGCCTGTCCCCTCGGAAGGGCTCAACGACGGGATCGGTAGGACGCGGTCAGCCGCGGAGGCCGGCGTGTCGGCGAACGGAGCCGGCGAGCCTGCGGCCCCGTCGGCGTGGAAAGCTGTTCTCCCGTTCAGGTCGTCGCCGGCCCCGCCGTTACGCCTGGCCATCCGCCGAGGGGAAAGGTGACGCCTTGAACTCGTCGTTGGCGGGTGACATCGTTGCGGCATGCGCGAGATCGGTGCCGACGAAGTCCGCGAGGCGGTGCTGCGCTGCATCGAGCGGGCCAGCTTCGACCTGGATGCGCGCGAGGCGGAGGCGTTGCAACGGCGCCTGGCTACCGAGCGCTCCTGTGCCGGTTGCTCGGTCCTGCGCCAACTGGTGGACAACGCGGAGATTGCCCGGGCGGAACGTAGGCCGCTCTGCCAAGACACCGGTGTGGCGGTCGTGCGGCTGACCATCGGCCGCGACATCCGTTTGCGATTCGATCCCGTCGGGGTCGTGCACGAGGCCGTTCGGGAAGGATGGCGACGGTTCGGCTTACGGCCGAGCATGGTGCGGCATCCCCTCGACCGCGGCAACACCGGCGACAATACGCCGGCGGTGGTCCATCTGCGGCTGGCCGAGGGCGACCGGATGGAGGTGGATTTCATGGAAAAAGGGGGCGGCTGCGAAAACATGTCGCGGCTGGCCATGCTGACGCCGGCCGACGGCCGGGCCGGCGTCGTCGATTTTGTCGTGCGGACAGTCGTCGAGTCCGGGGGCAACGCGTGCCCCCCGCTCGTCGTTGGTGTGGGCCTTGGGGGAACGTTCGAGCTGGCCGCGATGCTGGCCAAGGACGCGCTCCTGCGGCCGTTCGGCGAACCGGCGGAGGATCCGCTGGACCGCGGGATGGAGGCGGAGGTCTTCGAACGCCTCAACGCGACGGGACTCGGGCCGATGGGGCTGGGCGGCGACACGACGGCCCTAGCGGTCCACGTGAAGTCTCACCCCTGTCACATTGCCTCGCTACCGGTGGCCGTGAACCTCGACTGCCACAGCCACCGGCACACACACGAGGTGGTCTGACGGTGAGCGAGCCGCACGATTTGCCGTCCCATCCCGCCGCTGGCCGATGGACCCCGGCGGCCTGCGCCGCGGCGCTCGTGCTTTTCTACCTTTGGACACAGCCCGTCAACCGGACCGAGGCCGAGGACGCCTACGATTTTGCCCATGCCGTTGAACGGGCCCATGGGCGCGCCCTGTTGCATTCGCACCATTTGCTGTATCTGCCCCTCATGCGCGGAGTCCATCGCCTGACCGCGCTGGTCCTGCCGGCCGTGAGGGCGCTGCCGACGATGGCGACGTTCGGCGCGCTCGCGGCGGGGCTGTCGGTGGTCCTGCTCGCCGGCCTCGCCCGCCGCGAGGGGGTGGGCGCGAGTCGCGCTGCGGCGTGCGCGGCGGCGCTGGCGGGCTCGTACGGTTTCTGGCGCTATGCGGCGGAGGCCGAGATCTACGCGCCCGCGCTCGCCTGCGCGCTCGGCACGTGGCGCCTGGCTGCGGCTGCGCGGGGTCGGGGAGGGTTTGCGACGGCCACCGCCTCCGCGCTCGGGGCCCTGGCTGTCCTGCTGCACGTGTTTTCCGCCTTTGCGGTGTTCGGGGCGATCCCGCTCTGGCTTTGGCTGCGGCGCGGATGGCGCGCGGCCGCGTCGTTCACGGTATTGGCGGCTGCGCTTGTCGCGGGGGCGTACGCGGCGGCCGGGATGCGGCCGACCCACATTGTCGGCGGACCCGACCCGCTGCGGGCCGAGGGGGGAGCGAGGGTCGAGGCGTTCGCGAAGGCGGCAGTCGGCTGGGGGCAGTCGCTGGCGGCCGGCAATTTTCTGTTCGCGGAACCGGTCGTCCGGCAAGCGTTGGAGGCCCGGTTTCCGGCGCGCATGCTGGAGGAGGAAGCCCATCTGGGCCGCTCGATCCCGCGCCGGCGTGTTTATGCGGCCGGCGCGACGCTGATGATGCTGGTGGCGGCGGGTTTGGGCGCGGTGGCCGGTGTGGTTCGAGGCGCGCGGCGGCGTCGATCGGGCGGGAGTGTCCAAGGATTGGAAAACTTGCGGTCGTCGGCTTCCAATCCTTGGAAACTGGCCGTCGCGGCGGGCGCGTGGTGGGCGGCGCACGCCGTCTTGTTGATCTGGATGGAGCCGGGCAATCCGGAGCTGTGGGTGATGGCGTTGGCGCCGACGTGGCTGTCGGCCGCCGCCGTTGTTGAGGTCGTCCAGGCCGCGGCACGTTCCATATGGCTGTTGGCCGGCGCGCTGACGCTGCACAACTGGACCGGGGGCATGGGGCTCCTGAAGAACCCGGCGGGCGATCTGCACCGGGCCCAGTCCGCGGCCGCGCTGCGCGTGGCGCGCGAAGGCGATGAACTCTGGACCGCCAACGGAACGGTGTTCGCGCGATCTCTTCGTTACCACGCCCCCTGCCCGGTGGTGGATCTCTGGGAGCAATCCCCCACCGGCACGGCGGCCCGAGTGCTGATCGTCGGCGACCCCCGCAGGCCGCCACCGGCGCTCGTGCGGCGGTTTCCCGCGAGGGCAAAGAGCATTGAGGAGCTGGCGCGGTTGCTGGCTCCGCGCCTACGGCAACTGGAACGCGACGAGTTCGGCGGGCTTTGGTGGCTGGAGCCGGCGGACTGATCCCTCTTCGCCGCGCGGATGCGCTGCGAAGAAGATGTATATTAATTATTCATCACCATTTATTTACGCAACACATTTTGCCTGGCTTTCCGGGCTCACACCACTTGCCACCGGAGGGGGTTGCTGATATCATGAAACCCTAAAATGAGAGACCCATCAGCCCCTGTTGCGGAAACCGGCGAGCCTGCGGCGTCCGAGGTCCCCTCCCGTTCTTCTGCGGAAACCGCTGCATCGTCCTACGGCGCCGATTCGATCACTGTGTTGGCCGGCCTCGAGGCCGTCCGGAAGCGGCCGGCGATGTACATCGGCGACACCGGCCTACGCGGATTGCACCACTGCGTGTTCGAGGTGGTGGACAACAGCGTGGACGAGGCGCTGGCCGGTCACTGCCAGCGCATCGTGGTCACGCTGAACGCGGACGGCTCGGTGACGGTGGACGACGACGGCCGGGGCATTCCGGTGGAGGAGCACCCGACGGAAAAACGGTCGGCCCTGGAGGTGGTGATGACCGTCCTCCACGCCGGCGGCAAGTTCGACCATTCGTCGTACAAAGTATCGGGCGGGCTGCACGGCGTCGGCGTCTCCTGCGTGAACGCGCTGAGCGAGTGGCTCGAGGTGGAGGTGCGGCGCGGGGGGCGGGTCTACCATCAACGCTACGAGCGCGGCCACCCGGTGACGGGGGTGGAACCGATCGGGCGGGCCCGTTCGACCGGCACGCGGGTCACCTTTCTGCCGGACGCCGAGATCTTCCCGGTCCGCGAGTTCAATTGGGACATCCTCGCCAACCGGCTACGTGAGCTGGCCTTCCTGAACCGCGGCATCGAGATCGTGCTGCGCCAAGAGGAGCCGGCGCGCGAGGAGGCGTACCGGTACAAGGGCGGCATCGTCGAGTTCGTCGAGCACCTCAACCGCGCGAAGAATCCGCTGCACCCGAAAGTGATCTTCCTGGAAGGCGAACGCGAGGGGGTGGGCGTGGAGATCGCGCTGCAGTACTGCGACGCCTTCAACGAAAGCGTGTTCTCGTTTGCGAACAACATCAACACCATCGAGGGCGGCACGCACCTGAGCGGTTTCCGCTCCGCGCTGACGCGGACGATCAACGCCTACGCCCGCGCGAACAAGCTGTTCAAGGGCGACGACGACTCGATGAGCGGCGACGACGTCCGCGAGGGCCTGACCGCGGTCGTCAGCGTCAAGGTGCCGGACCCCCAGTTCGAGGGCCAGACGAAAACCAAGCTCGGCAACGGGGAGGTCGAGGGCATCGTGGCCTCGATCGTCAACGAGCAGCTGGCCACCTACTTGGAAGAGCACCCGAGCATCGCCCGGCGGATCGTCGAGAAGGGGATGCTCGCGGCCCGCGCGCGGGAGGCGGCACGCAAGGCCCGGGACCTGACCCGGCGCAAAGGCGCGCTGGACAGCGCAGGCCTGCCGGGCAAGCTGGCCGACTGCTCCGAACGCGACCCGCAGCTGTGCGAGCTGTTCATCGTCGAAGGCGACAGCGCCGGCGGCTCGGCCAAACAGGGGCGCGACCGCCGCTTTCAGGCGGTGCTGCCGCTGCGCGGCAAGGTCCTCAACGTCGAGAAGGCGCGCGAGGACAAGATGCTCGCCAACAACGAGATCCGGACCATCATCCAGGCGCTCGGCACCGGGATCGGCCGCGAGGAGTTCAAAATCGAGAACCTGCGCTACTCGCGGATCGTGATCATGACCGACGCCGACGTGGACGGCTCGCACATCCGCACGCTGCTGCTGACCTTCTTCTACCGGAAGATGCCTGATCTGATCGAGCGGGGCCACGTCTTCATCGCGCAGCCGCCGCTGTACCGGATCAAGCGAAAGAACCGCGAGGAGTACGTCGAGAACGACGAGCAGTTGACGCGGATCCTGCTGGATCTGGCGGTGGAGGAGGCGCGGTTGGCGGACGTCGGCGGACGCGAGCTGGCCGGCGGGCGGACACTGGCCGACCTGCTGCGGACCGTCTCGGAGATCGAGACCCACGCCGACCGGCTGCGACGCAAGGGGGTCGAGCTGGCCGGATTTCTGGAACAGCGCGACCCCGTCACCGGCGCGCTGCCGCTCTACCGGGTGACGATCGCCGAAGCCGACGGCGAGGAGGTCCGCTACGCCCGGACCGAGGGGGAGCTGCGGGCGCTGGTCGAGTCCGTCGAGGGGCCGGCGGCGGAACAGGGCGAACCGGTTGCGGGCGAGGAGGGCAACGGCACCGCCCCGGCGCGGCGACCGGCGGCGCGGTGGACGGAGCTGTTCAGCGCGCCCGCGCTGGCGCAGGCCCTCGGCTCGCTCGAACGGCGGGGATTTCCGCCGGCGGCCCTGCTCGACGCCGACCCGCCGCCCTACCGGTTGCTCGACGGCGGTGGCGAGGCGCGCCCGGTGCGCTCGCTGTTCCACCTCCTCGACGAGGTGCGCGCCATCGGCCGCAAAGGCTTAACCATCCAGCGCTATAAAGGCCTTGGCGAGATGAACCCCGAACAGCTCTGGGCCACGACGATGAACCCCGCCAACCGCAAGCTGCTGCAGGTAATGCTGACCGACGCAGCCCGGGCCGACGAGCTGTTCACGGTCCTGATGGGCGACGCCGTCGAGCCGCGCCGCCAGTTCATCGAGGACAACGCGCTGAACGTGCGCAACCTGGACATCTGACGCTTCCGGCGGAAGGACCGGCCGACCATGTACACGCAAGGCGAACGAACCGTCCCCGTCAACCTCGAAGAGGAGATGCAGCGGGCCTACATCGACTACTCGATGTCGGTCATCGTCGGCCGCGCCCTGCCCGACGTCCGCGACGGCCTCAAGCCCGGCAACCGCCGCATCCTCTACGCGATGCGCGAGCGGGGCTGGACCAGCTCGAAGCCGTTCGTGAAGTGCGCCAAGGTCGTCGGCGAGGTCATCGGCAACTATCACCCTCACGGCGATGCGGCCGTCTACGACACCCTGGTGCGCATGGGGCAGGACTTCGCGATGCGAACCCCGCTCATCGAGGGGCAGGGCAACTTCGGTTCGATCGACGGCGACCCGCCCGCCGCATACCGCTACACCGAGTGCCGCCTCCACCCCCTCGCGGAGGAGATGCTGGCCGATATCGAGAAGTCGACCGTCGATATGCAACCGAACTTCGACGAGTCGCTGCAGGAGCCGAAGGTCCTGCCCGCCCGCCTTCCGAACCTGCTGGTCAATGGCGCCACCGGCATCGCCGTCGGGATGGCGACCAACATCCCCCCGCACAACCTTGGGGAGGTCGTGGACGCCCTCGTCGCGATGATCGACAACCCGGACAGCGAAACCGGGGAGCTGCTGCGGCACATCCGCGGGCCGGACTTTCCCACCGGCGGGCTGCTGTGCGGCGTCGCCGAGATCCGAAAGATGTACGAAACCGGCCGCGGCCTGCTGAAGGTGCGCGGACGAGCCGGCGTCGAGGAAGGCCCGCAGGGCCGCGAGAGCATCGTCATCACGGAGATCCCCTATGCCGTCAACAAGGCGGCGCTGGTGGAGAAGATCGCCGAGCTCGTCAACAACCGGGCGATCGAGGGCGTCTCCGACGTGCGGGACGAGTCGGACAAGGACGGCATCCGCATCGTCGTGGAACTCAAGCGCGGCGCGGTGCCGCGGGTGATCCTCAACAATCTCTACGAGCACACGCCGCTGGAGACCACCTTCGGCGCGATCCTGCTGGCGATCGACCGCGGGCGCCCGCGCACCCTGACGCTGCGCGAACTGCTGCGCCGCTACCTCGACCACCGGTTCGAGGTCTTCACCCGCCGCTTCCGCTTCGAGCTCGACAAGGCCAACGCCCGCGCCCACATCCTCGAGGGCCTCAAGATCGCTCTCGACCACCTCGACGCGGTCGTCCGGCTGATCCGCGAATCGCGCGACCGCGACGCGGCCCGCGCCGGCCTGATGGAGCGCTTCGGCCTCAGCGAGGCGCAGGCCAACGCGATCCTCGACCTGCGGCTGTACCAGCTCACCAACCTCGAGCGCGACAAGGTCGAGGCCGAGTACGAGGCGCTGCTCAAGGAGATCAACCGCCTCGAGGACCTGTTGGCCAACCCGCGGAAGATCTACCTCGAGATCCGCGCCGATCTGCTCGAACTCAAACGGAAGTACGCCGATCCGCGCCGCACCGAGATCGTCCCCGACGAAGGCGAGATCGAGATCGAGGACCTGATCGCCGACCGCGGCTGCGTGCTGACGATCAGCCACGCCGGCTACATCAAGCGGATGCCCGTCTCCACCTTCCGCCAGCAGCGGCGCGGCGGCAAGGGCGTCGTCGGGATGGACACCCGCCAGGAGGACTACGTCGAGCACGTCTTCACGGCCTCGACGCACGATTACCTCCTGTTCTTCACCGAACAGGGCCGGGTCTACTGGAAGAAGGTCTACGAGGTGCCCGAGGCCGGCCGGGCCGCCCGCGGAAAGGCGATCGTCAACTTCCTGGAGATCGGCGGCGACGAGAAGATCGCGGCGTTGATCCGAGTCCGGGACTTTTCCGCCGACCGGTTCCTCGTGTTCGCGACCGAGGGCGGCATCGTCAAAAAGACCAACCTCGCCGCGTTCGGAAACCCGCGGGCCGGCGGGATCATCGCGATCCGCGTCGAGGAGGGCGACCGGCTGATGGGTGTCCGCCAGACGGGCGGCAACAACGAGCTGATCCTCGTCACGCGCCAGGGCATGAGCATCCGGTTCCACGAGGAGCAACTGCGCGACCAGGGCCGCGACACCGTCGGCGTGAAGGGCATCGAGCTGGCCCGGGAGAACGACGCGGTCGTCGCCATCGAGGTGGTGGACCCCGCCGCGACGCTGCTGTGCATCTCCGAGAACGGCTACGGGAAGCGCACCTCGTTCGAGGAGTACCGCGCCCAGCGGCGCGGCGGCAAGGGGTTGATCACGATGAAGACCTCCGACCGCAACGGCCCGCTGGTCGCCGCGCACGCCGTCGCGGAACAGGACCAGCTGATGGTCATCACCGAGAAGGGGCAGATGATCCGCGTCGGCGTGCCCGATATCCGGGTGATCAGCCGCATCACGCAAGGCGTGCGGGTGATCCAGCTCGAACCCGGCGACCGCGTCGTCTCGGCCACCGCCGTTGCACCGGAGGAAGCCGATGAGGCCGCCGGCGACGGCGCGGCGAATGCCGCCCCCCCCTCAGCGTGACGCGCCGGCGCCCGCCGGCGCGGATGCCCCGACCGGACGGACCTCGTATCCGCGCCCGCGCAGGCCGGCGAGGATGCCCTCCGGCCCTGGGTAGTGCAGCGCGCCGACGGCGACCATCGTGCGACCCCCGTCGCGGGCGAGGCGGTCGATCGCCTCGATCATCCCGGCGTTCCGCCCGACGATCAGGTGGCGGTGAAAATGGCGCTCCGCGCGGCCCGGGCGCGACGCGAAGTCCTCATAGAGCTGCTCCAACGCGTCCGCGTCGCCCGCGACGTGGGCCGCCAGGATCCGGTCGATGTCGTGCCGGGCCTGCCCGGTGTCCAGCGCGCGAACCGTCTCGTCGAGGTACGCGAGCTGAATCGCCTCGGGAGCGCCGTCGAAAACGCGAAGTTGTGTCTCGACCGTCTCGATCTCGACCACCGCCTTGCCGTCGGCCCGCGCCCGTGCCAGCAGCAGCGCCTCGACGCCGAACGCCGGCGCGAGGCCCCACCGCGCCATGTGCGCGACGACGATTGTGTTCGCGAGCATCCACGGCTTCATCCGCCACGGCGCCGGCGCCGCCTTGCCCACGACTCGCTCGACCCGCCGCCGGAGCTCCAGGTCGAGGCGACCGTCCAGACCGACCGAGTCCGGCGGATAGACTCCGAGGCTTGCGACGGCGGCCGCGATCCTCGACGCGTCGCCCATGTCCACTTCGACCGCCAAACGCGTGGTGTCCGGCCAGCGGCGCGCGACCTCCAGCGGAAGGCGGTCGTCCCCGACGGGCCCCGCATGCACGGTGCCGACCAGGACGATCTCCGCGTCGCCGCGCGTGGCGGTCCAGACCCAGCCGCGCGGCGCCGGCCGGTTGGTCGAGACGAAGGCCTCGGCCGCGGGGACGACGGCGGGCAAGACGAGGCGGAAAACGACGGCGGCCCAGATGGACATTCTCGTCGGCGCGGTCGTCATGGGGCGGGCATACGGTATGCACTTCGGCACGCGCCCGCAAGCGAGCGGGTGGCCGCCGCCTGCTTTGCGGATGCTGTTCCGGAGCGTCCGAGGATCATGGATCCAGGCGATGCTGCCGTGGTGCGGAATCGAGGTGATGGCCGGTGGAGCTCAAGCCACACCGCAACCACGGCCACCTCGATCGACAACCAAGCCTTCCTCCGGTTCCCCTTATGGCGGTCCCCACGTGCCGGCCGCTCGCCGACGCGGCTTGGATGCTGGGACGCGGTGTGTTCGGTCTGTATGTTCCCGACGTTGGAAGGAACAGTTTCTGTCGACCGGCCGGCGTCGCCCGGACGCCGGTTGGGCTCCCGTTTTCCGAGGGCCGGGCCAGAACGATGGCGAGCTCGCGGCCTGCCTGCGGCGCCTGAGGTGCGCCGGGCCGCCTGATCATGATGCCTTTGCGTGAATCCAAACTTGCTCGAGCCGGCGGCATGGTCGGGCCGGCTTGTGCCGGGCGCCTCAGGGAGCATACTTCGGGGCGGGCCGCGCGGAACGGCCGATAGGAGGAGCGGCGATGCGCGTACGATGGACGACGTTGTGGGCGCCGGTGTTGGCGGCGCTGGCGGCGACAGGGGCGGAGCTGGCGGACCTGGTCGATCCGGCCGTGCAACCCGAGGTGCTCGGCCAGGGGTACGGGTTCTGCGAAGGGCCCGCCGTGGACGGCGCTGGAAACGTGTATTTTTCCGACGGTCGCAACGATCGGATTCACGTGTACAGGCCGGGCCGGCCGGTCGAGGTGTTTCACGGCGAGTCGCTGGATGCCAACGGCATGATGTTGAATTCGAAGGGGGAGCTGGTCGTCTGCGAGGGGGCGGCCTACCGCGTGTCGGCGTTCGACGTCGCCACCGGCGCCAAGCGGGTGCTGGTTGGGGGAGGGCCGCAGCGGGAGTTCAACGAGCCGAACGACCTCACGATCGACCGGCAAGACGGTTTCTACTTCACCGACCCCAATTACCGGCACCGCGGGCAGCCGGCGATCCGGAAGGAGGACGTGTACTACGTTGCACCGGACGGGAGCGTCCGCGTCGTTTCCACGGTGTGCCAGAAACCGAACGGGATCCTCCTGACGCGCGACAACAAGACGCTGTACGTGGCCGACAACGGCGGACGGTGCATTTACCGGTACGATGTGGTGGGACCGGGACGTTTGACCAACGAGACCCGATGGGTGGAACTCGACGCCGGTCCGGACGGCATGACGCTGGACGAGCACGGCCACCTGTACGTCGCCTGCGGCCGGGCGGGGATCCGGGTGTTCCGACCGGATGGCACGGCGGTGGGCACGATCCTGCCGGACACCTACGCCTCGAATGTGGTGTTTGGCGGGCCGGACCTGAAGACGCTGTTCATCACTTCGCGGGACAGGTTTCTGGGCCTGCGGATGAAGGTGCGAGGAATTCCGTCGCTTGCGCCGTCACCGTGAGCCGCGGGATCCGACGGACGGCGGTGGTCCCCTGTTGGTGGCGGTGCCGGCCGGCAAAGCGTCGATGGAGCGCATTGCGGTCGACGGCCGCCGGTTCGTCTTGCGCCCTTCTGGCCGGCCGTGGACGGCTTGGGGATGTGACGACGATCACGACCGCGACGGACGGCGACTACTGGGAGGACGAGTGGGCCACGGTGGAGAAGGACTTCCATGAAATGCGTCGGCCGGGCGCAAACGTCGTACGGGTGCACCTTTAGTTCGGCCGCTTCATGGAGGGGCCCGACCGGTTCAGGACCAATGCGCTCCGACGGCTCAAACAGTCGATCGACTTGGCGGAGTGCGAGGGGGTGTACCTCGCCGTGACGGGTCTTCACTGCTACCACCGCAAGGACGTGCCCGGATGGTACGACGGGCTCGACGAGAACGCCCGCTGGCGGGCCCAGGCGGCGTTCTGGTCGGCGGTCGCGGACGTTGGAGCCGGGCGTCCGGCGGTGTTCTGCCACGACTTGATGAACGACCGATCCTCCCCGGCACGACGCCGGAACGCGATTGGCTGGCGGGGGAGCTGGGCGGCAAACGGTGCGGATCGCCCTCAATGCCGCCGGCCGTTCACGTTCCGCGATCTCGGCCGCAGGGGTCAGGACGCCGACGAAGGCCGTCCGCGCACGGGATCGCGACGCCCTGATCGCGGTTGGCGAAATCCTGGTGTTTCCCGGGGCCAAGCCGATGTTCCACGTCCCGGAGACGGCCGGCCTGCTGGATTTCGTCGCCATCCACGTCGATCCGAAACGCGGACAACTGGAGCGGGCCACCGCCGCGATCGAGGCCTACGACGTCGGCAAGCCGATCGTGGTGGAGGAAATCTTTCCGCTCGAGTGCGGCGTGGAGGAGCTCGAGGCGCGGATGCGCACCCGGCGGGAGGCGGTGGCCGGATGGATCGGGTTTTACTGGGGGGCGACGCCGGAGGAGTACGCGGCGATGCCGCCCTCGATCGCCGGCGCGCTGGCCCGCGTATGGCTCGAGCTGGTTCGTCGGCTGACGCCGGAATTTCGTCTGCCGTGCGACGACGGCTCGAAGCGGTAGCCGCATACCCCGTGGGTGATGTGCTCGCGGGGCGAGCGCGGGTACGCCCGGCAACTGAGGGGCCGGAGGGAATAGATCGCGCAGCGCACGCCGCCGTCCGGACCGCGTCGCAGGGCGGGGCACGGATACGGCAGGCGACAGCACGCGCCGCACCGCCGGCACGCGCCGACCCGTCCCGGCGACACCGGCAGCCAGCAGGTGACCAGATTCCGTTTGAGCTTCGACAGCAGCGTGTTGGGATCGCGCGGGGTCATCCAGCCAGCCTGCGCGCGGCCGGCTAGGGACCTGTCAAATGCGGGTTTGAAGACGGTTTGAAGGCGGCGAAACGAGCCGCATCCCATCCCGGCCGGGCAAACCGTTTCCTCGCACTTCGCTGAAAAAGCCTAAATCAAGATTCAACGAAAAATACAAAAGGCCACATCGCTTCCAAACACCCTTCCCACATTCTGTGCGCGTCCGACGGGCGCATGTGGGCCCGCGTCGGGGCGGACGCTTGGGTGCGTGGCGGCCCCGGACCGGTGGTGGATGGCCCGCCGCCGGACGGGCAACGTCGGGAGCAAACAGAATGGAGCATAGGAGACATGGAACGATGAAGAAAACGACCATGGCGATGTTCTGCGTGGCGGGCGCGTCGCTGTGCGCCCATGCGCAGACCGGAACCAACTATATCAGCTCGGACATCTCCGTGGATACGACGTGGACGTCGAACATCGTGTACATCATTGACCGGCCCGTCTTCGTGAAGGATGGGGCGACCCTGACGGTCCACGCCGGCACGGTGATCCGCGGTCTTCCAAAGACCGCAGCCACTCCAGGGCCCGGTACGTTGGTCGTCTCGCGGGGATCGAAGATCCGGATGCTGGGTACGCCGCAGGCGCCGATCGTGATGACCGGCTCGAACGACAACCACTACGTCGGCCCGACCCCCGGGCCTGGCACGGCACCGTGGAACACGCCGAACAACCTGATCTCGAAGACCTGGGGCGGATTGATTCTGCTCGGGCGAACCTACATTGCGACTGTCGTCGGAACGGTCACCTCGCCGAATTCGACCCTGACCATGCAGATCGAAGGTCTGACACCCTACGGAGAGCTGAGCAGGTACGGCGGCGGTGACGACGACGATGACAGCGGCGAGCTCCGCTACGTGTCGATCCGCTACGGTGCGTTCGTGCTGGGCACGGACAACGAGATCAACGGGCTGACCTGCGGCGCGGTCGGGCGGGGCACCGACATCCGCCACATCGAGGTCTACCAGAACGCGGACGACGCGTTCGAGTTCTTCGGCTCCACCTGCAACGCGAAATACCTCGTCGGCTGGGCCGACGGCGACGACGGGATCGACTGGGACGAGGGCTACCGCGGCAAACTCCAGTTCGTCCTGCGAGTCCAGGGCTTCGCGAGCACGACCGACCGCTCCGACAAGGGCGCTGAGATGGATGGCGCCACGGGGTTGGACCGCGCGCAGCCGTCGGCCTGTCCGACGGTCTACAACGCCACGTTCGTGGGTCTGGGCAAGGACTCAGGCAACATGGCCAACGCCGTTCTGCACTTCCGGGACGGGTCCGGCGGGCGGTATTACAACTCCCTGTTCATGGACTTCGGCGGCGCGCCGGCGCTGATCGAGGGCGCGCTGGGTGACGCGATTTACGACTCGGCCGACCTGACGCAGTCGAACTATGTCAAAAATGCGTTCTACACCCACGACGGCGGCGGGAAGATGCTCGAGATCGCCAACTGCACGTTCTGGAACATGGGCACGAACGTGGCGATCCACCTGGCCCCCAGTTCCGGCGTAGCGAACGTCTACGGCGCCGCCAGCGGCGACAAGGACCTGCCTCACTACGGCTATCCTCTCTTCTCGGATCCCTCGCTGAGCAATACCCTTGCCGGCGGCAGCAGCGCCCCGGTCGTTGAGCTGACACGCTCCAGCACGCCCATCACCCACGGTGGCCGGCAATACTATCCAGTCGAGCTCCTCGATCCCACGCTGCCCTCGGGCAGCCCCCTCCTGACCGGCGGGCGCCGACCCCCGGAGGACGGCTTCTTCACGCCGGTGCGGCACGTCGGCGCGTTCGGCACGAAGAACTGGGCCGAATGGACCCTCGTGAACAAGCTCGGCCTCATGGAAAGCGACAACTACGGAGAGTACGTGGATCCGACCATCTCCGACGCCTTCGTGGCCGCGACCATCCGGTTCCCGACAATGGCCGGCGCGACCTACGCGGTCCAGTACACCACCAACGAGGCCACCATGGGGTGGGTCAACCTGACGACCAACATCGTCGGCACGGGCGCCGACTACCTCTACACCGATCAGCGTCCGATCACCGAGGCGCGCCAGTACCGGGTCCTGTCCGGCGAACTCGGTCCGTAACGCGGCACGCGGTCCTTATGGACGGGCCCCCTTTCGGGGGCCCGTCTTCTTTTTTCCCTCCCGTCAACCAAATCGAAAAGGATTCTGAACGATTTCCTTACGTGGCTCCGGCAGTCTTGGGCTCTCATGCCGTACATGACCATTTGGTGGGACGGTTCTAGTACCTCGCTGCGCCACGTTTGCGCGTTCCTGGCGTTGGCGGCGGGAGTCCTCGCCGCTGGCTGCGCCGGCTCGGTGCCGCCCGTCCGTCCGGCGCTGTCGGCGGACAAGCGGTTGGAGTTTGCCTGGGACTTCGCGGCGGCGATCACTAACGACGACAAGGATCGCGCGCGCGCGATGGAGCGTGTCGCGCGCGTGTGGCTGGAGCGGGGGCGGCCGGACGTCGCGGCGGCGCTGGCGCGGCAGATCCCTCATTGGCGGGGCGCGGCCGTGCTGGCCGACGCCGCGTCGTTGCATCTGGAGCGGGGCGAAGTGCCCGAGGGCAGAGCTCTGTTCGAGGAAGCCTCCACCCGGGCAATCGAAGTGACCGACTGGCCGCGAGACCGCCTGCAAATGCACCTGGCCAGGACGGCCGCCCTGATGACCAACGTGGCGGGGCTGGTGGAGGTGCATCACCGTTACCTGCTGGAGGCCGACGAACGAGGGCGCTCCCGCGCCGCCCTGGCGCTGGCGCTCGGCCGCGCCGGGCGCACGGCGGAGGCGGAACGGGTGCTGGCCGACTTGGGCCCCAAGGCCGCGTACGAGGACAGGTATTGGCAGGTCCGCGGACATCTCTGGCTGGCGGGGCTGGCCGACGCCCCAGCCGGTTGTCCCAAGCGCTGGCTGGACCTCGCCTGGGCGGCGGCGGGCGACGTTCCCGGTTGGAAGGCGTACGAAGCCCGCCTGGATGTCCTCGACGCCGCGGCCGCGGAATGGGCCGACGCGGAGAGGATGTCGCGGATGACGGCTCTGACGGAGGAGGTGCGCCGCCTGCCGCTGCCCCTTCATTTGCGCGCGCCGCTGCTGGCCCGCGTGGCCCAAAGCTGGGGGCGGCTCGGCCGGATCGAATGGGTGAAAGAACTGCTGGCCGATGTCGAGGCGCCGGTGGAGAACGAGCTGCAGAACATCGAGCGACCCGGCATCTGGGCCGAGTTCGCCGCCGCCGCCGCGCTGGCGGGCGACGCCGCGACCGCCGATGCGCTGTTCGGACGGGCCGTGGCGGCGGCTTTACCCCTCGTGAATCTCCGGCCCCGCGCGCTGGCGGCGGTGGACATCGCGGTGGCCGCGGCGCGAAGCGGGCACCAGAGCAATGCGCTGATGGACGGCCTGAGTCGGCTCCGGGCCACGTTCCATGGCGGCTAGGCGGCAGTGGGGGGCGCTGATGGCGCTGTTGATCGCACGGTGTGCCGTGGCCCCGCCGTCGGCGCGCGCCCAGGGCGCCAGAGGGGGGCTGCGCGGCGTCGTCCTCGACGCGGACTACCTCACGCCGGTGCCGCAGGCGGTCGTCCGGCTGCTCGAGGCCGCCCGGGAGCAGGTCACCGCCAACGACGGTCACTTCTCCATCCCGGACCTGGCGCCCGGCGCGTACACGCTCACCGTGACCAAACCCGGTTTCGCCCGCCACGTCCAGACCGGCATCGCCGTCGTGCCGGGGAGCATGGCCGACGTCACCATCCGGCTGCGCGCCGAGGTGACGGAGATGGAGGAGTTCGTGGTCCGCGAGCTGGAGCTGCAGGAGACCGCGACCGAGGCCGGCCTGCTCGAGCTGCGACAGGCCAGTTTGACGCTGCAGGACTCCGTCAGCCGCGAGATGATCAGCCGGGCCGGCGCCAGCGACGTCGCCGGCGCGCTGCGGTTGGTCGTCGGCGCGACGGTCGTCGAGGGCAAGTACGCGAGCGTGCGCGGGCTGAGCGACCGCTACGTCGGGGCGGCCGTCAACGGAATCCGCGTGCCCAGCGCCGATCCGAAACGGCGCGCCGTCCACCTCGACGTGTTTCCCGCCGGCACCATCGACAGCATCACCGTCAGCAAGACGTTCACCCCGGACCTGCCCGGCGATTACACCGGCGGGGGCATCAACATCCGCACGCTGAGCCTGCCGTCGGAGCCCTTCCTCAAGGCCGGTGTGTCCCGCGAGGTCAACCGCCGCTACACCGGCAAGGAGGGGTTTGTTACCTACGAGGGCGCGGGCATCAACCGCTGGGGCCGCCACCGCGGCGCCCGCGACATGCCCGAGGGGCTGGCCGACATGGAGGCCAAGGGCCTGACGGACGCCAGCCTGCCGTCGCTGCACGAACCGCCCATCCCCGGCCACCGTCGGAGCGATTCCGAGAGATATTCCGAATACGATCGCCTCACCCGCTCGCTCGCCCCCGCGATGGGCACGAAGAGGACTCGGGTGCCCGACGCCAACCACAGCTACGACATCAGCGGTGGGGGACGGATCGGCCTGGGCGGCGAATGGGATATAGGCGCCGTCGGAGCGCTGGCCTATTCCAAGAAATTCACGCTCCAGCCGATGGAGGAGATCCAATACGTCGCCCCGCCGCTGGACATGCCCACCGCCGGGGTTCGTGACGAGGTACAGCGCGACGTCGGGGGCGAGGAGCTAAAGTGGAGCGAATTGGTCTCGATCGGCCTGGCGAAGGAGTCGGTCCACGACATCCGCCTGGTGGGCCTGCGCAACCGCGCGGTGTCGGACCGCGCCAGCATCGCGACAGGGCAGTTAGGCGAGGGGCTGTGGGCTCAACGGCAGGGGATCCAGTACGTCGAACGATCGGTCGACGTGCTGCAAATGAGCGGCGAACACCGTTTCGAGCGGTTCGGCGCCACGGACGAACGGGCGTGGGACCTGAGCTGGCATGTTGCCCGCAACCGGGTCGAGCAGGAGGAGCCGGACGCCCGCTTTTTCCGCAACGTGATCCAAGCCCGGCCCGGCGGCCAATACGAATACCAGGCCCGCCCCGATGGCTCTTCGGGGGCCGACGTGGACGTCTCCACGCGCATCTGGCGCAACACCCTGGAGCAGAACTCGATCTACGGCGTTCAGGCCGGTTTCCCCCTCCGATGGAACGTGCCCGACTACGACGCGTCGTTCATGGGCTTCGGCCGGCGCGAGGACGCATGGACGACGGGCGAGATTTGGCTGCGGATGGGCTTCGTCCGCGACTGGACCCGCCGCAACTACCGGCAGGACGCCTACTACTACGTCTTTGCGGATCAGCGCCCTCCCACCTACACCGGCCCCGTCCGCTCCGATTTTCCGCCGGGCTCCGCCGGCCGGCGTGCCTTCGAGGCCGCTCGCGCGGCCTGGTTCGCCAGCAGCACCGGCCGGCAGTACCAGGCCGCCTTCGAGGATATGCGTCAGGACGCCGCCAAACGCACCTTCGTGACGAACACGCCGAACGCGCTTTGGACGGACGTCTTCAGCCATCCCGACCGCATCGGCCTGGGCCGCTACACCGACAGCATGTTGTGGTACATCCAGCCGCGCCCCTTTGACGTCGGGTACGACGGCGACCAAGTGTTCCGGTCGGGCTTCTGGATGCTCGAGCTGCCCATCGCGCAGCAGATCAAGCTGATCGGCGGCGCGAGGCTCGAGGTGACCCAGATGAGGATCGAGCCGTTTTCCGACACCGAGCTGACGCAACCCGAACGCGCTTTCCTGGTGCCCGTGCGCAACTACGTCACAAATGCGCAGGGCAAGGTGCAGTACACCTGGTACATCACCGGCGTGCCGCGGGAGAAAGCCCGCACCAAGATCGAGGACTCCTCGTGGCTGCGCTCGATGGGCCTGCTGTGGGAGATCACCCCGCGCATGAACCTCCGCCTGACGTGGGCCCAGACGATCGCGCGGCCGACCTTCCTCGAGATCGCGCCGGTCATCACCCACGACTTCATCGAAGGCGAGACCTCCGTCGGCAACAACGAGCTGAAGCTGTCGCGGATCGTGAACCGCGACCTGCGATGGGAGTGGTTTCCCACCGCGGACGAGATGCTGGCCATCAGCATCTTCGAAAAACGCCTCACCGATCCCATCGAGCGCGAGGCCTTTACCTACCTCAACGATGACTACCTGCTGGCGGTCAACTACCCGGAGGGCTACGTCCAGGGCGTCGAGGTCGAGGGCCGCGCCCGGCTGGACTTCATGCCCGACCCCTTCAAGCCGCTGTCGGTCGGGTTGAACTACACGAAGATCGACGCGCGCGTCACCGTGCCCGAGAACATCGCCGAGGGGCTAGATGGCTACGGGCTGCGGCGGGATCGGCGCGAAATGGAGGGCCAGCCGGCCTTCCTGTTCAACTTCAACCTCACCTACGACATCGAGCGCTGGGGCACGGCCTTCGGCTGGTTCTACAACATCCGCGGCGACCTGCTGAAGGCCGGCGCCGCGGTCGGCGAGCGCGGCGCCACGCCGGACATCTTCGTCAAGAAGTTCGCCAACGTCGGGCTGAGCCTGTCGCAGAAGATCGGCCGCCACGCGAAGCTCACGTTCCGTGCGCACAACGTCCTCGATCCTCCCGTGACCGAGGTGTATCGGAAGCCGGACGGCGAGGAGATTCCCCGGCGAAAATACCGCGAGGGGGTGCGCTATTCGCTCGGCCTTTCCATGGAGTGGTGAGCCATGATCGCGCGTTGTACGACAAAGCCGAGCCGCCGCCGTCGGTCCGCCGCCGTCATCGCGGTCGCCGTCCTCTCCCTCGGCGTGCGCGCGCAAACCTCCGCCACCTCCCACTCGCGGGGCGCGGAGGACGCCGAGGCGGCGGGACGGCAGGCGCTGGAGAAATGGATCGAAACCCGCCGGCTTATCTCCCGCGAACGCCACGAATGGCGCGCGCAAAAGGAAATCCTCGAGGGTCGGGTGTCGCTGCTGCGGCGTGAGATCGAGGCCCAGGAGCAACAGATCGCGCAAACCTCGAACGATCTGGCCGAGGTCGACCGCAAGCTCGAGGAACTGCGGGCGCAGCAGGCCGTCCTGGCCGCGGGCACCGCCGGCCTGCACGACGCCGTCACGAACCTCGAGGCGCGGGTACTGGCGCTGCTCGACCATGGGCCTGCCCCCCTACGGGATCACCTTCGCCCCCTGAGCCAGCGGATCCCGAAGGACGGTGCCTCCCGCGCCACCCTGTCCGAGCGTTTCCAGAACGTGGTCGGCGTCCTGAACGAAGTCAACAAGTTCGCCCGCGATCTGCACATCGTCAGCGAGGTTCGGGACATGCCCGATGGCAGCCGGACGGAAGTGACCGTGCTCTACATCGGGCTGGCCCATGCGTACTACGTGAACGCGGCCGGCGGCGTCGCCGGCGTGGGACGGCCGGGCAAGGCTGGCTGGATCTGGGAACGCGACGATTCGCTCGTCCCCCAGGTGGCCGACCTGATCGCCGTTCACCGGAACGAGAAGCCGGCGGTGTACGTCACGTTGCCGGTGACGATCCAGTGAACGCGGTACGGTCCATCGTCCTCCGGTTCGCGGTCGGCGGGGTCGCCGTGGCGGCGGCCGTCCGGGCCGAGGCGCAGTTCGCGCCGCTGCGCCCTCCGGTTCTGCGTCCCGCCGCTTCGTCCCTCACCTCCCGCCAGGCCGCCCCTTCCGCGGCCGCCGTTACCAACCGGCCGGCTGGCCGCGACGACACCCCGTCGGCGGAGGCCCCACCGGAGTGGGTGGCCTTGGCGCGGCGCAACCTCGACGAGGCCGTGGCGGAGCTGGACCGCGTCCGGTCGGACATCGCCGCCGAGCGCGTGCCCCTGGCGGCGTCGCTAACGGACCTCGAAAACCGCCTCGTCGAGACGCGCGCGCGCTACGACGCGCTGAAACGGCAGTTCGACGGGCGGGCGCTGGACCTGAACAACCTCCGCAACGACATCAAGGCCCGCGAACAGGAATCGGCCTACCTCTCCAACCTGTTCAACGAGTACATCCGAAACCTCGAAAACCGCCTTCACATCGCCGAGGCGGCGCGTCACGAGCGGGTCCTGTCGGCTGCCCGCCTCGCGACGGAGAACTCGCAGTTGCCCGTCGCCGAGGTCTTCGCCTGTCAGATCCGGGCGATCGAAGCCAGCCTGCGGCGGTTGGAGGATCTGGTCGGGGGAGACCGTTTCACTGGGCAGGCGGCGGGTCCCGACGGGCGCGTGATGTCGGGGATGTACGCCTTCTTCGGGCCGGTGGCGTATTTTGTCGCCGACGAGGGTTCGCTGGCCGGCATCGCCGAACAAAAGCTCGGCTCGCTCGAACCCTCGGTGGACCCCTTCACCGATGCCGCCATGACGGAGGCCACCCGGGAGTTCGTCGTCCATGGCTACGGCCGAATGCCGTTCGATGGCAGCCTCGGCAATGCCCGCAAGGTCGAGCAAACCCGGGAGACCCTTTGGGAACACATTCGAAAGGGCGGAGCGGTGATCTGGCCGATCCTCGGGGTGGCGGCCGTGTCGCTGACGATCTCGCTCGGCAAATGGGCGGCCCTGTCGCTGGTGCGCATGCCACCCGAGGCCCAGTTGCGGCGGCTGCTCGAGTTGATCGCGCGCCGCGATCAGGCTGGGGCCCTGGAGGCCGTCCGGCGCTGGACCGGCCCTGCCTCGGAGATGGTGCGCGCCGGCGTCGAACATCTCGACCAGTCCCGCGAGCTGGTCGAGGAGGTGATGTTCGAACGGCTGCTGGGCGCGCGCACCCGCTTCAACCGGCTGCTGCCGATCATCGCCGTCGCCGCCGCGACTGCGCCGCTGCTCGGACTGCTCGGCACCGTCACCGGCATCATCTCCACCTTCAAGCTGCTGACCGTCTTCGGCTCGGGCGACATCAAGATGCTCTCCGCCGGCATTTCCGAGGCCCTGATCACCACGGAGTTCGGGCTGTACGTCGCCATCCCGTCGCTGTTGTTCCACTCGTTCCTGTCCCGCAAGGCCAAGGCGCTCTCCGACCGGATGGAACGGATCGCGATCTCGTTCCTCGCGGAGCTGGAGAAGGCGCCGGCCGCGGAGGCGGCCGCATGATGCCGGATGTCCTTCGCCGTCTGCCGGCCGAGGCGCTGGAGATCTGGGGGCAGGGCGGGTGGGGCATGATCGCGCTCGCCGCCAACGGCGTGATCCTGTTCGGCGTCGCCGCGATGACCTACCTGCGGTTGATGGCCCGCGGCGCAGGCCGCTCGGCCGACCGCGCGTGGGCGGCCTGGCGGCGAAACCCCGAGCGGCCCCGCGGGCCGATCGAACGCATTATCGCCGGCGCGATGCGCCATCCCGATCCGGCGGCAGTGGCGCGCTTCTTCGAGGGCGTGCGCAACGAGCAGATGGCGCCATTCGAGCGCGATCTCCGTGTGCTACAGGTCGCTGTGAAGGCCGCCCCGCTGCTCGGCCTGCTGGGGACAGTCACGGGCATGCTGACGACCTTCCGGGCCCTGGCCGTCGGCGGCGGCGGCGAGAAGACCATGGAGCGCATCGCCTCGGGCATCTCCGAAGCGCTCGTGACGACGGAGACGGGGCTGGTCATGGCCCTGATGGGCCTGATGACCCAGATCGTCCTCACGCGGCGCCAGCTGGCCTTTGCCCGGTTGCTGGCCCACCTCGAGACGCTTTGCCTGCAGGAGGTTCACCGGGGCGGTCGCGCCGTGTCCGCGCCCACGCCCGCCGCCTCCGACACCCTGCCGGCGATGGCGGGAGGAACGGGACCATGAGGAGGTTCCAATCCAGCGGCGCCGACGATGCGTCCGAGGCGGGCATCGACATTTCCCCCCTCATCGACTGCATCTTCATTCTGCTGCTCTTCTTCATCGTCACGACGACCTTCGTCGAGGAAACGGGCGTCGAGGTGGACAAACCGGTCGCGGCCGCCTCGGTCAACCTGGAGAAAAACAGCGTTCTGGTCGCCGTGACCGCGAAGGGGGAGGTCGTCTACGGCGGACGCGACATCGGTGTGGGCGGCGTTCGTCCCCTCGTCCGACGGATGCTCGAGAAAGAGGACCTGCCCGTCATCATCCAGGTCGATCAGGCGGTGCCCTCCGGGCTGCTGGTGCGCGTGATCGACGAGGCCAAGCTGGGCGGGGCGAAGAAGGTCAACCTCGCCACGCGGAAGGAGGGCGCGTGAAGGCGCGGCGGGCATGGGAGCGAACGCGATCGGCCGCGGGCCGCGCCGCGCGGGGGCTGGCCGGGCTCGGCGTCGCCGTTGTTCTTACGGCCCTTGTGTTCCTGGTGCTGCCGCTGATCCAGCAGGTGGCCCGGCCGCCGGCGGACGACCTCGAACTGCGTCCGGCCTCCAGCGTCAACCTGCCGCCGCCGGCGCCGCCGCCACCCGAGCCGGAGCAGAAACCGCCGGACGACGAGCCGCCTCCTCCGTCGCTCGACGCGCCCGACACGCCTCCGATGGACCTCTCCGACCTCGAGCTGGCGCTCAACCCGAGCTTCGGCGACGGACTCGGAGGCGAGATCGCCGCACGCATGCTTTCTTCGGTCGAAAACCGCGTGCGCGAGGAGGCGGATGCGATTTTCTCGCTGTCCGACCTCGACCAGGCGCCGCGGGTGATGCACCAGGTGGCGCCGGAGTACCCCGTCGAGCTGAAACGCAAGCGCGTGGCCGGCTCGGTCCATGTGCTGTTCGTCGTGGACCCGTCCGGCGCGGTGCAGAACCCGATCGTCCAGCAATCCAGCCACCCGGCGTTCGAGCCCCCCGCCCTTCAGGCGGTGAGGAAGTGGCGCTTCGAACCCGGCCGGCGCAACGGGCAGCCGGTGCCGTTTCGAATGAAGGTTCCGATCGTCTTCGCAATGAAATGAACCGGAGGCTTCCATGGATCGCGGCGGCCTGCGCTGCGGCGACCGCGGCGATCGCCGCCGACGGGCCGCCGTCGCCGGCGGACGAGCTGCGGGTCTGGCGCGACCCGGCGTTCCGCCGGCGCTTGCTGGACGACGCGGCGGTGCGGACGGACGTCGAGCCGCGCATGACCGAGGTCGAGAGGGCGCAGATGGAGAAGATCTTGCCGTTGCTCGGCGCGCCGAAGACCCTGCCCGTCGGGCGGCGCCTGCTCGAGCAGGCGGCCACGGCCACGAACGGGTGCGCGGCGTTCGACTTCATGCTCGGCCACACCTTTTTCCTGGCCAACGAGCCCGAGGCCGCGGCGGCATGGTATGAACGCGCCACGGCGAAGTTTTCCTCCTTCCTGCGCGCGTGGAAGCAACTGGGGGTGGCGCTCGTGCGCGCCGGGCGGTTCGATCGCGCGGCGGCGGCGCTCGGCCGCGCGATCGAGCTGGGCGCGACGGACGGCACGACCTACGGCCTGCTCGGTTTCGCGCACATGCAGACCGAACGGCACGCCTCGGCCGAGACGGCCTACCGCCTGGCCGTGATGCTCCAACCGCAGGTGATGGACTGGCGGCTCGGCCTGGCGCGCTGCCTCTTCAAACAGGGGCGATACGCGGAGGCGGCGGCGCTGTGCGATGAGATGATCCGGATGGAGCCCGATCGGCCGGAGTACCGGGTGCTGCAAGCCAATGCGTACCTCGGCATGAAACAGACCGCGAAGGCCGTCGAGGTCTACGAGCAGCTCGACCTCGTCGGCCAGGCGACGGCCGAGGCGTTGCAGACCCTGGGCGACATCCACGTGAACGACGGCTACCTCGACCTGGCGGCCGACGCCTACCGGCGCGCGCTGGAAAAACGCGCCGAGGCGCCCGAACGCGCCTTGCGCAACGCAGAGGTGCTGGCCGCCCGCGGCGCGCACGATCTGGCCCGGGAGCTGGCCGGGCGCATCCGGGCGGTGGGCGGCGAGCGGCTCGACGCGGCCGCGCGCAAGCGGCTGCTGAAGCTCGAGGCGCGGGCGGCGGCGGCGCGAGGGGCGCCGGCGGAGGAGCAGGTCGCGCTGCTGCAGGAGATCGCGGCCCTCGACCCCCTCGACGGCGAGGCGCTGATTTTGCTGGCGCAGCACCACGCCGGTGCGGGGCGGCTCGAAGAGGCGGTCCTGCTGTTCGAGCGCGCGGCCGCGATCGAGTCCAGCGAGGCCGAGGCCCGCCTTCGGCATGCCCAGGCCCTGGTGCGCGCGGCCCGCTATGCGGAGGCCGTGCCGCTGCTAAAGCGCGCGCAGGAGCTACGGCCGCGCGACGACGTGGCGAGGTACCTGGAACAGGTGGAACGAATGGCCCGCGCGAGGCGTTAGCCCGGCGGGCCGGGACGGGAGACACGAAACATCGCGGCGGGGACGCCGCGGGAAAGGGATGAACATGCGAACGATGATGCGGTGGTGGTGGGCGGCGGCGGTCGCGGCCGGCGTCGCAGCGCAGGCCCAGAACGAGCCCGCGGCCGGCCTGGAACTCGAGGAGACCAAATCCGAGCCGTGGCGCGTGGTCGCCGACGGGATCTTCTACAGCGTGCTGTACCAGCACGACGCGTTGCAGACGCGGGCGGATTTCGAGGAGGACCGCGCGGAAAGCTGGCGCCGCGGCGATGCCAGCGGAAACGGCTGGGGCCTGCGCCTGGCCGTGGCCAAAGGCGACGGCGCGGCCTCGGTGCGGTTCATCAACGCCGAGTTCGATTACGAACGCCGCGAGCCCGGCGGTTACCATGAGATCGAGAACATCCGCAACGACCTCGAGTTGCTGTGGAGCCAACGGGCCGGCGCGACCGAGTCGTCCCAGTGGGGATGGGACATCGGCTACCGTTACATCGGCGTCACCAAGCGAATGACCCTGGTGGAGCGGCACGACGACCTGCGCTTCAGCGAGAATACCAACTACCACATGTTGCAGGCCGGATACTTCGGGCGCTGGCAGCCGTTCAAGGGGCCCAACCTCGGCGTCTATGCCCTGATCCGCGGGATGATCGGCGAGGCCAGCGGCTTCGCGCGGCGCGGCAGCGACGACAAATGGGATGGGCAAATCCGCGAGCGGTACGACGACGACTACTCGCTGGCCTACGGCGCGCGGGCGGAGTTCGGCGTCAACTGGGACCTGCGCAACGGCTTGCGGGCGTCGCTGAGCTACCACCGCGAGTGGATCTACTCCTTCGACTCGACCGACAGCGGGCTGGTCGTGTTCCCGGACAACTCCGACGCGCTGTTCATCGAGAACGTCCACGCGGTGATGTTCACCTTCGGGTATGCGTTCTGATCCGAAATCCTCACGCAAATCAACGAACCTTCTGATTTTGTCCACATCAAATCCTAACGGGCCGCAGCGACTCTTCCCGCGCATTTGGCGCCCGGTACAACCCGTTGGGCGGCCGGGCGGGGGATGGCGGAAGAAACGGACGTCTAGACAGGAGTGGACTAGTGGGATGAAGACCAGGCTCATGACGGGGATTGCGGCGGCCGGCCTTGCGGCTGTGGCGCAGGCGCAGATGGCTCCGGGCGGCAATTCGGTCGGGTTTGTGCCCGTCACGATCCCGCCGGCGGGCGGATTCGTGATCGCGGGCGTCAACGTGCAGCAGATCGGCGGTCAGGGCATGATCGGCGTGGTGCGGCTGCTGGGTTCCAACCAGCTGGTGCGCGCCAATAACCCCCAGTTTGCCACACAGATCCTGATCTGGTCGCCGGCCTCCCAATCGTACGTCGGCATGTATCAGCGTTTGGATGGCCGTTACCGCCGCCTCACGGGGGAATTCGGCGACTACCAGCTCTCGGTCGGCGATGCCATCATCCTGCAGTCGCCGTCCACGAGCACGGCGCCGCACACGATCTACCTCGCCGGCGAAGTCCTCTCCGGAGAGGCGGCTCTGCGGACCGTCCCCCCGGGTCTGTCGCTGATGGCCAACCCGTTTTTCGGAGCGTGGCACCTCAATTCTACCTCCATGACCTGGGTCGCCGACGGGGCCAAGGCTGGAACAGCATCCACAGCGGACCGCATCCATTTGCTCTCTGAATCCGGCTTCGTCCCCTATTACCTCCGGAGCGCGGGCCAGAGGTGGGTGCGCGCGAGCGACAACGTGGTGCTGTCCTCGCCGATCCCGATCGGCTCGGGCTTCTGGTACGAGGCAAGGGGCACCAGCTACGTCAGCCGGATCCCGAGGGTGACGTTGCCCTGACGGAGCATGTTTGCGAACGGATAATCAACCAATAAGGAACACTAAAAAAGGGAAATACACTAAAAGGAGAAAACCGATGAACTCGATGATGAAACATGTGTTGGCGGCGGTCGCCCTGGCGACGGCGGCCACGGCGCAGGCTCAATGGGGCATTCAAGTCCTCTGGGGATCGGACTACTATAACCACGGGAACTACACTGGACCGGACTGCTTCGATCCCGACGGCAACCCGATTCCGTTGACGTCAAATTGGGCCGCACAGATCATCGACGCAGTCACCGAAACGGTGTACTACACCGCGCACCATCATCCCGACTACGGATTCTGGCGCTACGAGGACCCATATGTGGGGGTGCCGTTCCAGCTGGCGGTACTCCCCCCCGCGGCGGATGCGCGCCCGCTAAGGACCCGCATCTACAACCACAACGATCCGAACCTGGCGACAATGTTCGCCACCGTCGGGCCCACGGTGCTGGATTGGGACGTCAATCAGACGCTCCCGCCCTTCCCGATCGACTACAACTTCGGGAAAGTGCAGCAGAGCGACTGGCAGGTGATCCCTGAGCCGGGATCGGCCGGGCTTCTGCTGCTTGGCGCAGGGGTTTTTCTGATCCGCCGTGCCCGCGCGCGCGCGCAACGGTGATCCAACGTTAGAAATCCGTTAAACCGCGGAAACCCGGGCTGCAAAGCCCGGGTTTCTGTTATTTTGGGAAGCCAGCCGCCCCTTGGGCCCCGGCGGGTCACGCGCCCATGAACGGATGGTGGAAGGATACAAATCGGCGAATGACCGCCTTGGCTTGCGGGTGCGTGGCGGCGGCTGCCGCCATCCTGTACGCGGCCACCCTCGCCCAAGGCCCCCTCCCCGGAGCGCCATCTGCCCTGATCCTGAAGCACGCCGGCGGATTTGACGCCGTTCCACCGCTAACGCATCCGGTGTGGAACCTGCTTTGCCGGCTGGCGGCCGTCGTCCCCGCCGGCCCGCTGGCTATCCGCAGCCATGCCCTGTGTGGCGTCCTTGGGGTGCTGGGGGTGTGGATGGCCGCGCGCGTCGCGGCGGATTGGGCGGGGCCGCTGGCAGGATCCGAGCGAGGCACGACCTCGAACGGCTTCGGCGAGCTGGACGGCCGTTTTCGCGCGGCTTCCTCGATCATTGCCGGCCTGTCGCTTGCGTTGAGCGGCCCGTTTTGGCTGGCCTCAACCCGCACCTCCACGGGGACGCTAGCCGCCGTGCTGGGGCTGGCCGCCGCCAGACGGATGGATGCCTACCACCGAAAGGGCGGACTGGCGCGCCTGACGGTGGCGGCTGTTTTACTGGGGCTCGGCGCGGCGGAGTCTCCGGCCTTGCTGATCTGCATTCCGCTGGCTGCGTTGCTGACGCTGGCCGCCATGGCGCGCCACGACCACCTGCCGCCCCTCGATGGCCGCCGGTCGCCGCGCGACCATAGGTCGTGGCACCCCGCCATTCAGGCAGCGGCGGCGTTCGCCGCCGCCTTTCTGATTCCACCGGCCGTCCAGGCCGTCGTCTTCGCCCGGTCGCGAGCCGCCGTCTGGGCGGGGCGGCAGAC
Organism: uncultured bacterium; assembly: GCA_937139365.1. Taxonomy (GTDB): domain Bacteria; phylum Verrucomicrobiota; class Kiritimatiellia; order PWTM01; family PWTM01; genus CAACVY01. Next base: position 7,985 of record CAKZPT010000010.1, on the reverse strand, counting down.
ACCGTGGTCGGTCGCTGCGGCCTCTTTCCGGGCGATCTATAACAACGTCCGCGATTCCATCCCCCCGATCGGCTGGATTGTCATCGTTCTGGTCGCCCTGGTTCCAGCCGCCCTGCTTATCTGGGCGTGGCGGAGTCCCGCTCCGCGCCGCCGACGCCGCCTAGCGGCTGTATCGGTCCTCCTCCTGGCGGTTTCTGCCGCGATTCACTTGCACACCCCGCTTGCCCCCTGGCCGGTCGTTCCTTTTCCGTCCCCCCCGATCATGACCTATGTGTGGGTCGCTCTGTGGACTGCGCTGGCGGCGAATGTGCTGATGCGGTGGGCGGCGGACCGGTGGGGACCGAGCGGCTTCGCGGATCGACTGCCCGCCTGTGCCCGCCTCGTCGCGGCCGCGCCGGTCGCCGCCGTCCTCGGCGGTTTCTTCCTATCGTTCCCACACGTGGACGGACGCGCGGCGCGGCCGTTCCGATGGCTGGCCGAGGGCATCCTCCGTGAAGCGGAAGGGGCCGAATGGATGATTTCCCATGGGCTCTGGGACGACGTCGTTGCGGTCACGTGGGGAAAAACCCGGACCAAATGGCAGGCACTGCGGTGGGACCTCGCGACCGACCCAGTCTATCTGGCCAGCGTCGCCGACCGGTTCCGCGATCGGCCGTATCTGGCCGTGCTAGCCGAGGCGGGCCTGCCGGCCCTGGTGCCGGTGTGGCTGCGCGAATCCTCGAACGAGTGGCCCCGCATCGTCGCCGTCGATCTCCCCGTGGTCTTCGCGGCGTCCGGCGTGCCCCACGCGCCCGGCCTGTTCGCCTGGCGGGGAGGAACCGATCGCCCACCGCCTCCCCCGCGGGAGATCGACCGGTGGCACCAAGAGGCCGTCGCGATGCGCCGCATCGTCGAGCGCACCCCTCCGCCGCTGTCGTTCTACGGCCGGTTCGCGATGCGGCACGCCAGCCGCGTGATGAACGAGGTGGGCGTGCGGCTGGAGGATCTGGGCCGACCCGAGGAAGCGATCCGGGCCTATCGGGCGGCGATCGCGGCCGACGGATCCAACCTGGTCGCCCAGATCAACCTCAGCCGCGTGGTGCGGTCGCTGGGCCGCATCGAGGCCGAACGAATCGACCGGTCGCTGCTGGAGTACCTGCGGGAGATACCGGAGCCGTTGGACATCGTGAATCTCACGCACATCTATGGGCGGCTTCGTGATCCCGCCTCCGCCACCGTCCGCGCGCAGCGACTGGCCGCTGCGGGCCGTTTCGCCGAGGCCTTCGGCGACCTGACGGCGGCCATGACGATGGGCGGAACCAACGACGTGCTGATGGCGGCCGCCGCCCGGGCCATGGCCGCCCAGGGTAGGGCGCAGGAAGCGCTGGGCATGCTGGAGGAGGGGCTGCGGCAGTTCCCCAACAGCGAGGCGATCGCGCAGAGCCTCGCATTCATTGCGGCGGTCGAGCGTCGGGAGGCCGCCACTCCGCCGCCTCCCGGCTCCTCCAGGCTCGATTCCCTCCTGTTGAATGCCCTGGCGGCAGTAAGCCGCGCCGACTGGGCGGCCGCGGACACCGCCGTCCGCTCCGCCCTCGCCATGTCGCCGACGAACGACGAGGCCCTGGCCCTTTCTGCGTTGCTCGCTCTCCGGCAGGGCCGGCCGGACCGCGTTCGGGCAGTGGAGAACGAGTTGCGCGGCCGCGGCGCCAGCCATCCGCTGGCCTCGTTGAGCCTCGCCGGCGTGCTGCTGTCCGAACGGCGGACGGCCGAGGCGCGCAATCGTCTGGACGAGGTGGTCAGTCGGCATCCGGAGTTCGTGCCGGCACGCCGTCTTCTGATGCGGCTCGAACACGAGGCCGGCCGTCTTGCCGCGGCGCGCACCCATGCCCATGTCTTGCTCCGGCAGCGCCCCGAGGATCGGGGGGCGCTGCTCGTGCTGGCCGACCTGTTCATACGGAACGAGCGCTGGGCCGATGCCGAGGCGATCTTCCGGCGCTTGGCCGGTACGAGGTCCGACCCCGTGGTGCTCAGCGGCTTGGCGTGGGTCCTGTATTGTCAGGGCCGCGCCGCCGAGGCGGTGCCCCATGCCCGGCAGGCGGTCGAGGCGGCGCCGCGCGTACCCGAATTCCGCTACACGCTCGCGTCTGCCCTTCAGGCGACAGGCGACTGGGATGGCGCGCTGGCCGAGATCACGGAGGCGATGAAACTCGCCCCGAATAACGTCGAGTTCCGCCGTCGGGCAGAGCAGATACGAGACCGGCGTTCGGATCCGCTCCACGCCAAGCAGGCTTCAACGCCGCGGGGCGGTTGAATCGGCCTCCTCCGCCGCTCCGACGGCGTTGACCGCGTGCATCGGTGGGACTTAGGCCCGCGGCCCGAGGTCCAGCCCGTTTTTGATCCGCGGGGGCGTTGCGCTGACCGCGGCGGCGGCGGATGGCGCCCGCGCTTCCGAGGTCGACGCCGGAGTCCGCGACGCGATCCTATGGACCTCTATCCCCCCGCCGGGAGCGCATCGTGCACGACGTTCAAGTTAGCGGCGACCACATGTGCGCCGGCTATCCAAATCATGACGCGCGCCAACCCGTACGACGTACTTGCCATTCCCGCGCGAATCCTTCAGGACCCATGGGGGCCGTTCCACGCGGCCACCAGGAGCGGGACTGGACGTTCGGCGGGACCGGCGAGGTGACCGTCAACCTGTTCACGTTGTACGTCCCGCAAAACGGTCTGCGGGCTTCCGCTCGCGACGGGCCATCCGGCCATCCCGACCGAGGCGCGCCTGGCGGCGCTACGATGAGGCGGGCCGCACACTGCCCGCCGACCGGCGGTCGCGCAGCGACGACGAACACCGCGACCAGTGAATGGACCGATTCTCGAACGCCGTTGGCCGCAACCTGCAGCCGTTTTTCGAGGGGTGAGGCGTGCCGACCTCGCCCGCAGCGTGAGGTGCGATCGCGCGTCTGCCCGAATGGATGCCGTCGGATGCGATGTTCCCCCGTCTCGAATGCCATCGTCCAGGCGTCCCTTCCGTGCGCGCAGGACGTCCGCGCGCGGCCGACGGGCAACATGTTTTTCCTCTCGATAGCTCCCATTATTCCGAAAGAGGCAGTGGGCGCGTGTAAGAGGGCAGGATCATGGGCGAAAACCACCCCGCGCGGTCTTTGGTGACGGTCATGTTGCTTACAGGGGCCGTCGTGGTCGGTGGCGCCGAAGGCGCAATACGGGCGGTGCGGCTGCGCTGCGAACACCTCGAGAATCCCTTCGGCGTCGGTGACCGGACGCCGCGCCTGTCCTGGGAGGCGGTGGCGGACGGCCGAGGACAGCGGCAGACGGCATGGCGGATCATCGTGGCGTCGTCGCCGGAGATCATCGCGCGGCGCGAAGGGGATCTTTGGGACACCGGGCGGGTCGAGGGGGATGCGACGCAGGACCACCGCTATGCCGGCCGGCCGCTGCTCTCCAATCAGCCCTGCTGGTAAGCAGTTCAGGTCTGGGACCGGGACGGCCGGCCCGGTCCATGGAGTGAAACGGCGGCGTTCTCGACCGGCCTCCTCGATCCCGGAGACTGGACGGCCGAATGGATTGGCTGGGATGCCTGCCGTCCCCAGCCTGGGGACCAGAACTTCGGCGACGCGAAGTGGATCGTCCGCGTGGACGAGCCGGAGACCCCGCCGGCTGGGCCTCGCGCATTCGTGCGGCGCTTCGAGCTGCCGGCCGCGCCGACCTCGGCCGTCGTGTTCTTGACCGCCGACGACCGCAGCGTGTTTTGGATCAACGGTGAACGCGTACTCAACACCCCGACCGCCCAGGACTCGTGGAAGCAGGCCCGATCGCAGGAGGTCAGCCGTTTTCTCCGTACCGGGCCCAACCGGATCGCGGTGCAGGTCAACAACGCGACGCCGGGCCCGTACGGGCTGCTCCTCCGGCTGACGGTGAAACTGGCCGATGGCTGCACGGTGGACCTTGTCTCCGACGCGTCGTGGAAGGCCACCGCGCCTCCGCCGCAGGACTGGGAGCGAGACGCGGCCGACGACGCCTGGCCCGCCGCCCGCGAGGTCGGCGCCCATGGCGTGGGCCCTTGGGGCCGCATCGCCGCGTCCGATCCGCTGTTGCCCCCCGCCCGATATCTCCGGGGTGGGTTTCATGCCGAAGGCCGCATCCGCCGCGCCGTACTCTTCACCACGGCGCTGGGTATCCATGACGTCTGGCTCAACGGTCGCCGCGTGTCGGAGGATTTTTTCAACCCTGGCTGGACCGATTACCGCCGCCTGGTGCTCGTCCGCGCCTACGACGTGACGCCGCTGATCCGGCCGGGCGATAACACGATGGGGGCGCTGCTGGCCGACGGCTGGTACAGCGGACACGTCGGATACCGCGGCCAGCGCGACCACTACGGCCGTCAGCCCCGGTGGAAGGCCCAGCTCCACCTCGAGTTCGACGATGGTTCGGCGCGCGTGATCGCCACCGGTCCCGGCTGGCGCGCCGTCACCGGCGCAGTGGCGCAGGCGGACTTTTTGATGGGCGAGGTGCACGACGCGACGCGTGAGCTGCGGGGTTGGAGCGAGCCCGGCTTCGACGCCTCCTCTTGGGCGCCGGTGGACTGCGGCGCGGAGCTCAACCCGTCGCTGGAATGGCATCCGGCGCCGCCAGTGCGGGTCGTCGGCCGTTTCCGGCCGGTCTCGTGGAACGAGCCGCGGCCCGGCGAATGGGTGGCCGATCTTGGCCAGAACATCGCCGGCGTCGTGCGGCTGCGCGTCCGCGGCCAGCCGGGCCAGCGCATCCGGCTGCGGTTCGCGGAACGGCTCAATCCGGACGGGACGATCTGCACTGTGAACCTGCGGTCGGCCCGCGCCACCGACGAATACGTCTGTCGTGGCGGCGGGGTGGAGGAGTGGACGCCGCGGTTCACGTTCCATGGCTTCCAGTATGTCGAGGTGACGGGACTCGACGCCCGTCCGGCCGACGACCTGGTCGAGGGCCTCGCTTTGTCGAGCGACACCCCACAGGTCGGCGAGTTCGACTGCAGCGATCCGATGCTTGTCCGGCTGTGGAAAAACACGCTGTGGACGCAGCGGGCCAACTTCATCGACATCCCCACCGACTGTCCCCAGCGCGACGAGCGGCTCGGCTGGACGGGAGACGCGCAGGTCTACATCCGGGCCGCCGCGATGAACTGCGACGTTCAGGCGTTCTTCACCAAGTGGCTGACCAACCTCGCCGACGCCCAGCGGGCCGACGGGCAGTTTCCGATGGTCGCGCCGCTGAAAGTGGCCGGCGACGATGGCGGCCCGGCCTGGGCTGATGCCGGCGTAATCTGCCCGTGGGTGATCCACGATGTCTACGGGGATCGGGACGTCCTGGAGCGGCACTACGACGGAGTTCGGCGCTTTGTGGACTTCTGCGTGAGCCGGTCGAAATCCGATCTGACGCCGCCGGGCCAGTTCCACTGCTTCGGCGACTGGCTCCACATCCGCGCCGAAACGCCGAAGACGGTGATCTACTCGGCCTACCTGGCCATTAGCGCCCGGCTGGCCGCGGACATTGCAGAGCGGCTCGGGCACGAGCAGGATGCCGCGAGGTTCCGCGAGGTGTTCCGACGCGCGCGGCGTTTCAAACGGCCTACGTGACGCCGGACGGACGCATCGAGGGCGACACGCAGACCGCGTACATCCTGGCGCTGGCCGCGGACGTGCTGGAACCGGCGCAGCGGAAGGCGGCCGCCCGGCGTCTCGTCGAGCCGATCGCCGAGCGCGATCACCACCTCTCCACGGGATTTGTCGGCACCCGTGACATCCTGCACGTCCTTTCGGCCATCGGCCGGCACGACGTCGCGTACCGGCTGCTGCACAACGACACCTTCCCATCGTGGGGGTTCACGCTCCGCCACGGCGCGACGACCATCTGGGAACGCTGGGACGGATGGACGCCGGACAAAGGGTTCCAGGACCCAAGCATGAATTCGTTCTCGCACTACGCGTTCGAAGCCGTATACCAGTGGATGGTGGAGAACATCGGCGGCGTCTGGAACGAAACGCCCGGCTACCGCCGGATCCGGATCGCGCCGGTGCTCGATCCGTGGCTGGAGTGGGCGCGCCTACGCTACCACGGTCCGACGGGACTGATCGTTAGCGCATGGCGCAGAACGCCCGAGGGCGGGGCGCGGTTCGAGGTGGAGGTGCCCGCCAGCGTCGCCGCGACGATCCTCCTACCGGCGGCCGCTGGCGCGGAGGGCGTGCGGGAATCCGGCCGGCCGCTCGAGCAGGCCGAAGGGGTCAGGTTGACCCGCGCCGAGGCCGGGTCGGTGACGGTCGAAACGGGCTCGGGAAGGTACGTGTTCGACGTCCCCCGCGTCGTCGTCCCGCCGAAGATCGAACGGTAACCCCCCGTTGCGCTGCGCATCGGCGTGTCAAAAGCCCGCCGCACACACGATCCGTCATCCCCGCCTCGCACGCGTGCGCAATGGCAGACACCGGAGCCGCGGCATGCCCTCCTGCGCCTACGTGGTGCGGGCACGCAGAAAGGCCGGCCCGCTCAAAATGCATGGCAGGAAATCTCTGCCGGCGTGGCGCGGACTGCGCCCTCGGCGTAAACGGGCGTCGCGGCAACGCGAAAGCCCTGGCATGCGCCCCTTTTGGGAGGGAGGCTCGGTTGGAGGGCGGGGCGCACACCAGGGCCGAAACTCAGTATTCCCACCCTACAGTCCGCACCCCTCCGTTACCGTACTCGATCCGCTCGCCGGGGTAAAGCAAAATTTCATGGCCCAGCAGGTTGGTCATCCGTTCCGGAAACAGCACCAGCAGAGAATCCCCAAAGCGGCCGGGCGGTAGACCGGGTATCGCCATCGAATTCGAGGGCATGGACGGCGTTGCGCGGACCAGGCTGGGAGCCGGCGCAACCGCCAGGCGCGGGGCGAGCGCGGCAGCGACCGCAAGAACAACGGCGGCCGCGACCGCCCACCGTGTCGCGGGGTGGGCGGCGGTCTCGCCCAGCCATACCACCCAACCCGGCGCGGGCTTCGTTCCCTCGATGGCGCGACGCACGGCCGCCTCGGCCCGGTCGCGCGCGTCCTCGGGGGGGGCGATGTTCCGCCGCTCGGCCAGACACCCCCGCAGCCATGCGTCCCGTCGGGCGTGTTCCCGACACGCCGGGCACGCCTCGAGGTGCGCGGCGACCTCGTCCGCCGGCCGATCGCCGGCGGCCATCTCCCAGCGAGCGCGGTCACAGTTCATGGGGCGAACTCCGACAACTCCTTCTGCAACTGCTGACGGGCATAGAACAACCGGGACCGCACCGTGCCCACCGGCACCCCGAGAATGCGCGCGATCTCGTCGTGCTGCAACCCTTCGATGTCGTGCAGGACCACGACGATCCTGTGGGATTCAGACAGCCGCTGCAGCGCGGCGTTCAACTGCGCCTGCAATTCGTGGCGGATCACATCGCGCAGGGGCGACTGCGGCGCCTCAAGGTGGCTCAAGATGGAGCTGCGCTGGCCGTCGCCGTTGTCGTCGTCGAGACTCACCTCCTCCGAGCGCCGGCGGCGGGCGAGGGCGGCTCAGCCGCGCGCGACGGACAGCGCGAGCAGCCCGGCCGACAGCTGACGCCCGTCCTCGCCGAGCCCGAGCGAGGCGGGGCTCGCCGCGTCGGGCAGCAGGAGCGAAACCTGTCCTCCGCCGGGGACGACGAGGCGGAGCGTCCCCTCCGAGAGCCGCGTCTCCGCCAGCACGACACCCGCCTGCGTCGCCACGACGCGCGGCGGGGCGCCGGCCGGGAAGCCGCGGAGCGAGAGATCGACCCGCCAGCGCCCCTCGGGCAGCGGCAGGTCGAGGCGGAGGGGGCCGGCCGGGGTAGTTATGTCAACCCGCGATCCGCGCATCCCGTCGAGCCGGATCGCGGTCGCCGCGATGTCGGGCACAGGGCGATCGGCTCCGCAGTTGGGACACTCGTAGTGGCCCAGGTGCCCGACGAACGCCCGCTCGTAGGCGTAGGGCGCGCCGCAGCGCCGGCAG
>CAKZPT010000009.1 GCA_937139365.1 uncultured bacterium | reverse complement strand
TCGACGCGCAGACCGGCCAGCGGATCTGGAGCGTTCCGCTGGACGAGGTTTTTCACGACAACCTCACGCCCGGTCCACGGGCTCCCCCGTTGATCGACGGCGACCGGGTCTACGTCCAGTCGTGCCGCGGCGAGTTCCGATGTCTTGACATGGAGGACGGCCGGACCCTCTGGCGCGTGAACTTCGTGAGGGACTTTGGCGCGCGATTTCTGGGCGAGGTCGGCGAGGCCGAGGGCGCCGAACGGCACGGCTACACCGGCCCGGCCTGGATCGAGGGCGACCGGCTGTGGCTGGTCATCGGGGGACGGCCGGACGTGGGCGTGGTGTGCCTCGACAAGAGGACGGGGCGGCGGATTTGGGCGGCGCCGAGTGATCCGGCCGGTTATGCCGGGCCGGTAATCTCGAAGGTCGAAGGCAGCCGCCAGTTGCTCGTGTTTGCCGCGCGTGCGCTCGCCGGCCTCGACCCCGACACCGGCGCGACGATCTGGCGCACGCCGGTCCGCACCTCGTTCGGGCGGCACATCGTTGCGCCGCGGGTGGCCGGCGACCTGGTCGTCGCCAGCTTGCACCAGGCGGGGTTGTTCGCGGTGCGGCCACCGGCGAAGGAGCGGGGACCGGCCGAGGTCGCACCCGTTTGGGTCGCGAAAACGAACGCGGTCAACGTCGCGCCGATCGCCGTCGTCGGGCATTACCTGTACACGCTGGGGCCGTCGCGCCGGCTATTGTGCGTGGACGCCCGCACCGGCGCCCGGCGGGTGGGCAAGGGACCAGTTTTCCGGCGCGCCGCTGAAGCACGACTGGATGGGGTTCTTGTCGTTCGGCGATCGGCTGCTGCTGCTGGTTGGCAACGGCCGCCTGTGGATGATCGCCGACCCGGAGGAGTTCCGGCCGCTCTCGGGGCCGGTCGAGGTCTGCGGCCCGACGTGGTCGGCACCGGCCTGGGACGGCCGCCGGCTGTATCTGCGGGACGACTCGTCGCTGATGGCGTTCGAACTGCCGGTGCGCAGCGCGGCCGGCATCAGCGCCGATCACCCGCCCGCGCCACCGGCGAGTCCTTAAGCGTCACGGTACGGTTGAACACCAAGGCCCCCGGCCGGAAATCCCTCTCGTCGGCGCAAAAGTAGCCCACACGCTCGAACTGCAGCGTTTCGCCCGGGCGCGTGTCGGCCAGGGCGGGCTCGCCCCACCCGCGCACGACCCTCAGCGAATCCGGGTTCAGGTGATTCAGCGGATCGTCGTCCTCCGGCAGGGCGGACAGGTCGCGAACGTTGAACAACCGGTCGTACAGCCGGGCCTCGATCGGCACCGCGTGCGCGGCGGAGACCCAGTGGATCGTCGCCCGCACCTTGATCCGCTCGGTCATCGGGGCCCATCGACCCCGGAGGCCCGAGATCTGCCCGTCTGGCCCGCGTTCGACGCCAGTGCACGTCACGTAGCCGGCCCCGCGCAGGCGCACGGTGCGTCCGAGGGCCAGCCGGAAGAAGTCCGCGGGCGGATCCTCGCAGAAGTCGTCGCGCTCGATCCAGAGCGTTCGGCCGAACGGCACGTGGCGCATGCCGTCGGCCGGGTTCTCCGGGTTGTTGGGCGCCTCGACCCAGGCGACGTCGCCCTCCGGCACGTTCTCCAGCTCGATCCGGAGCGGCTCGAGCACGGCCATGCGCCGCTGCGCGGTGCGGTTGAGGACCTCCCGGACGTGGTGTTCGAGCAGCTCGACCTCCGTCAGGCTTTCATACTTGGTCACGCCGACGGCTTCGCAGAAGTTGCGGATGGCCTCCGGCGGATAGCCCCGCCGGCGCATGCCGCAGAGGGTCGGCATGCGGGGGTCGTCCCACCCGGCCACGTATCCGCCGCGCACCAGCGCCAGCAGCTTGCGCTTGCTCATCACGGTGTAGGTCAACTCCAGCCGGGCGAACTCGTACTGCCGCGGTGGAGGGTCGAAGCCGAGCGTCTGCACGACCCAGTCGTAGAGGGGACGATGCACCTCGAATTCGAGGGTGCACAGCGAGTGGGTGACGCCCTCGAACGCGTCCTCCAGCGGATGGGCGAAGTCGTACGTCGGATAGATGACCCACCGGTCGCCCGTCCGGTAGTGCGGCACGCGAAGGATGCGGTAGAGGACGGGGTCGCGCAGATGCAGGTTCGGCGAGGCCATGTCGATCTTCGCCCGCAGGCAGAGCGAGCCGTCCGGAAATTCGCCGGCCCGCATCCGCGCGAACAGGTCAAGGCTTTCCTCGACGGGTCGGTTTCGCCACGGGCTCTCGCGGCCCGGCCGCGTCGGCACACCGCGGTACTCCTTCCACTCCTCCTGCGACAGCTCGCACACGTACGCCTTGCCCATCCGGATGAGCTGCCGGGCGCACTCGTACATCCGCTCGAAGTAGTCGGCGGAGTAGTAGAAATGCTTTCCCCAGTCGAACCCCAGCCACCGGATGTCGCGCTGGATCGCCTCCACGTACTCCATTGACTCCTTGGTCGGGTTCGTGTCGTCCATCCGCAGATGGCACCGCCCCCCAAACTCGCGCGCCGTGCCGAAGTCGAGGCAGACCGCCTTGGCGTGGCCGATGTGCAAATAGCCGTTGGGCTCCGGCGGAAAGCGGGTGACGACCTCGCGGCATCGGCCGGCGGCGACGTCCGCGGCGATGATCTCCCGGATGAAATGCGATGCACCGGGCTGGCTCGAACTCATGTGATGCTCCCGCGACAACGGCCTCGACGATAGACCGGCGGTCCGCGCCGCGCAAACGGGGTGGGGCGACGGCGGTCGCGGTCCGATGGGCTTCGTGATAGGTTGGCCGACGCGGCCGGCCCCCGGCCGTGTTCCGGAGACCTTCGTGACCTCGACGACGACCTCGATCCCCGGGCCCCGTCCGGCGGCCGTCGGCGCGGGCGTGTTGCTCGCGCTCCTGCTGCTGGCCGCCGCGGGGCTGGCCGAGGTCCTGATCCATCCGGACCGCGTGCTGGACTTCAACGACGGCAACATCGAGTCCGTCCTTGGCCCGACGTACCGGCTCCCCGGCGCGCTGCTGCGGGTCTGGGACAACCAGTTCTTTTTCGGACAGGGCGGCAAGGCGTTCACGCTGAGCACGGCCAGCCTCGGCGAGTGGGCGTTTGGCCCCCACCATTATCGGCGTGAGTTCGTCGCGCTGCTTCTGGGGCTGGTGGGTGGAGCGGTCTACTGGATGTTGCGGCAGTTCGGCACTGGGCGTCCAGCGGCCGCGCTGTCGGCGGCATTCGTCATGCTCGGCGGCAGTTGCCTCACCTTTGCCGCCTTGGGGCTGACCACGCGGGCGGCCTCGTTGGGGTTAGCGGCGCTGGCCGTCGGTTTTATGGAGGTCGGCCGGCGGGAGGACCGCGCGTTGCCCTACGCGCTCGGCGGCGGCGCCCTCGGGCTGGCGATCACGGAGGTGCCGGACATCGGCGTCTTCTTCGCGCTGACCACCGCGGCGATCTTCGCCGTGCTGCACTGGCCCCGTCACGCCCCGCCGGCCCTGTGGGGCCGTCTCGCCGGCCGCTTCGCGCTGTTCGTTGCCTCGAGCGTTCTGCTGGCGTGGCAAACGCTGAACGTGATGCTCGCCACGCAGGTCGAGGGCGTGCAGCAGGGAGCGGCGGAGGACCCATCCGCCCGCTACGAGTGGGCCACGCAATGGAGCCTGCCGCCGGCGGAGACGTGGAACCTTGTCGCTGGCTCGTATTTCGGGACCACTCAGCGGTCCGGGACGGCGCCCTACCGGGGTCGGATCGGCCGTACGCCCGGCTGGGAGTCCGACCCTCGGCGCGGCTTTCGCAACTTCAACCTCACCGGCCACCACTGGGGAGTGGCGCCCGCCGCCCTCCTGATCGCGTTTGCCCTCTGGGCCCCCCGCTCCGGCCGCGGACGCTGGGCGTGGATGTCGCTGGCCGGAATGGCGGTCTGCCTTGTGCTCGCGTGGGGGCGATACACGCCGCTTTACCGGCTGGTCTGGTCGCTGCCGTATCTCCACACGGTCCGCAACCCGGAAAAATGGATGATGCCGTTTCTGTTGTTTGCCGCGCCCGCGATGGGGATGGTGCTCGACGCCTTGCGCGAGGACGCGGTCGCCGTCCCACTCCCCGGCGCCGGAAGGGCCCGCCGCGCGTTCCTGGCGACGCTGGCCGGCCTGGCCGGCGTGGCGTTCCTGCTGTTGGTCTCGGACCTCGCGGGCAAGGAGGGATTTGTCGCCGCGATGTCTGCGGAGCAATACACCGACGACCAGGCCCTGGCGGCATGGGGCGCCGCCGTTCGGTCGTCCCTCAAAGTCACGTTGCTCGCCGGTACGTTGGCCGCCGTAGTATGGGTTTTCGGTCGCTCGTCGCGCGCGCCGAGCGTCCGTGCGGCGGCGGTGCTGGGCGCCGTGGCCGCCGCCGGCCTGGTGGACCTATTTGCCGTCAACGCCCACTTCGTCGCCGGCCGACGGTACCGCCATGTGCTGGAGCCCAACCCGCTGTCGGACTTCATTGCCCGACGTCGCACGGAAGGGCGGTTCAGCATATTTCCGCCCGAGCATCCCGTTCTCAACCATCTCCGCATGACCGATCTGCAGGTCAGCGGCGCGGACCTCTTCAACCCGGTGAGCGTATCGCGGATGCCGACCGACTACGCGGCGCTCTTCGATGCTCTGCAGACGCAGCCGATGAAGTTGTGGAGCCTGGGCTCGGTCCGTTTCTTCGTGACGTTGCCTGGCGGCGTGGAACAGCTGGAACGGGCGGACGGGGCCCGGGGGCGGGTCCGCGAAGTCCTCCGCTGCGGGTTGGCGGAGCGCGATGGTGGGGTGCGGCCGGTGGCCGATGGGCCGCCGGAGCAGCAGGTGCTGCGCATAGCCGAATTTTCCGGCGTGCGTCCAAGGGCATTCGTGCCGACGAGGCTGACCGTGGTCCCCGCCGATGCCGACGGCGAACGGCGGGCCCGGGAACGGCTGGCGGCGCCGGATTTCGATCCGCTAATTGAGACGGTCGTGCACTCCGCCGGGGCGCTGCCACCGGCCCTCGTCCCGCCCGTCTCGCTGAACATCGTGCGCGACGAACCCGCCGCCTTCGCCATCGAGTTGGAGGCCGCATCCGACACGGTGGTCGTGCGGACCACGCGGTTCGATCCGGACTGGATCGTGCGCGTGGGCGGACGGCCGGTCGAGCTGCTGAGGGCGGACGTGCTGTTGCAGGCCGTGGTCGTCCCGGCCGGCCGGCATCGTGTGGAGTGGGAGTACCGCCCCGACCGCGCGCCGCTGATCGTGGCCGTCGCGGGCCGCGTTTGCTGGCTGGTGGCGCTGGCCGCGTGGGGTCTGCGCCGCCGCGGGTAAGGGGGCTTCGGCCCTCAGGGGAAGGTCGCTTGACGGCTGGCGGCCAAACCCGCGGAGTTCCAGCCGCCCGGCCGTCAGCCTCGCGATCGCAAACGCGTTGGCGTCGGGCGTCTCCACCATCCCGTGAAACGTGATGCATGCGACGCCCTCCAAGTCGGCGAAGCCGCCCCGGTGGTCATGGCCTGCGAACCAAGCGACGACGTCCCGCTGACGGAGGAGCAGCCTCCGCACCTCGGCGGCGTCGTAGAGGCAGTGCGGACCATCCGGCCACACGGGGTAATGACAGGCGCACACGACCCGCTCGCCGGCGGCGGCCGCCGCATGGCACTCCTCCTCCAACCAGGCACGCTGACGTTCGCCGAGTCCCCCGCCCCACGGAACGGCCTGTTTCAGCCCCTCTGCCTTCCACGCAGCGACGCGCCGGTCCGCCTCGAGGCGCGCTACGCTCTCCCCGGCTGGCGCAGCGGGTGGAGTTCGGTGCCGTCGAGCAGCACAAAGCGGAACCCGCCCTTCGCGAACGACGCCCATCGATCGCCCCGTCCGAGTCGCGTCGGCACGTGCGCCTTGAGGTCGTCCGCAACGTCGAAGTCGTGGTTCCCCAGCACGTGATGAACGGGGGCCTCGATGGTTCGGAAAGGATCGAGCACCGGGGCAAAGGAACGGGCGTCGCGATCGATGGTATCGCCCAGGTCGAGCACAAAGGCGATGCCGACGCGGTTGAACTCCGTGGCCGCCTCGCGGAGCTTGTTCAGTGAGGCACGATAATGGCGGCTGCCCGAGGGCTCCAGGTCGGCGTACTGCACGTCGACCACTACCCCGAACGTCAGCGGCGATGCACCGGCGCGCAGGCCCGAGGTGGCCATCGCGGCGGTTGCCGCTAGAAATCCTCGTCGGGCGATGGGGTGGGCCGGGTCCATGCCATGGAGCATCCCCCCTTCGTCCGGCCGGGTCCAAAGGCGGAGGTTCGAGCGGGTTGCGGCTCGGCCGGGGTCGGGCACTGGGAGGGGGGAGGCGCCACCCGTGCCAGTCGCATGACCTCGCCTTGGGGAAGCGGGGCAATTTGCCCCGGCTGGAAAAAGATCGAGCCGGACAGTTATGGATCAAGCGCCTCGGCGGGCCGCACTTTATTAACTGTGGCCCCGTGTGCCACCCGTGGGTTCTCGTTGGGGCCCATCGCAACGGCGCCACCTGACCAACGTCGAGCCCTGCAGGCCGGGACGGCTCCATGCGCGCCACTCGCAGGTCTTCACCCGTGGTGAGGCCATGGGCGGATCGGCCTGGCTCGCGGCTCAATCCGGTTCAACCCTGCGGTGGGCGTTTCATGGGCGCCGCATTCCGTTGCGGTCAGGCCACGCGGGCCGCCGCTAGGCTCCCCCCCGAACGGTTGAACGGGGAGGGAACGGCGGCTAGTCTGCTAAGTCATGAGCGTCCAAGCGTTTCAACATGTCCTGGTCACCGGCGGGGCGGGCTACATCGGCTCGATTCTCGTTCCGATGCTGCTGGCCTCCGGCCGCCGCGTGACGGTGCTCGACAATTTTCTCTACCGGCAGACGTCGCTGCTCGACGTCTGCCACGATCCCCGGCTGACGGTGGTGCGCGGCGACGTGCGGGACGAGGTGCTCGTCCGGCGGCTGCTGGACTCGGACGTCGACGCCATCCTGCCGCTGGCCTGCCTCGTCGGCGCGCCCGCCTGCGAGCGGTGGCCGGTCGAGGCCCGCACGATCAACCTCGAGGCGATCGATCTGCTGTTGCGGGTGCGGCGCGCCGACCAGTGGATCGTGTTTCCCAACACCAACAGCGGCTACGGCATCGGCGAGGAGGGGGTCGAGTGCACGGAGGACAGCCCCCTGCGGCCGGTGTCGCTCTACGGCCGCCTGAAGGTCGAGGCGGAACGGAAGGTCCTCGCCGTTGGCCGCTCCATTTCCCTGCGGCTGGCCACTGTGTTCGGCATCAGCCCGCGGATGCGCCTCGACCTGCTGGTGAACGACTTCACCTGGCGCGCGGTGACCGACCGGTTCGTCGTGCTCTTCGAGGCGCATTTCAAGCGCAACTACATCCACGTCCGCGACGTGGCCCGCGCCTTTTTGCATGCGCTCGACCACGCGGGCCCCATGGAGGGCCAGGCGTACAACGTCGGCCTGAGCGATGCGAACCTCTCGAAGATGGAGCTGTGCCTGGCCATCCGGGAGCAGGCGCCGGAGTTCGTCATCCTCGAGGCGCCCGTCGGCCGCGACCCGGACCGGCGCAACTACATCGTCAGCAACGCGAAGATCGAAGCCACCGGCTACCGGCCTTGCGTGTCGCTTCGCGAGGGCATCGCCGAGTTGATCAAGGGCTATCAGATCCTGCGCCGTTCGGAGTTTTCAAACGTCTGAGAAACTTGCCGTGCAGGAGGCGGAGGGCAGCGCGCGGGGCATGCATGGGTCGAGGCGGAGGCGAGTCTCGTGAGCTGCGCGCGGATCCTCCTGGACGCATTCGATCGCCACCTGAACGGCCGGATCGAACCGGCGCCGCCGGTCCAATGGGCGTCGGGCCAGGCCGTGGACGCCGCGCCGGCCAGCCCCGGCGCACGGCGGGAGTCCGAGTCATGTTCAGACGAATTCTCGTGACCGGCGCGACCGGTTTTCTGGGGCACCACATCGTGCCCGCCCTGCGCGCGGCCTTTCCGGAGGCCGAACTGGTGGCCGTCGGGCGGCGCGACTGCGACCTGCTCGAGCCCGGCGCGCCCGCGCGCCTGCTGGGCGACGTGCGGCCCGACGCCGTCGTCCACCTGGCCGCCCGATCCGGCGGCATCGAGGACAACCGCCTCCGCCCGGCCGACTATCTGTACGAAAACCTCATGATCAACACGGCGACGTTCGAGGCGGCCTTCCGCTCCGGCGTCCGTAAGTTCCTTGCGCTGATGGGCGGCTGTTCGTACCCCGCCACAGCCGTATCGCCGATCGGCGAGGACCAGATGTGGAACGGCTTTCCGCAGATCGAGAGCGCCGGCTACTCCGTTGCGAAAAAAATGCTGCTGGTCCAGTCGTGGGCCTACCGCGTCCAGCACAGGCTCAGCTCCGTAGTCCTGATCCCCGGCAACGTGTACGGCGAGCACGACAATTTCCACCTCGTGCAGGCGCACGTGATCCCGGCGCTGATCCGCAAGTACGTCGAGGCCCGGGACCGCAACGACGCCGAAGTTGTCGCGTGGGGGACGGGGCGGCCGACGCGCGACTTCGTCTACGCCGGCGACGTCGCCGCAACGATCCCGTGGTTTCTGGCCAACTACGATTCCAGTGATCCGGTAAACATCTCCACCGGCACGCGCGTCTCGATTCGCGAGCTGGCCGAGACGGTCGCCCGCGTCACCGGTTTCCGCGGCCGGATCGTCTGGGACACCTCCCGGCCGGACGGCCAGATGGACAAGATCTTCGACGTGCGCCGGCTGCGGTCGCTGGGCCTGTCGTGTCCGACGCCGCTGGAAGAGGGGCTGCGGCGAACGGTGGAATGGTTCGAGCGGGCCCGTCGGGAAGGGACGGTGCGGCTGTGATCCGGGCGGGGCGCATCTGCCTAGTGCTCGGTGCGAGGGGCTTCGTCGGGTCGGCCGTCGCGGCCGAGGCCGTCCGCCGCGGCTGGGAGCTGCGGCCGGTGGACGTGGACAACTACGACGCGGTCGTCGGCGCCTCCTGCGATCTGCTGGTCAACGCCAACGGGAATTCCCGAAAATACCTCGCCGCGCAGGACCCGAACCTGGAGTTCGACCTCTCCGTGCGGTCGGTGCGTCGCTCCCTGGCCGACTTTCGCGCCGGGCTGTACGTCCACTTGTCCACGATCGACGTGTACCCGGACCCCTCCTCGCCGGCGACGACCGACGAGGCCATGCCGATCGAGCCGACGCGGCTGTCCCCCTACGGCTTTCACAAGTGGCTGGCCGAGCGCATCGTCGAGCACGACGCACCGCGCTGGCTGATCCTCCGGATGGGCGGCTTCGTCGGGCCGCGCCTCTGGAAAAATTCGATCCACGACCTGCTCGCCGGCGCACCGCTGCGCGTCCATCCGGATTCGGAGTACCAGTACCTCGACACGCGCGAGCTGGCGCGAATCGTCTTCGACCTGGTCGAGCGCGGGATCGAGGGGACGGTGTTGAACGTCTGCGGCGACGGCGTCGTGTCGCTGCGCGAGGTAACCGGATGGCTGGGCCTCTCCGTGCCGTCGGCGTGGTTGACGCTGCCGCGGGAGAGGTACGAGGCGTCGCTGGCGAGGCTGGCCGCGATCCGGCCCGTGCCGTCCACGGCGACCGCCGTTCGCGCCTTCCTCGAGGAGTGCCGGGCCGCGGGAGGGATTCCGGGATGATCATCGCGCGCGCGCCGTTCCGGGTGAGTTTCTTTGGCGGCGGCACCGATTTCCCCGACCATTACCGGCGCCACGGAGGCGCGGTGCTGGCGATGGCGATCGACCGCCACGCCTACCTCACGCTCCACCGGCTCAGCCCGTTCTTTCAATACCGCTTCCGCGCCAGCTACTCCCGCACGGAGCTGGTCCAGCGGCCGGAGGAGTTCGAGCACCCGCTGATCCGGGAATCCCTGCGGTGCCTCGGGATCCGCGAGGGGCTGGAGATCGTCCATGTCGCCGACCTGCCGGGCCGGACGGGGCTGGGGACCTCTTCCGCGTTCACGGTGGCGCTGCTGCATGCCCTGCACGCGCTGCGGGGCGATCGGGTGGGGCCAGAAGACCTGGCGCGCGAGGCGATCGAGGTCGAACGCGTGCGCGTCGGCGACGAGGGCGGCCATCAGGACCAGTACGTGGCCGCCTACGGAGGGCTGGTGCGGATCGATTTCGGGCCGGGGGACGCGGTGCGGGTGAGGCCGGTCGGCCTCGGCGCGCGGGCCATCGGGGAGCTGGAGTCCCGGCTAATGTTGTTCTACCTCGGCCGCGAGGAGTCGGCGCAGGCGATCCTCGCCGAGCAGCGCCGGCGCGGACATCGCAACCGGGCGACCCTCCGCCGCCTGCGCGGGCTGGTGGACGAGGGCGAGGCGGCATTGCGTGCGGCCGACTGGGCTGCTTTCGGCGCGCTGCTCGACGAAGGCTGGCAGCTGAAGCGCGGCCTGGCCGCCGGCATCAGTACGCCGGAGATCGACGAGGCCTACGCCGCCGCCCGCGCCGCGGGCGCCCTAGGGGGCAAGCTGCTCGGCGCCGGCGGCCGCGGGTTTCTGCTGGTCTTCGCTCCGCCCGCGCGCCACTCGGCGATCCGTCGCCGTCTCGTCCGGCTGCGGTTCGTGCCCGTCCGGCATCAGGGCGAGGGCAGCCGCGTCATCTTTCAGAGCCCCGAGCCGCCCGCCGAATGAACGGCACTGCGGTCCAGCCCGAGGTGTCCATCGTCATCCCGTTCCGGAACGAGGAAACGACCCTGCCGATCGTCCTGGACAGCCTCGCGCGACAGTCCGGCATCGAGCGCGCGGAGGTCCTGCTGGTGGATGGCGGCTCGACGGACCGGTCCGTCGAGGTCATCCGAGCCCATCCCCTCGGCCGGCGGGCCGAGGTTCGGGTCCTCCGCTCGGCCCCCGGCCGCGAGGGAATGAACCACGCGCGCAACGACGGCGCCCGCGCGGCGCGCGCCCCCCGGCTGCTGTTCATGCAGGCGGATGTCCGCATCCACGACCCTGACGCGTTCGCGAAGACCCTCCGCCTGCTGGACGAGCCCGGCGTCGTCGGCACAACCTTCACCGGGCTCGGGGCGGGGGAGGACTTCGACCGCTATGACTTCTGGGGCCAGGTGTTTCTGGCCCGCTATCAGCGCCAGCGCTGTGAACGCGACTTCGACACCAAGTTCAACGGCGTGCGCCGCGACGCGTTCGAGCGGATCGGCGGGTTCGACGAGGTCCGCTTCCCCTATGGGGGTGAGGATTTCGACTTTCGCGTGCGGCTTTTGCGCGAGGGCCGTCTGGCCGACACCGGCGTGGAGGTCGAGCACTTGCACGGATGGGGTCGCCGGCACACGCCGTGGGGCCTGCTGCGCAAATACGCGCGCAACGCGGAGTGCATGGGTGCGACGATCCCCGTCTACCTGCGCCACCTCCGCCACGAGCCGGCCTATCCGCGCTGGTTCGTGGCCCGCCTCGTGCTTAGCGCCGCCTGTCTGGCCTCGCCCTGGCCCGGGGCCTGGCCGTGGGCGCCCCTGGCGGTGCTGGCCTTTGCGCTGGCGTGGGCGGCGCCGGTGTTTCGCGAGATCCGCCGGCTGCGCGCGGTGGTCGTCCTCCCGTTCGCGATCGCGGTGATGTACGTCTTCACCCTCTTTCATCTGCGCGGCTGGATTCGCGGTCGAACGCAGGTACGATTGCGCACCACCAGCGGATGACGACGCCCTCGTCCAGCGCCCGATGCCCGCGGCCGACGTGGCGGCGGCTAACCGAGCTACACGACGAATGTATCCGGCTTGATCCCGCGCTGAAGGACGCCCCCGTCCATCCCGAAGCGCGGCGGGGCATGTGCGCCCGCTTCTGCGCGATCTTGCAAGCATTCCAGGACCTCCTGCCGGCGGCGGCGCCCGGCGCCCTCGAGGGTCTGGAGGTGGGTGTCGGGGAAGGCGCGCTGTGGCTTGCGCTGCAGGAATTCGTTCCGTCGGTCCGCTGGCACGGTCTCGACATCCCGCGACGCCACGCCGCCTACCAAGCCGCCTTCGACGAGCTGTTGGCCCGCCGCGGCCTCTCGCTGACGGAGGCGGACCTTTCCCGAGAGCCGATCCCGCGGGCCGACGCCTCGACCGACGCGGTGTCGTTCTCCGAAGTGCTCGAACATCTGCCGCCGGATTCCGTGCTGCCGCTCCTCGGGGAGATCGCGCGGGTCCTGCGGCCCGGCGGGCTGCTGGTGGCGACGTCGCCGAACCTGACCTCGCTGCTCAACCGGCTGCTGCTGCTGGCGGGCGTCAGCCCCTTTCACCTTCCCGTGGCCGAGGACGAGTTCGGCTGCAGGACGTATCCCCACATCCACCTGTACACCGTCAGCGAGTTCGAGGAACTGTGCCGGTGCGCGGGGCTTGTCCCGGCGCGCCGCGCCCATCGGACCTATCTGGCCGGCGCCTTTTTTGCCCCGGGCCGCCTGCTTCGCAACGCCGCGTTGCGGTTGTACCTGGCCGCCGAGCACCTGCTGGGCACGCTGGCGCCCGGATTGCGCGACGGGTGGCTCGTCGCCGCGCGCAAGCCATGACGGCTCCGGCCATCGTGCTTTGCGGCGGACGGGCCACGCGGCTGGCGGAGCGCTGGGGCGACCGCCCCAAGGCCCTCGTGCCCGTCGCCGGCCGGCCGTTCATCGAGTGGCAGCTCGAATGGCTGGCCCGCGGCGGCGTCCGCCGCGTCCACCTCGCCGCCGGCCACCTCGGCTCGATGCTCGCCGACTGGGCCCGCCGCTGGTCGCCGTCCGGCCCGGCGGCGACGCTGGCCGGGGCGCTGAGCTGGTCGGTCGAGCCCACTCCGCTCGGCACCGGTGGCGGCGCGAGGTTCGCGGCCGGTCATGTCGACGGGGATCCGGTGTTCGTCGTCAACGGCGACTCGCTGCTTCCCGGATTGGCCGATTTCCAATCCTTGGAAAACGCAATCGGCCGGGCTTCCAAGGCTTGGACGCCGCTGCGTACCGCGGACGTTTCGACGGATACCGCGGGCGTGTGGGCCGTCATGGGGGTGACGCAGGTCGCCGACGCCGCCCGTTTTGGGACGGTGGAGCTGGACGGCGAGGTGGTCACCGGCTTCCTCGAAAAGGGGAGGGCGTCCTCGGGTTGGATCAACGGCGGCGTGTATCTCTTGCGCCGGGCGGCGCTGGAGGCCATCCCGGCCGGCCAGCCTTCGTCGCTCGAGACGGACCATTTCCCCCTCTGGGCGGAGGATCGCCGCATCGCGGCCGTCCGGGTACCGCCTCCCCTCCATGACATGGGTACCCCTGCGGGCCTGGCCGAGTTGGAGCGGGCGCTAGGGGAGGGCTGACGTTCGCCCGACCCGAGCGACGTCCCCCCACGGGCATTTACGCACTCCTTTGTAACACCGTCCGAACCGGATTCTAACGGGCATCAGGACCTATGACCCGGCCGACCCGAGCGACTACCTTCGCGCGGTGAAGGAGGCGCGCTGCCGCCTTTGTCACCTTCGGGGCGGGCGCGCCTTTCGCGAGGAGGGCGGTTTCTGCGCCGCGCCGCCGCGGCCGCCGGAGGGCTCGCGCCGGTAGGGGTCGAACCGCCGCGACTCGGACTGGCGGGCGGCGCGGTCGGCGGCGCAGGCGGCCTCGTAGAGTTCGAGCTGGCTGCGGTGGTGGCGTACGCCCCCGGGGAGCGGGGGGCGGACATACGCGCCGTTGGACCGCAGGATCCACGCCTTGACGTTGTCTCGCCGGCAGATGTCGAGCACGCGCTCGAGGTACTGGCGGCAGTCGGGGTCCGCGACCTCGACCATCAACTCGATCCGCTTGTCGAGGTTGCGCGGCATCCAGTCCGCGCTGGAGATGAAGACGGCGGGGTCTCCGCCGCGCTGGAACCAGAAGATCCGCGCGTGTTCCAAAAAACGGTCCACCACGCCGGCGACGCGGATCGTCTCGCTCAGCCCGCGCACGCCGGGGCGCAGGCAGCAGATCCCGCGCACGAGCAGGTCGATGGACACCCCCGCCTGCGAGGCGCGGTAGAGCGCGTCGATGAGCTCGCGATCGGCCAGCGAGTTCATCTTCACAATGATCCGGGCGGGGCGGCCGGCCTCGCGCTGGCGACGTTCGCCCTCGATCAGCTCCAGCAGCCGCCGGCGGAGACCGAGCGGGGCCATCTCGATCCGGCGAAAGGGTCCCGGCTGGCTGACTCCGGTGATGGTGTTGAAGAAGGCCGAAACGTCCGCCCCGTAGTCCTCGCCAGCGGAGATCAGGCTGATGTCGCAATACTGGCGCGCGGTGCGCTCGTTGTAGTTGCCAGTGCCGAAATGGACGTAGCGACGGATCCCCCCGGCCTCGCGGCGCAGCACCAGGCAGACCTTCGCATGGGTCTTGAAGCCGCGGATGCCGCAGATCACCTGCACGCCGGCGCGCTCGAGGGCGCGGGTCCACTCGATGTTCC
Source organism: uncultured bacterium (assembly GCA_937139365.1). GTDB lineage: Bacteria > Verrucomicrobiota > Kiritimatiellia > PWTM01 > PWTM01 > CAACVY01. The sequence goes on along the minus strand of CAKZPT010000009.1, from coordinate 16,345 downwards.
GCTCCTCGTCGAACCGCGCCTTGAGTTCGACCAGGGCGGTCACCTGCTTGCCCTCCTCTGCGGCGCGCTGCAGCGCGGCGACGATCGGGCTGTTGCGGCTGGTCCGGTAGAGGATCTGCTTGATCGCCAGCACGTCGGGGTCGGCCGCTGCCTCCTCGATGAAGTCCACGACCGGCTCGTAGTTCTCGAACGGCGAATAGAGGATCAGGTCTCGTTGCGCGGCCTGCTCGAAGATCGACACGCCGCGACGGAACGCCGCGGGGAATGCCGGCGGCCACGGCTCGTAGCGCAAAGTCTCGGCCCCCGGTAGGTCCGCCAGCCGCTGGTAATCCGATAGCGCCAGCGGACCGGCCGCGCGCACGACGCGGTCGTCGCCGATCCCCAACCCGCGTCGGAGCCACGCCAGCGCCGCCTCCGAGGCCGTCGCCTCGACCTCCAGCCGGACGCATTCGCTTTCGCGGCGCGCCACCAACACGTCCTCCATGTTGGCCAGCAGGTCCGCCGCCTGGTCCTCCGCCACCGCCATGTCCGCGTTGCGGGTGATGCGAAAGACGGCGGAGTCCAGGATCTCGCAGCCCGGGAACAGCCGGGGGGCGAACTCCCGGGCCATGTCCTCCAGCAGCAGGTACGCGTGGGCCTCGGACGAGGGCAGCGCAATGAACCTCGGCAACGCCCGCGGCAGCGCCACCACCGCCCAGCCGTCGGGCGGCCCCCAACCGGGATCCGCCGGCCGGCGAAGGCGGAGGGCCAGATGCAGGGTCAGGCCCGCCAACCGCGGGAACGGCGCGTCGGCCTCCACCGCCAGCGGCGTCAGCTGGGGATGGATCTCCTCCTCCCACACCCGTTCGGCGTGCCGCGCCTGCTCGGCCGTGGCGGCGGCCCACGGCACGCGCCGAATGCCCGCGCGTTCCAGGGCCGGCTCCAGCTCGCCGTTGAACAGCGCGTACTGGCGCGCCACGATCTCGCGAACGCGTCCGGCGATCTCGCGCAGCTGTTCGCGCGGAGTCAGGCCGGCGATGTCCCGCCGGGCGCGCCCTTCGGCGGCCAGCATCGTTAGGCCGCCGACGCGCACCATGTAAAACTCGTCGAGGTTCGAGGCGCTGATCGCCAGAAACCTCAGCCGCTCCAGCAGCGGGACGGCGGGGTCGGCGGCCTCGGCCAGCACGCGGGCGTCGAACTCCAGCCACGACAGTTCGCGGTTGATGTAGCGCCGGGCACGTTCGGCGAGTCGCTCAGACATGATCGGCGTCCTCCGGCTCCGCCGGTGCTCGCGTCAGGTCGATCGCCATCCCGAACAGCTCCTCGAACATCCGCCCCTTCTCGCGCAATGCCATCCGCTCGATCGTCAGGTCGCCGGCGCCGGGCGCCAGCAGCACGAGCCGGTCGCCGCGCGGGCGGACCTCGACGTCCCGGATGCGCCGCCGGTGCGCGCGGTCGAGCGCGTCCGCGACGCGCAGGATCGCGGCCAGCTTCTGCACCACCACGCGCTGGTTGCGCGGCAGCGCGCCGTATCCCGGGTGGGTCGGCAGCGGGGGGCTCTTCCGGTGGTACCGGGCGATCAGCGCGATCAACAGCAGGTCCTCCTGCCGCACCCCGAACAGCTCGCTGTTCTGGATCAGGTACATCGAATGCTTGTGGTGGCTCCGGTTGCTGACGTAGAGGCCGACCTCGTGGAGCCGGGCGGCGATCTCTAGCAGAAACCGCTGGTGGAACCCCAGGCCGTGCAGCGGGCCCAGCGCGTCGAACAGCCGCAGCGCCAGCGCCGCCACGTGGTCGGCGTGTTCGAGGTCGGCGTGGTACCGCTCGGCGAGCATCCCGGCCGCGTCGCGAATCCGGTCGCGGAACTCCTCGGCCAGTTCGGGCCGGATGGACATCTCCAGCTCCATCGCCGTGCGCAGGTGCACCTTGGGTACGAGGATCTGCCGGACGCCGAAGGCCGCGGCGATCATCCCGTAGGCCAGCAGCGACGGGCCGGTCGTCTCCGCCTCCGTGAAGGAGAGGCCGTGCCGCGCGACGAGGTCCTCCTGGGGGGCGACGAGCACCTCGTCGGCGAACCGCGACAGCTCCGCCGGGGTGACGGCGCCGATCTCGACCGAATCCCAGTCGGGCGAGAGCTGCTCCGCGGCGAAGCGGACGTCGCCGGAGATGGCGATCAGCGTTCCGACGCGGGTGATCGGCGAGGCCGCCACCATCTGGTCCACGATCCGCCGGATGTCGCGCTCGAGCGTCCGGCGCTGCCGGGGCGCCGGCACGCGCCCGGCCTCGAGCGTCTCGCGCAGCCGGACCGAGCCCAGCGGATAGGTCTCGTAGAACTCGACCCGCCCGCCGCGCAGCAGCAGCACCTCGGTGCTGCCGCCGCCGACCTCCACCACCAGCGCCGGATCCGGTTGGCGGCCCTTCCAGCGCAGGTGACGGACCGCCAGGTAGGTCAGCCGCACCAGGTCGGCATCCTCCGCGCATTCGACGTCGAAGCCGGTGGCGACATAGACGCGATCGAGGAACGCGTCGCGGTTGGCCGCCTCCTTCACCGCGCTGGTGGCGATCGCCCGGATGCGGTCCGGCGAACGGATGCCGTACTCGTCGACCCGCCGGCGGTACTCGCGGAGTATGCGGACGGCCTCCTCGATCGTCGGCCGGCCGATCGAGCCGGTGGTGAAGGTGTCCTTGCCCAGATGGACCGGCTGGGAGAGCCTCTCGAGGGTGCGCGGCGGCTCGCCTGGCGCGATTTCGGCGATCTCCATGCGGATGGCGGTGGCGCCGATGTCCAGCACCGCGACCTGGCGACGTTCGGCGGCAGCGGGCGCGGAGGGGCGGGTCACGCGCGGGGCCTCCCGCTCCGGCGACGGTCGACGACGGCGTCCCTGGCCAGCGCGGCCGCGCCGACGACCGTGGCGAAGTCTCCCAGCCGCGCGGCGACGACCTTGAACGCGCCGCGAAAGGCGTCCATTACGTCCTCCTCGGCCGCCTCGCGGACCGTCTCGAGGAACAACTTGGGCATGGCCTCGACCAGACCGCCGCCGAGCACGACAACGTCCGGCGCCAGAAGGTTGACGAGGTTGGCGGCGGCCAGGCCGATGTGGCGCGCCGCGCGGCGGACGATCCGCTCGACCACCTCGTCGCCCTCCTCGATGGCCTGCGCGAGCGTGCGGCTGCGGATGCGCGCCAGATCGGCGCCGGCGATCTTCCTCAAGGCCGGCGCTTGGCCGCGCAGGACCGCCGCCGCCGCCTGACCCGCGATCGCGAGCCGGCTGGCGACGGCCTCCAGGCAACCCCGCCGGCCGCAGCCGCACAGCGGCCCCCGTGGCCACACCTTCAAATGCCCCACCTCCATGCACGACTGGCGACGGCCGCGCAGCAGCCGTCCGTCGTACACGCACGCTCCGCCGATGCCCGTGCCGGGGAAGATCCCGACGGCCGTACGCGCGCCCTTCGCGGCCCCCGCGACGTATTCGCCGTAGGTGCCCGCATCCACGTCGTTGGCGACCGTCACTGGCCGCCGGAAGGCCGCCTCCAGATGCTCGCGCAGCGGCACGCGCTTCCACCCGAGGTTGGGCGCCGATAACAGCATCCCCCGCTCCAGGTCCAAGGGCCCTGGCGTGCCGATGCCGATGCCCCCGATGTCCCTCGGGCTTAGACCCGCCTCCCGCAGCGTCAAGCGGATCAGCGCCTCGATCCGCTTCAACCCCTCCGCGCCGTCGCCGCCAACGCCCACCGACTCGCGCTTCGACGCGACCGGACGGTGGCGCCCGTCCACCACCGCGCAAAACATCTTCGTCCCGCCAAGATCGAATCCAATCCAGCGCCCCTCGCCGCGTGTTGCCATGGGAATGCCCTCGGATGCCCGCCCAATATATCACGCCGCCGGGGACGGAGCGCTGCCGGCCGCGGCGGCCTCGGATCAAACCGGCCCCGCGGCCTTGCCGCCGCGTGCGGGGGCGCGGACGAGGCGAACCGCTTCCGCGGCGTTCTCGAACAAGCGCAAGCCCAGGCCGCGGGCCGGCAGCGTTCCATCCATCCGCTGACGAACCGCCGCCGGGTGGTTCTCCGGATAGAGGTAGGCCTCGGGATGCGGCATCAGCCCGAAAATCCGGCCGGTCGGATCGCAGAGCCCTGCGATCGCGCGCAACGACCCGTTCGGGTTGTGAGGATACTTCATCGTCGGATCGCCGGTCAGGGGATCGGCATAGCGGCAGGCGATGCAGCCCTCCTCCTCGAGCCGGTCGAGGAGGCGGCGGTCGAGCGTGAACACCTTCCCCTCCCCGTGGCGCACCGGAAGGTCCATGCGGTCGAGGCCGCGCGTGAAGAGACACGGACTGCGGGGCTCGAACCTCAGCGTGACCCAAAGGTTGCGAAACGTGCCGACGTCGTTCATCGCCAGGGTGACTCGCGGCGTGAAGTATTCGCCGTCCAGACCCGGCACCAGCCCGAGCCGCGCGAGGATCTGAAAGCCGTTGCACACCCCGAGGATCAGCCCGCCGCCGTCGATGAACCGCTCGATCTGTCCCCGCAGGCGGTGCCGCACGCGGGTGGCCAGCACGTGCCCCGAGCCCATGTGGTCGCCGTACGAAAACCCGCCGATGAACATCAGCACGTCGTGCTCGAGCAGCGCCGCCGGCCGGGCCAGCAGATCGTTGAAGTGCAGCGCGGTCGGCGCCGCCCCGGCCAGGCGCCAGGCCTGCACCGACTCGGCCTCGCAGTTGAATCCCTGCCCGGTCACCACGAGCGCCCGCACGGGCGGGAGCACCTTGACGTCAGAGGTCGTGTTCATGCGACGGCCGTCCACTGTACGGCATCGGCCCCGCGGGGCAACCCGCACGGTGGCCAGCGACGTTCACGGCCTGGCCGGTCGAGCGGCGGCCCGGCCGGACGGGGCCGACAACAGCGAGAGCATCGCCTCGCCCATGGCCACGCCGATCTGGTGGAACGTCTCGGCATTTCCATTCCAATGGTAATTCTGCCGGTTCGGCAAAACCTCGGCGGGACGCCAGAACGGACGCGTGTCCACGAACGCGACGCGGCCAGTCGGGCCGAAATGGGCCGCCGCGGCGGCCTGGGCCCGGATCGGCGAGAGCGCCCGCGGATGGGTTTCCTCCGGTCCGCCCTGTCCGGTCGCCGCGATGACGAAGGGAAGATCGGGTACGCCCAGATCCCGGCGCAGATCGTGGATGAACCAGATCATGTTGGTGGCGTAGGCCGCGTTCATCGCCGGGTCGATCCGGTCGTTCCAGCCCTGGTGCCAGGCGAACCCGGCCAAGTGCGCCGGACAGTCCGCGACCGCCGGCCAGATACGGCCCGACCAGCGCTGCTTTGGCCGACGCGACCGTCTCGCGGTAGCATGGACCTGTCTCTCCGCCCGCCGACGGCGGCCGGAAGTCCCGGGCTAGGCTCTTTCCACCCCAAGCGCGCTTGACCAGCAGCACGGGGGCCTCCAGCGCGTCGCCGACCACCTGCCCGAAGCCGAGCTCGGGGCCGATACGGTCCTCTCGGACGCCGAAGCCGGGGCGCAGACCGCCGGTCCGCCCAGGTAGCTCACCCACACGTCGTCCCGTACCACCCACGTGCTGTCGGGCCGCATTAGCCGCCGCAGCAGCTCCTGGGCCGACGGGTCGCGCACGGCGGCCTCGAGGCTGCCGCGGCCGCCGTTGCGCGCCGGATCGGCGGCGATGACGCCGTGGCCTTCCATGTTGGATTGCCCGGCGAGGATGAACACCTCGACCGGCCCGCGCCCGTCGGGCGGCGCGGCGGCCGATCTGAGGGCGGCCATCAGAACGGCGGCCGCAAGAGTTCGACGCGGGTTCATTGGGGACAGTATTCCCGCGGCGTGGCCGGGCCACAGCCCGGGGGGCGTGCCGCAGCCGTTCCTGGGGAGGGGCGGTCCGTCTTCGCTCCCCCGGACCGTGTCGAGTTGTCGGGCCCCGACCCCCGGCGGTATGCTTTCTACATGACCGACCGCGACGAGGCGGCCGCCCGGCTCGCCGAACTGCGCCGGCAGATCGCCGCGCACGACCACCGCTACTATGTGCTGGCGCGGCCGACGATCCCGGACGCCGAGTACGATCGCCTGTTCGACGAGCTGTTGAGCCTGGAGGCGGAACACCCGGACCTCGTCACTCCCGACTCGCCGTCCCAGCGGGTCGGCGGCTCGCCGCTGCCGGGGTTCGAGCGGGTCACCCACGAGAGCCCGATGCTGTCGCTGGAGAAGGCCCGCGACGACCACGACCTGGCGTTGTTCGACGCCCGCGTGCGCAAGGCGCTGCCGGACGAGGAGATCGAGTACCACGTCGAACCGAAGATCGACGGCGTATCGATCTCCCTTCTTTACCTCGACGGCGTTCTCGCGCGCGCCGCCACGCGCGGCGACGGACGGATCGGCGACGATATCACTGCCAACGCCCGCACGATCCGCAGCGTCCCCCTGCGGCTGGTTGGAGAACGGCCGCCCGCGCGACTGGAGGTCCGCGGCGAGGTGTACATCGCGCGCGAGGACCTGGCGCGTCTCAACGAACGGCTGGCCGCGGCGGGCGAGGAGCCCTTTCCGAACGCCCGCAACGCCGTCGCCGGCTCGCTGAAGCTGCTCGATCCCCGCCACGTCGCCCGCCGGCCGCTGCGCGTCGTACTCTACGGCGTTGGCGTCGCGGAGGGGTTCGCCGCGCCCTCGCAGGCGGCCGGCCTGGAGGAACTGCGCCGCCTCGGCCTGCCGACCCCCGCCCTGACCTTTGTCTGTTCCGACATCGGTGAGGCCCGCGAGCGGTGCCGCGAGATCCACCGCCGTAAGGACGAATTGCCGTACGACATCGACGGGGCCGTGATCAAGCTCAACCGCCTCGACCAGTGGCCGCGGCTGGGCTTCAAGCCCCGCCATCCGGCCTGGGCGATCGCCTACAAGCCCCGCGAATGGACCGAGCAGGCCCGCACCCGGCTGCGCGCGATCACCATCCAGGTCGGCCGCAGCGGCGTGCTGACGCCCGTGGCCGAACTCGAGCCAGTGTTCCTCGACGGCTCCACCGTCAGCCGGGCCACGCTACACAACGCCGACGAGATCCGCCGCAAGGACATCCGCATCGGCGACATGGTGGTGGTCGAGAAGGCCGGCATGGTCATTCCTGCCGTAGTCCGCGCCCTTCCGGAGCTGCGGAGCGGGCGCGAAACCGAGTTCCGGATGCCCGACCGCTGCCCGGCCTGTGGCGGGGCGGTGGTCCGTGCGCGGCGCGCGGGAGACGGGGGCGAGGAGGTCGCCTGGCGCTGCCACAACCTCGACTGCCCCGCCCAGAAGGCGCGGCGGCTCGAATATTTCTGCCGTCGCGCAGCCCTCGACATCGACGGCGTCGGGGGCGTGGTCGCCGAACGGCTGGTGGACAGCGGCCGCGTGGATGAACCGTTGGACCTGTACGAGCTGTCGCTCTCCGACCTGGCCTCCCTCAACCTGGGCACCGACGAGGACCCCCGGATCTTCGGCGAAAAGAACGCCGCGCGCGTGATCGCCGCCATCGAGCGCAGCCGCACCGCACCGCTCTCCCGCTGGCTGGCCGCGCTCGGGATCCCCGGCGTGGGCGATGTCACCGCGCTCGAGCTGGCACGCCGCCACTCGTCGTTCGAGGAGGTCGCCGCGTCGCCGTGGCTACGGGCGATCGTCCGCAGCGAGGAAGCGCAGGCCGAGCTCCGTCGCCTGAAGGCCGCTGCGCGAACGGCCCGCGCGGAGGGGCGCCGGCCGGCCGCTTCCCCGCGCCTGCGCGAGCTGGAGGAGGAAGTCTCCCGCCTCGAGGCCGAGTTGGCCGCGGCGGGCCGGTCGCAGGTCGGCCCGGCCGACGCGGCTTCGGTGCTGGCGTTTTTCGAGTCGACGCGGGGCCGCCGTCTGCTCGACCGGCTCCGCCATCTCGGTATTCGGCCGGCGCCCGACGGCCCCGCACCCTCCGCCGGTCCCCTGTCGGGACAGGTTTTTGTGCTCACCGGCACGCTGGATTCCATGACCCGCGCCGAGGCCGCCGAGGCGATTCGGGCGGCCGGCGGCGAGGTGGCCGACGCCGTCAGCCGCCGGACCACCGCCCTCGTCGTCGGCCATGACGCCGGCGAAACGAAGAGCCGTCGCGCGGTGGAGCTGGGGATTGCCGTCATCGACGAGGTCGAACTGTTGTGCCGCCTCGGCCGCGCCGCCATCCGGAGGCCGCAACAGGGCGAATTGTTCTGACGGCCGCCTCCGGCGCGTCTTTTTCGAAAGTTGCCTGTGGTATACTGCGTGGGCCGTTCGCCCTCCATGCCGATCGCATTCCAATGCACGAAATGCGATGCGCGGATCGAAGTCGATGCCGAGCACGCGGGCGGCTCCCTGGTCTGCCCCACGTGCGGATTGCCGCAAGTAGTGCCCCGTCAGGGGCTGGGCCCGGGCACCGTCGTCGGCGGGTTCGAAATCGTGCGATTGATCGGTCGCGGCGGGATGGGCGAGGTGTATCTGGCGCGCCAGCGGTCGCTCGACCGCATGGTCGCGCTCAAGGTCCTTTCGCGTTACCTGGCCCCTGGGCGGGACGCCGTGGACCGGTTCATCCGGGAGATCCGGCTGACTGCCCGACTTGAGCATCCCTACCTCGTGACCGCATTCGAGGGCGGCGAAGACCAGGGCATCGTCTATCTGGCGATGGCCTACGTCCGCGGCGCCTCGCTGCACGAGCGGGCGATCCGGCGCGGCCCGTTGACGGAGGCCGAGACCCTCGCGCTCGGACGCAAGATCGCCTCCGCGCTGAACTACGCCTGGGACGAACTCCGGCTGCTGCACCGCGACATCAAGCCGTCCAACATCCTCCTCGACGCGCACGGCGAGCCCCGACTGGCCGACCTCGGTCTCGCCAAATGCCTCGGGCAACGGGAAGGTCCGACGATGGCCGGCGCGGTGCTGGGAACGCCGAACTACATGAGCCCCGAACAGGCGGACGGCCGTGACGATCTCGACGTCCGTTCCGACATCTACTCCCTGGGGGCGACGCTCTACACGGCCTGCACCGGGCAGATTCCGTACCAGGCCGGTTCGCTGCTGGAGGTGCTGCGCCGCCAGGCGACGGAGCCGTTGCCGGATCCGCGTACCTACGCACCCCAACTGTCGGCGGAGTTCGTCGAATTCTTGGGGCGCTTCCTTGCCCGCGACCGCCGGGAACGTCCGCGCGATTGGCCGTCGGCGCTGGCCGAGTTCGACCGCCTGCTCGTGCGGCATCCTGGCCCCGCCGGCATCCTGCCCATCGCCGAGGAAACGGCAACGCCTCCACCGACCCCGCCCGCCAGCTGGCGCCGCACGGCGGTGATTGTCATCCCCGCGTTCGTGGCCCTGATCGGCGGCGCCCTTACCGGATGGTGGTGGATGGCGCCCCGGCCCTCCGCGCCACCCCCGTCGTCCCCATCCGCTCTGCCACCGGCCGCCCCTCATTCGCCTCTGCCCGCGCCGGCTCCGCCCGGGCAGGCCCAGCGCCCGGCTGCGCCGCCCGAATGGACGGAGCCAGCCGAGGCCGACCTGCAGTCCCCCGGCCGCCCACCCTTGTCGCTTGAGGCCCGCCGCCAGCTGGTCCGCGCATGGATGGAGGCGCGCGACGTCATGCGCCGCCATCCGGATGACCTCGAGGGACAGCTGGCGCGGATTGACCGGGTCATCGCTTTGGCGCCGGAAAGCCCCATCGCGCAGAAGGTCCGCGAGTGGGTGGCGGTCAACCGGATCCGGGAAAAAGCCGAGATGCGGCGTCTGGAACGCGAGTTCGAACGCGCTGTTGAGGAGGATCTGGCTGCCGGCCGGTTCGAGGAGGGTATCCGACGACTCCAGACCTACTCCGGCCCGTTGGAGAAGGAGACGCGCGAGCTTCGCGCGGCGATGGTCCGCCGTCTCGAGGAGGGCCGCGAAAACCACCTTCGGCGCGAGGCGGCGCGCCTGTTCTCCGCGGCGATTGGGGAGGCCGCCGTCGCCGGGGCCGCCGGCCGGTGGAGCGAGGCCGCCTCGGCCCTCGAACGCGCGCGGGCCGATCCCGCCGCCGGCGGCGAGGCCGAGCGCCTGGCCGAGGCCGTTGCCCAGGCCGCGAGGGCGGCCAACTGGGGGCGGGATGTCCTGTCGAGCTTTCAGGCCCAGCGCGGGCAGACCGTCGAAATCGAGTTCGCCGACGGCCACCGGGAGACGCTGCAGGTGGCCCGCGTGACGCCGACCGAAGTGGTCGGGCGGCGCTATCTGCCGGAGGGATTTGTCGAGCGGACGGTCACCTGCCGCGACCTGAGCCTCCGCGAACGTCTGCGCCGGCTCGGGCAGCTTTCCGCCGTCGAAATCGCATTTCTAGAGGGGGTCTGGCTGCTGGAATCGCGGGATCGCGCCCGGGCGGCCGCGGCGTTCGCCGCCACCGGCACGCCGCTGGGCGAGGCGCTGGCCCGGCAGCTCGCCGGGGGGACGTAACCAGCCGTTTCCGCGTGGCGGCGGTTCGTCCGGCGGTGTCCTTCGTCGACTTGGCGGATGGCGGCCCGGCGGACTCGCGGGGCCATCCGGCCAGGACGCGGCGGCGGACCGTTACCGGCGGCGTACTCGTCCTTGTTATGCCAGGACAGCGATTCGACGGGCGACCTTCGCGGAGTGGCTGGCCGCCCTCGGACGCGGGGGATGCTCGTCGTCGTCTTGGACACCGGCATTTTCTGCTCCGACTACGGCGGCCGTCGGAAGGTCCGGCGCGTCCGGCGCGAAATCCTCGGTCCTTTTTGCGGCGGCAGCATGCGGGTTCCCATCCGCTTGCCGCACCGTCAGGGTCGATACGGCGGCGGCGCCGTCGGGACGGCGCGCTTGCAGGCGGGCGCCCGGGGGACAAGAATCCCGCCAATGAGAATCGTCACCAGCGCACAGATGCGACAGCTCGACCGCCTCATGATCGAGGAAGAGGAGGTGTCCGGCTACACCCTGATGGACCGCGCCGGGCGGGGGGTGGCCGACGTCATCCGTTACTTGGCCGACCTGGCGGGCATTTCCAATCCCACGGCGCTGCTGATCGCGGGACGGGGCAACAACGGCGGCGACGCCTTCGCGGCGGCGCGGCACCTGCGGGAGATGGGCTTTGAGGCGACCGTGAGGATCGCCGCCCCCGAGGACCAGATCACCGGCGACGCGCTGCGTCATCTGATGAACTTGCGGGCCGAGGGCATCACCGTGGAGGAGTATCCCACCCGCGAGGACTGGGCGGAGAACCTGGCCCATCCCTTTGGCGCGGATTTCATCGTGGATGGCCTGCTGGGCATCGGCAGCCGGGGCGCTCCCCGCTGGGTGGTGGCTTCGGCGATCGAGTACATCAACGCTGCGGCGAACGACTCCTACGTCGTGGCGATCGACATCCCCTCCGGCCTCCATGCCGACACCGGTATCGCCGAGGGCGTGGCGGTCACCGCGGACGTGACGGTGACGATGGGTTTGCCGAAGGTCGGGCTCGTTGCGCCGTCGGCGCTGGAGTTCGTCGGCACCGTCGAGGTCGCCGATCTCGGGCTGCCGCCGGAGATGATCGAGGGGCTGCCGCCCGCGGTGGACCTGGAGCTGATTTACTCGAACGAGCTGCGGCGGGTGATCCCGCGGCGTGCGCGGGGGTCGCACAAGGGGACGTACGGCCACCTGCTGCTCATCGGCGGGGCGCGCGGCTACGCCGGCGCCATCGCGCTGGCTTGCCGCGCCGCGGTGCGCTCGGGGGTCGGCCTGACGTCGGCCCTGGTGCCGTCGTCCATCCTGCCGGTCGTCGCCGGCGCCTCGCTGGAGACGATGGTGCACGCGGGCGAGGAGACGGAGGCCGGATCCCTGCGCGCCTCGGCGCTCTCGACCTGGCTGCGCCGGCTCGACACGTTCGACGCGGTCGTCGTCGGCCCCGGGCTGACGACGCATCCGGACAGTGCCGCCCTGGTGCGGACGCTGCTGCGCGAATGCCCGGCGCCGCTGGTGCTGGACGCGGACGCCCTGAACGTGCTGAGCGGCGATCCGCAGGCGATCCGCGCGGCGCGCAGCACCGTGATCATCACGCCGCATCCCGGCGAGATGGCCCGGCTGCTCGGGCGGGACATCGCGTCCATCCAGGCCGACCGGCCCGCCGCCGCCCGCGCGGCCGCCGCGGCGACCGGGGCGATCGTCGTCCTCAAGGGCGCCGGCACGCTCGTCACGACCGCGGAGGGGCCGGCGCACATCAACTTGACCGGCAACCCCGGCATGGCCCGCGGCGGCAGCGGGGACGTGCTGGCCGGTCTGCTCGCCGGCCTGTTGGCCCAAGGCATCGCGCCGCTCGACGCGGCCCGGGCCGCCGTCTTCCTTCATGGCCGCGCCGGCGACATGGCGGCGTGGCGGAGTTCCCAGACGGGAATGGTCGCCGGCGACGTGGTCGCCGAACTGCCCTACGCGTTTCGGGAGCTGGCGCTGCGCTGATCTCTTATTTCGCCCCGGCGGGCTTGAGAGCCGTCAACGCCTTGAGGTCTATCGCCTGAACCGCCTCCGACAGGATCTCCGGCGGGATCTGGCTGCCTTGGACCTCTACCTGGAATCGGTCGGCCTGCAGCACGATGTTGCCGCTTCGGTCGCGGTGACGGTACGTCTCCAGGGCCTTGTGCCCCGAAATGAGGCGGCTCTTTTCGTATCCCTCGTCGCCCTCGCGGTCCACCTCGACGGCGGCCATGGTCATCCGGCCGAACACCGCGGCCGCACCCGCGCCGGCAAGGTCGGAAAGCGTCAGCTTCAGTTGTCCGCCCTTCGGCCCCTCGTAGGTGGCCTCCGCCGTGACCATCGTCATTCCCATCGCGCTGTTCCGCTCGCTGCTGGCCGACTTGCGGGTGAACTGGCCGATCTTCTCCGGCAGCAGCGCCTTGAGCTCGCGGTGGTCCACGCACGGCGACGCCTCGCGGGCGCTGCCTTCCATGGCCTTTTGTAGGGCCTCGAGCTGCTTTTGCATGGCGGCGGGGTCGAACTTCGGGGGTGTCTGGGCCGCGGCCACCAGGGCGCACATCGCCGCGGCCAGCGGTCCGCTCATCGCGCTGCGGTAGGTCATGGAAACGATCCTTTCGGTTTGCGGGCAACTTACCCGCTTAACGGCCGACGTCAAATGAAGGCCGGCGGCGCGTTTTCGGGCCTCAGCCGCGCGAGGGTGGAGTGGCGGGGGCGGCGTCCACGTCGCGGATCACACCGAGCGTGCCCACGAGACCGCTGACCACGAAGAAGCCGACGAAGTAGATTGCCCCGAGGGCCGCGAAGATCGGTGAGAAGGAGGTCACCGTCAGCCGGCCGATCGTCAGTTGCGAGACCGCGCCGACCAGACCGCCGAGGCAGCCGCCGAGGCCCGACACGGTCCCGACAACGTGCCGCGGGAACACCTCGGCCGGCAGGGTGATGTTGCCCCATGCGCCATGGCCGAAGCTGATCGCCGCCAGGATCGCCACGGCCGTCGCGGGGCTGCGCGTGCGCACGATCGCCACGCAAAGCGCCGGAATCATGCAGGAGATCGCGAACATCAGCGTTTTGCGCGCGCGGTTCAGCGTCCATCCGCGAGCGATCCACCACCGCGGGATCGCGCCGCCGGCCAAGCTGCCCAGAAACAGCGCCAACGGCGGGATCCACACGAAGTAACCCACCTGCTTCAGGTCGAAGCCCCGCTCGCGCTGGAAGTACATCGGGATCCAGAACGAAAGGAAATACGAGATGGGATCGGTCATCACCCGCGCGGCAATGCACCCCCAGGTGGCGGGCATGCGGAGCAGGCGGCCCCACGGAACCCTCGGGGCCGGTCCCACGGTCGCTGAGGCGCCCTCCTCGATCAGCGCCAGTTCCTCCGGCGAGAGGCGCGGATGCCGGCGGGGCAGCCGGTACATCGCCGCCCAGGCCGCCACCCAGAGGAAGCTCGCGCCCCCGGCCGCCCAAAACGCCCATCGCCATCCCCACCGGCGCGCGATCCACGACGAGAACACGATCGCCATCACCGAGCCCAGCGCCGTGCCGGCGTTGAAGATGCCCACCCCCAGCGCGCGTTCGCGGATCGGAAACCACTCCGACACCGCCCGCACGCCGGCCGGGAAATTGGCCGGCTGGGCCACCCCCAGCCCGAACCGCGCCAACGCCAGATGCCCCAACGTTCGCGCCAACCCGTGCGCCATCGTCACCGCCGACCACAGCGAGGCGAAGATGAGCAGGCTCAGCCGCGTGCCGAGCCGGTCCACCAACCCACCGCCGACGGCGTACATGATCGCATAGCTGAACAGAAACGCCGCGGTGACCCGCGAATAGCCCCGGCTAAAGGCCTCCTTGTCGAGCCCCCAGTCCTGCCGGATCGTCTCGGCCAGCGTGGAGAGCGTGTTGCGGTCGAGGTAGTTGACCGCCGTAGAGAGCAGAAGCAGCACGGCGACCCACCACCGCAGGTTCGGGATGGGTTTCTTCACCCGTCCGCCTCCGCCACTTGCAGCGACTCGAACCGGAGCCGTTGCTCGTTCCATTCGGCCGTCACCCTTCCGGCGGGTTCGAGACCGAGCAGCGCCGCCGGCCGATGCGACGCCATTCCCCAGGCTTCGGCCAACGTCACGCCGGCGAACCGGACGGTCAACTCGACCGCGCGATCGAGCGTCAGCGCGGAGCCGGCTAGCGTGGCTCCGCCGGGCAGCGTGACCCGGCCGGCCTCGTCGCGTTCGATCGTCTGGCCGCCGACGGTGTAGCGGCCCGGCGGCGCGTCGGCCGCGGCGGTGGCGTCGGTGACCAGCGCCACACGGGCCGGCGTTTTGGCCCGGATCATCACCTTCACGGTCTCCGCGGGCAGGTGGTGACCATCCACGATCAGGCAGGCCGTCAGCTCGTCGGCCGCCATCTGCGCCCAGAGCAGGTTGGGATGACGGGGCAGCATGCCGGCGCAGCCGTTGCCGAGGTGCGTGGAGATCGTCGCCCCCGCCCGCACCGCCGCCGCGATCTGCGCAGGCGTTGCGTCGGAGTGGCCGATCGCCACCCTCACCCCCGTTTCCACCAGACGCTCGATCAACGCCGGCGCGCCGGGCATTTCCGGCGCCAGCGTCACCAGACGGATGCGGCCCTGTGCGGCCTCCTGCCGCCGAAGAAAATCGTCCAGATCCGGCGGCCGCACCGCCTCGCGCCGGTGCGCGCCGCGCGGACCATCGGCCGGGTGAATGTACGGCCCCTCCATGTGGAGCCCCACGACCGACGGGTGCGCCGCGGCCAGCACATTCCGGGCGCAACGGGCGAACTCTTCGAAGGGCGAGGTGATCAACGTCGGCAGGCACCGCGTCACGCCGTGCCGCCGCATCGCCTCCAGCGCCCGCTGCACCATCTCCGGAGTCGTCGCCGGGTCGTTGAAATCCACGCCCGCAAATCCGTTGACCTGAAGATCGAACAGGCCCGGGCCGGCGAACGTCATCTTCGTCCCTCGATTCAACGGTCCACCATCGCCGTCGCCGTCAAAAGCGCGGCGGAGTCGCGGTCGAGGTAGACGTCCACCTCCGGATGCCGGCGAAGGGCCGAGGCGGGGGCCATCGGCCCGATCGGGCCCTCCAGGCACGCCCGCACCGCTTCGGCCTTCCGCGCGTCCGGCACCACGCACACGATCGCTCGGGCCTTCAGGATCTGGCGGATGGACATCGAGATCGCGTGCGTGGGCACTTCGCCGAGCGAGGCGTACCAGCCCTCGCCGACCTGCTGCCGACGGCAGGCCTCGTCGAGCCGCACGATCAGATAGGGCTCCTCCGTCTCGAAGTCCGCCGGAGGATCGTTGAAGGCGAGATGGCCGTTCTCGCCGATGCCGACGAAGGCGACATCCACAGGACGCTCGTTCAACCTGCGGCCGACGATGCGGCAGACCTCCTGCGGGTCGGGCAGGTCGCCGTCGAGCAGGTGGGCGCGCACGATTCCCGCCGGCCGGATGAACCGCTCGATCAGATACCGTCGGAAGCTGGCCGGGTGGGCGATCGGCAGGCCGATGTACTCGTCGAGGTGAAACATCTCCACCCGCGTCCAGTCAATGTCCGGCTGCCGCACTAGCGCGTTGAGAAATTCGAACTGAGAGGCGCCGGTCGCCGCGATGATCCGCGCAACCCCCCCGCCGGTCTGCGCCGCCCGGATCCGTCCGGCCGCGCGATCCGCCGCCGCCGTCCCCAGCGATGACTTATCCGAACATCTCCAGACCCTCATCCGCACCTCCCCACGCGGCTTAGGACGACCTGCCCGCGTGGCGCAACTTTAGGGCCCGCCCGGACCGAACGCAATCCCTGCGGCCTTAGCCTGCGTATCCTCAATTCGAGCCGGAGGCCGAGGTCGGCGATGGGCGCGCCAACCGGCCTTGGCGCAGGTGACGCCAGCGGCGGTGTGGGGTATACTTCAGCCAAGGGCGCC
>CAKZPT010000008.1 GCA_937139365.1 uncultured bacterium | reverse complement strand
CGTCCGGCTTGATGCGCGGCGTTCTCATGGCTCGCCGCCTCCCGGAGCCGACGCCCCATGCGCCGGCCCCACACCACCCAGAAGGCGCGAGCCGCGAGTTTTTCCGCATTCAATGGAGAAAAATTTTCCTCCAACCAGTTAGAAACCCGAACGCCCGTCCTGGGCGGGGAATTCTCCGCTCGCAATGTGGACAAAAGAAATAAACACCTCGGCGTCGAGCAACGGTCAATGATCCGCGCCGACGGCGGGGGACGAAGGCGGTCTATTTATCTCGGATGTATTCGTAAATGTTTAGGTAATGCCGGCCGGGTTCATTCCACGAGTAGTCCCACTTCATTGCCTGAAGCATGACTTCGCGGAAGCGCCCTGGGTAGTGGTTCCAGAGGCCGACGGCACGCACCAACGCTGACTCGATGCCACCATTGTCGAAGGTCTTGAACACGTACCCGTTCCGGATCTCAGATGGCCGATCGGAGTAGTCCACGTCGAAAACGGTGTCGGCCAACCCGCCGACCTCGCGAACGATCGGTAGAGTGCCGTATTTCATCGCGATCATCTGGGTCAAGCCGCAGGGCTCGAACAGGCTGGGTACGATCAGCAGATCGGCGCCGGCGTAGATCAGGTGGGCCAATTCCTCGTCGTGGGCCAGCTCCAGATGGGAATCGGGATTGTCGTTGATGGCGCGTTTGAGCTCCAGAAACTCATGGTGGAGGGCGGAGTTTGCGGCGGAGCCAAGGAGCACGAACTGGGCGCCATGGTTCACGCACCAGTGGAGGGCGTGGCGGATCAACGGCACGCCCTTTTGATGATCGAGCCGGCCGATGTAGGCGACGATAGGGCAGAACCGGTCCTGCAGCCAAACCCGGCGCCGGAGCGCGGCCTTGTTTTCGTATTTGCCATCGAGGTCCGTCGGCCCGTACCGCCGCGGGATATGGGAATCGATCTCTGGGTTCCAGACGTCGTAGTCCACGCCATTCAGCACACCGCCGAACTTGGCCTGGTGTACATGTAGGACATGGCCCAGGCCACAGCCCTGCGCGGTAAACCGGATTTCGTGGGCATAGCGAGGCGAGACGGTGGTGACGAAATTCGAGTAGACGATCCCGCCCTTCATCAGGTTGAGCGCGCCGTGGTGAAAATCGTCGCGAAGGCGGTCGGGATGCATGAAGTGTTCCGGCCGGTGGAGGCCGACCGCGTGGAGCAGATGGGGGGCAGTGACCCCCTGGTGCCGCACGTTGTGCAGCGTGAAGCAGACGCGAGGATGGACCATGCCAAGGCCGGCATAGATTTCATACAGGAGAACCGGCGCCAGGGCGGTCTGCCAGTCGTGCACGTGGATGATCTCGGGATGCTTTCTCGCCCGCAGCATGAACTCAAGCGCGGCGCGGCAGAAAAAGGCGAACCGGCGGTCATCGTCCCCGTGGCCGTACAACATCCCGCGGTTGAAGAAATTGTGCGCCGAGTGGGGATCGATGAAGAAACACTTCCGACCCTCGACAAAGCCGAACCAGACAGAGGTGTGGATCGCGCCGCCCTCCCACGGAACCCACAGGTCCTGGAAGACCACCTGCAGCCCCCAGATGCGGTCGTAGCGGAGGCAGTCGTACTTGGGGAGGATGATCTCGACGGCGTGGCCGCGAATTTCCAGCTCCCGGGACAATCCGTACACGACGTCGGCCAGCCCTCCGACCTTTGCGACCGGAGCGCACTCGGATGCGATCTGAATAATGAACACCGCGTCACCCCTTGAACAGCGACAAGTCCAGATCGGGAAACAGCGCGGGGCCGGCGGTGTCGTCCGTGTCCCCCCGCTCGGCGGCCTCCATGCACCGCTCCACCGCCGCCAGCGCCGCCGACCAACGCCGCCGGCCGTACTCGCCGGCGCGGCCATGCCGGATCATAAACGGCCAGTCCGAAGCCTGGGCGAGCAGAAAATGGCGCGCGGCGGCGTGAACCGCCGGCACGTTCACCGTCGCTCGCCGGGCCAGACGTCGCAGGCGGCGGCCGGCGCGGTGGAGACCGGCCCAAAGGTCGGCGGTGCGTTCGTTCCACCACGTTTCGTGTCCGCCCCCCTCTCCCCAGCTCGAGTCGGCGGGGGTCGCACACTGCAGTGCGGAGTCGCGAGTCATCTCGAGGTACTCCGACGGGGTGGTCAGCCGGAGCGCGGGACATTCCGCCACGCGACGGAGGGTCTCTTCAAGCCACAGCGGACCTTCGTTCCACCAATGCCCAAACAGCTCGGCGTCGAAGGCGGCCAGCAGAAAAGGGGGACGTTCCATCGCGGCGGCGGCCCGCTCGCCGCGCTTCAGCGTGCAATCGACAAAGTCGGATGCGTGGCGCCGCGCCGTCTCTTCCGCGCGGGCCGGCTCGTATACCTCCTTGGCGTCGGCGGGTCCCGTGACTCGCCAGTACTTCAGGCCGACCGGCGCCCGCGCGCCCGCCGGCGGCGCCAGCGCCCCCAATGCCTCCGGAGAGCGTTCGTAGCCGATGTCGCGGTGGTACTCAAGGTACCACGGATCGCCGGGATACCCGTCGCGCGCGCTCCAAACGCGGCGCGCCAGTTCGGCGTCGCGGGGAAACACCACCAGGCCGCCCGGGCAGACGATCGGCGCAAAGGTGCCATAGCGGGGGCGCCGGTCGGCCAGCAGCACCGCATGCGCGTCGGCACAGATCCAACGCACCCGGGCGGCCTCGTATTCCGCCTCCAGGCCGGGTGTCCATGCCAATTCCGGCGGCCAGAAGCCGGCGGGCGGGCCGCCAAAGCGTCGGACGTGATCGGCGATCCCCATCCGGATCTGCGCGCGCGCCGCACCGGACATCGCGTGTAGCAGGGGGAGATGCCCGTGCGTGGCGGCCGTGGCGATCAACTCGAGGTGGCCGGCGTCGGCCAGTTCTCGAAACGCAGGCAGCAGGCGCCGGCCGCGGCGCTCGAAATCGCCGCGGCGCTCTTCCCAAATGCGGCGCCACCACGCGGCCAGGCGGTGTATCCGCGCGTCGCGCCGGTTGCGTTCCGCCTCGGCGATGGCCAGCGCCGTTAGGGCGTCAAAGTGCCGGGCGCAACGCCGGAGCAGCGCGTCATCGTCGAGCATGGCGCATAGCGGCGGCGACAAGGACATCGTCAGGCGGAACCGCACCCCGTCGCGCCGCAGCCGCTCGAACACGCCGAGCAGTGGCAGGTAACATTGGCCGACCGCCTCAAAAAACCACCGTTCTTCCAGCCCCCCGCCACCGTCGTGGCGTACATCCGGCAAGTGCGCGTGAAGCACAAGACCAAGGTGGGCAATGGCCATTAGACCTCCTCCGATCCTGTGCCGGGCCCGGTTGCGATTGGCTGGGGCCAACCCGCCTCAGGCGGTGCAACACACGCATCCGACAACGGGCCGGTGCGCTGCGGCGAGGAGCCTGCATTATGGGGCACGACCTCGGGAATCTCCATCGCGGCCGCCAGCGAAGGCTGCCATGCAGGATCCGCCCCGCCAGCGATCGGTGGCGATGGAGGAGGGGCGGCCATCGGCGGACGCCATGGGGATAGTCGTGAGGCCGAGGCCTCCGCCCGACGGCGCGCCGGAGGGGGCGCCACGGGGTCGAGCACGACGAGCGAACAGTCCGGGGACTCGCGGTTGGCCGGCACAATGGCCGGACCGGCGGCGGCGATGAAGCGGTAACGGCCGTCCGGCGACAGGAAGCCGATCTCGGCCGCGTAGACGCCCGCCGCCACGTCGAGACGAACCCACCCGCTTCGCTCCCCCGGCACGAATCGCAACGTACCCGGGCCACCTTTGGCGGAAAGATCCGCCAGGCGGACGAACCGGATGGTCAAGCGGTCGTCCGAGCCACCGGACTCGCGCAGCTCACGCCAGCGGTCCTCGGTGAAATCCCATTGGATGCCTAGCCGCCCGGGCGCGAGTCCGGCGATCCAAAACACATTCCTATCGTCGTCCACGTCGGTGATGAGCCCGTCGCTCGGCCGATGCCGGTTGACGCCGCTCCGGCACAGCGGCCCTTCGTCATGATAGGGGGGCCCCGGCGCTGCCTTCAAGCGACAAGCTGGCGAACCGGACCGCCGGTGTCGTGCCCCCTGCCACCGCCGGCCCTTTTGACTTTGCGGCTGGGCGGTCCTAGCGTGATTCGCGATGCCTCCGTTGGCGCTTCCTTTTTGCCTCCCCGACGCCGACCGGCGTGCGCTCGAGGTGGCGATGAGCGGCGGGCCGTCCGTGTTTGACATCCTGCCCGGCGGCGCGCAGGCGTACCTGGCATGGTGCTTGTGGCGGTTGGCCAATGTGCCGGTCGTATGGGTGGTCGACAGCCGCCGGACGCTCGATACGCTAGTCCGCGACCTCGAGACCCTGGCGCCGGAAGGGGTGGCGGCCGATGTCTTCCCGCCGCGCGAGACGACGGATCGCATGATCGGATCCCCGGCCCGTCGCGCCTCGGCCGGCGCGCGGCTGGAGGTGGCGCGCCGCTGCCGGTCGGGGAGCCCCCCGGCCGTGATCGCCACATGCGTCTCCGCCCTGCTGCAGCCGTTGCCGGGACCGGCGGAATTGGAGGCTCTGTTTCTCGACATCGTCATCGGCGCCGAGCTTGCCCCGGAGCGTCTGCGCGACTTCCTCGACCGGAGCGGCTACGAGTGGGTTCCGGTGGTCGACAGCCGGGGGCAGGCCTCGTTTCGGGGCGGGCTGGTGGACCTCTGGCCGCCTGCCACCCCTTGGCCGGCGCGGGTGGAGTTCGTCGGCAACCGGATCGAGTCGCTCCGGTGGTTCGATCCGGTGCACCAGCGCTCGATCGAACGGATTGACCGACTGATCGTCGCGGCCGCGGACGAGCCGCCGGCCGAAACGGCCCTGTTGTTCGATCATCTTCCGCCGGCGACGGTGCGGGTGTGGCACGACATGGAATCGCTTCGGGCGCATGCGGAGATGCACCGCAAGGCGGAGGCGGCGGGGGCAGGGACCTTCGAAACCCTCTTTGGGCGCCCAGGCGGCACCGATTTGGAGTTCCGACGCGGCGACGACGGGGTGGCGCATGGTTGGGGGCTGCGCGCCCTCGAGCCGTTGGAAGCGTCCGAGGGCGCGAACCCGGAGGAGCTGGTGAGCCGTCGGACAGCGCGGGTTCGGGAGTGGGCGGCGCGGGCCCGCCGGGGAACGGCTGTCTGGTTCTGTTTTGCGACCGAGGGCTCGCTGGCGCGGTTTCGGGAGTTGCACGTCGAAGGTGGGCCGTGGCCGGAGTCGGCCCGGCTGGCGGTCGCACCGCTTTCGGAGGGCTTCGAACTTCTCGACGGGACGTTGGCGGTCGTGGCGGAGGCCGACCTCTTTCCGCGGCGCGGTCCGGCGGGCCGTCCACCGGCGGACCGGCGTCGCGCGGCCGCGGCGGCGGAGGGGGAACGGATTCTCGATCCCAGCCGGATGGAGCCGGGTGAACTGGTGGTCCACGTCGAGCACGGGATCGGCCGCTATCGCGGCATGGTGGAGATCCGCGTGGGCGACCGGACCGAGGAGGTGTTGGCCGTCGACTACGCGGAGGGGGCGCGGCTCTATGTGCCGCTCCACCAGGCACACTTGCTCAGCCGCTACGTCGGGGCCGGCGGCCGGCCGCCCGAGCTGCACCGCTTGGGGAGTCGGCGCTGGGCTTTGGAGCGCGCAGCCGCCGAGCGGGCGGTGCACGACCTGGCCGCCCGGCTGCTGGAGACTCAGGCGCTGCGGCAGGTCCGTCCCGGCCGCTCGACCGGCCCGGACACGCCCTGGCAGGTGGAGTTCGAGGCAGCCTTCCCGTATGCCGAGACGGACGACCAGGCCCGGGCGATCGCGGAGGTCAAGCGGGACCTCGAGGCGCGGCGTCCGATGGACCGTCTCGTCTGCGGCGATGTCGGCTACGGCAAGACCGAGGTCGCGATGCGCGCGGCGTTCAAGACGGTGATGAGCGGCGCGCAGGTGGCCGTCCTGGTCCCCACCACGGTGCTCGCCCAGCAGCACTACGATACCTTCCGCGAGCGCATGGCCGCCTTCCCCGTCGTGGTCGAGATGCTCAGCCGCTTCCGGTCGCGCCGCGAACAGCGCGACCTCCTTCGACGGCTGGCGGAGGGGGGCGTGGACATCGTGGTCGGCACGCACCGTCTGCTGCAATCCGACGTCGTGTTCCGGGACCTTGGGCTGGTGATCGTGGACGAGGAACAGCGGTTCGGTGTCGAGCACAAGGAGGCCATCAAGCGGTGGCGCAGCACGGTGGACGTGCTGACGATGACCGCGACGCCGATCCCGCGCACGCTGTACCTGGGGCTGGTCGGCGCGCGCGACCTGAGCGTGATCGAGACGCCGCCCATGGACCGCCTGCCGATCGAGACGATCGTCGCGGCGTGGGACGACCGGCTCATCCGCGGGGCGATTCTGCGCGAGCTCGACCGCGGCGGCCAGGTCTTCTTCCTGCACAACCGCGTGGCGACCATCGGCCGGCGCCTGGAGCTGCTCCGAGCCCTGGTGCCGGAGGCGCGCATCGAGGCGGCGCACGGGCAGATGGACGAGGGCGAGCTGGCTGACCTCATGCACCGGTTCGGCGCCGGCGGGTTCGACGTGCTGCTCTGCACGACGATCATTGAAAGTGGCGTGGACATGCCCCGGGTCAACACGATCCTGATCGAGCGCGCCGATCGTTTCGGGCTGGCGGACCTCTACCAGTTGCGCGGCCGCGTCGGGCGCTACCGCCATCAGGCCTACGCCTACCTGCTGCTGCCGCGGCACGGGCGGCTGCTGGACACCGCCCGCCGCCGCATCGCCGCGCTGCGCCGCCACTCCGGTCTCGGGGCGGGATTCCGGCTGGCCCTGCGCGACCTCGAGGCCCGCGGCGCGGGCAACCTGCTCGGCTCCGAGCAGAGCGGCCACATCGCGGCCGTCGGCTTCGACCTCTACTGCCAGTTGCTGCGCCGCACCATTGCGCGGCTGAAGGGCGACCCGCTGCCCGAGCCGGCGACCACACGCCTGTCGCTGGATTTCATCCGCTACACGCCCGACCCGGTCTGGGCCGACGAGGCCGCGGCCATTCCGGCCGACTACGTCGAGGACGAACCGTTACGACTCGAGCTCTACCGTCGCGTCGCCGGCGCAGTCCGCGAACGAGAAGTCGAGGACCTGGCCGCGGAATTTGCGGACCGGTTCGGCCCTCCGCCGGCCCCGCTGCGCCGGCTGCTGGCCCTGACGCGCCTCAAACTCCGCGCGTCGGCCGCCGGCATCGAAAGGATCGAGACCGACGACGGCCGCGTGCTTCTCCTCCGAGGGGGCCAGCCGTGGCTTGACCACGGGCGGCTTCCACAATTGAGGGGCGGGACCGTGGACGGGCGCATCGAGGAATTGCTGCGGTTGGTGCGCCGAGTCGGCCGGACGCCCGCCCCGGCCGCCGCGTCCGTCTCCGGCTTGCCATCCTCGACGGCGTTCAGATAAACGGGCGCCATGCTGACGAACCGAGGCCGGACGTGGGCAGCGCTGTTGTCCGCAGCGACGTGGGCGGTGGCGACGTGCACGAGGGAGCCGGAGGAGGTTCGCGTGCGGCCGCGGGAAATCCACGACCTGCTGCCGAATCCCGGGATTGGGTGGCAGACCTTTGGCCGTTCGGCGGACCGCGACCGGAACCTGCCGTCCTGGCTGCCTTCGACGATCCGCTATGAACGGTGGGGATGGGGGCGCCTGGAGCCCGTCCCCGGCGGGATCGACCGCAGTTTTTTGGAAAAGGTCTTCGCGGAGACCCGCCGCGCGGGGCAGCGGCTCGCGTTCCGCGTCATGTGCAACTCCACCCAGCCGGGAAGCCCGTACCACCCCGCGTGGCTGGCCGCGGCGGGCGGCTCGATCGTCACCACACGCTACCTGGACAAGGCGTCGCTGCCCATCCCCGATCTCGATGACCCGAAGACGCTGAACCTTCATCTCGATTTCCTGCGCCGGCTGGGAGCGCTCCTTGACGGCCATCCGGACATCGACCATATCGACATCGGCTCGGTCGGCTGGTGGGGCGAATGGCACATGAGCAACTCGAACCCGATCCGGATGCCCCGCGCCTCCCACCAACGGATGATCGTGGACGCCTATTTCGAGGCCTTCCGAACGACGCCGCTCGTGATGCTGATCGGCGGCAAGGAGATGCTGGCCCATGCCGTCCGCAAAGGGGCGGGCTGGCGCGCGGATTGCCTCGGCGACATGGGGGGATTTGGCCCCCGCTGGAACCATATGGAGCACCTCTACACGCAGGCCCTGGCGGAGGCCGGGGCGCTCGAGGCCTGGCGCCGCGCGCCGGTCGCTTGGGAAACCTGCTGGGACCTTCGCAAATGGATCGAGGCCGGATGGCCGCTGCGCCACATCTTCAACTATGCCCTGGCGTTGCACGGCTCGCACTTCAACAACAAGTCCGTGCCGCTGCCGCAGGACTCGGCAGTCCACGAGGAGATCCGGCGATTCCTCCGGCGGCTCGGCTACCGGCTCGTATTGCGGGAATGGGCCCATCCGGCCGTTATCGCCCGCGGGCGGCAGCTTCCCATCGCGATGCAGTGGCAGAACGTCGGGTCGGCGCCGTGCTACCGGCCCTTTCGGGTCGCCATTCGCCTTCGGGGCCCCGGCGGCGAAGCCGTCCTCATAGGCCGCACGACCGTCGACCGCTTTCCTCCCGGCCATTTCGCGGA
The DNA here is from genome assembly GCA_937139365.1 of uncultured bacterium. GTDB lineage: Bacteria > Verrucomicrobiota > Kiritimatiellia > PWTM01 > PWTM01 > CAACVY01. Next base: position 21,809 of record CAKZPT010000008.1, on the reverse strand, counting down.
ATTACCCGCGGACTTTGTCCGCAACGCGCCCGACTTGCCGCTCGGCGAGCCGGTAAACGTGGAGGAACTCCTCGAAGTCCCGCCGACGCTCGCGCCGGGTGACTACGAGGTGGCGTTGGGCGTGGTGGACCACGGCGGCGGCGCCCCCGTCCTGCGTCTGGCGATCGAGGGGCGGACGGACGACGGCTGGTATCCGCTCAGCCGCCTTCGTGTCGTCGCCGAGTAGCCTCGCTCGGGACGCAGCGGGCCGGCGGCGCCCGCGTTTGCCGGACGGGGAGAGCGTCGGATAGCTTCCGCGCCGCCAGCGCGCCGATGAAACATCCTGGCCAGGCGGTTCGTCGAAACGGTTCCCGTGAGGACGCATGGGAATGGGGTGTGCTGTTGGTCGTTGCCGCTCTGTGGACGGTGGCGCAGGTTCGGGTCGTCACGTACGTCGTCACGTCCGATCCGAAGCTCTACCTCTCGCTGGGCCGCGATCTGGCGACGCTGCCCGTCGGCTCGACGGAATGGCGCAGCGCGCTCTCGCAGATCTCGCCGCTGTGGCCGGCGCTGATTGCGTTGGCGTGGCGCGTCGGCGGGCCGTGCGCGCCCTACTGGCTCAACTGGGGGATCGGTTTGGGGTGGCTGGCCGCCGCCCGCGTTGTACTGCGCCGGTGGGTCGGCGCCGGCCGGCCGGCCGCGCTGGCCCTGTCGGCCGCGTTCGCGTGGCTGATGAGCGCCCATCCGTTGGAGCTGGAATGGCTGCTGCATCCCTACCGCGAGATGACGGCGCTGGCCATGGTCACGGCGATGTGGGCGGTCGCGCCCGCGGCCGCCGAAGGCCGCTGGCACGAGGTTCGATGGGCGATCGCCGGCGTGTTCGGGGTTCTCGCCATGGCCGCCCGCGAACCGGCCGTGTTTTTGGTGGCGGCGCCGGTCGCGGCGATTCTCGCCGCGCGCGGGCTCCCGTTGCGCGCACGCGCTCGGTGCCTAGTCGCGTTTCTCGCCCCAGCGGCCGCGGCCGCACTTGCGTGGTGGATCACGCGGCAGTGGACCGGACTCGGCCACTGGACCGGCCAGTTGGCCGGCTTCCGTCACGAGATGGCGGCTCCCGGACGATGGCGGAGGTTCCCCGGAAACGTTGCCGACCTTGGCCTCCTCTTCACGGGGGGCATAGGGTGGATCGGCGCCGTCGCCGCGGCGGTCGGACTTGCCGCCGCCGCGCGCGAGCGCCGCGCCGAGGCCTGGTGGTGGGCCGCTCCGATCGCGCCCGTGATCCTGTTCCATGCAGCGTACCTCGCCTGGCCGCGGTACCTGACGCTGGCGTGGTGGCCCGCGGCGCTGCTGGCCGGCGCGGGGACCGCCCGGGCCGTCGGGTTCGTGGCGTGCCGATGGCGCGGTTCGGGCGGACGCGCCGGCGCGCGGCTGTTCTCGGTGGTCCTCGCCCTGGCGCTGACGGCGGCCGCCTGGGTTGCGTGGACGGGGCCGACGGCGGGATTGGGGCCTCGCGTGACCTATACCGAGGCCCGGGCGGCGGCGGCGCGCGTCGAAACCGCCGCGGTCGGCGGGGCCGTCGCGGTGGAGCGGGATTGCCGGCTCGCCGAGTCGCTGGTGCTCCATCACACGTCCTGCCGGCTGTGGTGGCCCGAGTCCGGCGTCCCGGCGCCCGACTCCCTGGTGTTTGTCCAACCCTTGGACACCTCCTGCTTCACGGCTTCCAAGGTTCGGAAAGGCGGCCTCGCCGTCGAGGAGACCTTGCGCCACGCCGGGCGTTTGACGCCGCTGCCGGACGGCTTCCATCTGGCCGACGGCCGCTACCGTTTGCTGCGATTCGAGCCCTGGCCGGAGCCGGCGGGCGCGATGGAAAGCCGGCGAGTCGACGTGCCGCAGGGCGCCCGCGCGACGTGGCTGGATTTTCGCGCCTCGCCGGTCACGACGTGGCGCGTGCGATGGCTGGGACCGGAGCTAGCGCCGTCGGCCGAGTGGCGGGGCGAGGGCGGCGGGATGCGCTGTGTGCGGCTGCCGCCGGGGTTGCCCGTGCATGCGTTGGAGGTCACCGCGCCCGCGATACCCGCGGACGTGGCCGCGGCCGCGGCGCGGCCCGGCGAGTGGGTTCGCTGGCCGCTCGACTCGCGGCGCCGGTTGTCCGTGATGGCGTGGTTTCGCGATCCGTTTGTGCTCGGTGGAACGGCGGACCGGCACGGCGTGGCCCTGACCAACGCGGGCCGTCTTCGGCTGCCCCGCCCCGTCGGGGCGGAGGGCGGGACGGTCCGCGTTGAGCTCGTGTTTCGGCCGGTGCACGGCCGGGTGGCAGGGCGGGTTTTGGCGCGATCGCACGGCGACCGCGAGATTGGCGCGGTCCGGATGGACGGCCGCGAATTCCGGCTGTCGTTCGAGTGGCCCTCCGAGCCCTGGGAGGCGGAGGTCGGAATCGAAGCGGATCCTCCTCCGACGCCACCGGCCCACTTGCGTGTGGTCGAGGTGGGGGTTCAAATCGAATGACGCGTCACGGCGCGTCAGGTGAACTGCCATGGCGAAGCGAAGGACGACCGGCGAGGTTCGGTGGGCGGTGATCGGCTTGGGGACGATCGGCGTGGAGCATGCCTGGCGCGTGGCGCGGACGCCCCGGGCGCGGCTGGTGGCGGTGGCCTCGCGCAATCCGGCGCGGGCGGCCGTGGCCGAGTCGCTGGGCTGCGAGTTTTACACGGACACGTCGGCGATGCTGCGGTCCGGCCGGCTCGACGCGGTCCTGATCGCGACGCCGCACGACTCGCACGTCCCGCTCGCCCGGGCGGCGGTCGAGGCCGGCCTCCACGCGCTGGTCGAAAAACCGCTAGCCGTGGACCCGCTCGACGGCCGTGGCCTTGCCGAGCTGGCCCGCCGCCGGCGGCGGAAGGTCGGCGTGATGTTTCAGATGCGGACCGAACCGGTCTTCCAGACGCTGGCCGCGATGTTGCGCGAGGGCCGGCTGGGGCGTCTGCAGCGGCTGACGTGGATCGTGACCGACTGGTTCCGGGCCGATGCGTATTTCCGCGCGGCGCCGTGGCGCGGAACCTGGGCGGGCGAGGGCGGGGGGCTGCTGGTCAACCAGTGTCCGCACCAGCTCGACCTCCTGCTGTGGTTCCTCGGCCCTCCTCGGCGCGTGCGGGCTACAGCCGGCTACGGGCGGTGGCATCCGATCGAGACGGAGGACGACGTCACGGCGGTTCTGGAATACCGCGACGGCCTCACCGCGACGTTCATCGCCTCCACCGGCGAGGCGCCCGGCACGCGGCGGCTGGAGATCGCGGGCACGAAGGGCACCGTGGTGCACGAGGGATCGCGGTTGACCCTGCGGTGGAACCGGATTCCGTCCGATCGTTTCGCTCGCTCGGCGCGGGATGGGTTCTCGCGGCCCCCCGTGCGCGAGGAGTCGTTCGAGTGCCCGACGGCGCCGATCCCGCCCCACGAGGCGGTCATCCGAAACTTCGTCTCGGCGATTCTCGACGGAGACGACCTGATCGCGCCGGTCAGCGACGGCGTGCGCGAGGTGGAGCTGGCGGCGGCGTTGCAATGGGCGGCGCTGGACAGGCGGGAGGTGGAGCTGCCGCTGAATGGGCGGGGCTTCCGGCGTCGCCTGCAGCGCGTGCGCGACCAAGGACGTTGACGCCCGTCCTCCCGGCGGCGGCGCCGCAGAGGAGGCGGAGAGGCCGGCGGCGGAAGACGGGCCGCGGCGTCAGGGCGCCGGGCGGATCGGCCGCAGTTCGATGCGGCGGAGGCGGATCTCCATCCCCTTGAACCCGTCGCCGCCGTGGACCTGAATGCCGATCCGGCCGGAGGCCGAGGTCGTGTCGCGGACGTCCGCCACCTGGATGCCGTTCAACCACATCTGCAGCCGGTCGCCCTCCGCCAGGATGCGTCCTTCGTTCCAATCGTCCCGGCGTTCCAACCCCTCGACAAGGTTGGTGGCCAGGAAGAGCTTGCCGGGGCAGTACAACGTGCCGCTGTAGGCGACCGGCCTCGGATGCTTGAGAATGTCGAACTGATACTTGTCGCGAAACCACACGCCGCTGTTGGCGGGCCAGCGGACCTGGTATTCGAACCGCAGTTCGAAGTGGGCCCACGAGTTGGTGGTGAAGAGGTCTCCCCCCTTGCCATCGGTCTGGGTGCCGACGAGGCAGGCGTCCTCGACGCGGAAGACGCCCTGCCCTTGACGCGTCCAGCCGGACAGGTCGCTTCCGTTGAAAAGGGAGATCCAGTCGGACTTGGCGGCCGCCGCGGCGAACAGGAGGACGGCGGAGATGGCGGGGTGAAGCCGTCATGGTGGATCTCCTCATTGTAGTGCTTTGGAGGGGGCACGGATCAGCGCGGCGGCACGGCGGCGGGTAGGCGCATCGGTGGCGGCCTCGCACGCCTTTTTCATGGCGGCGGAGACCTCGGCGGCGTGTTCAGGGCCAAGTCGTTCGGCTATCCGGACTGCGGCGGCGGCCTCGGCCCGAAGGGCGGGAACGTCCATCCACTGCGCGGCCCGTTCGAGGGCGGGGCGGACGGGAATGCCGGCCAGGGTGGCGAGTGCGGCTTTTCGGTCCTCGTCGTCCGCCAACAGGCCCTCGAGCGCGGCGAAGAGGGTCCACCGTCCGGCGGGCTGGGCTGGGACGAAAGGCAGAAGGCGCAGCGCTCCGCGCAGGGCCAGGCGACGAATCGCAGGGTCGGAGGATGAGCGAGCCAGTTCGGCCAGGATGGGCAAGGCCGGCGGGGTCGGCCAATCGCGCAGCAGGCGTGCGCCGGCCGCCCGCACGGCGGGGTCTCCATCGGAAACCACACCGCGGACCGCTTCCAACGCCTTCGGCTCTCCGGTGGCGGCCAGCGCGCGCAACAGGGCCAGGCGGACGTGCGGAGCGGCGGAGGGCAACGCGGTGTAGAGCGGAGCGAGCGAAGGCGGATCGGCGGCCACCAGCGGTGGAGTGATGACCTCGCCCTCCCGGTATTCCTGCGTCACCTCTGTTCCGTCGGCCTTGAATGTGACGGCCATGCGCTTCTGGCGCCCCGGGGCGGGATCGCCGGCCAGTTGGTTGTCCGCGATCACGGCGTCGGCGGACTTCAGGCGGGCGGCCACCGCGGCGGTGACGTCGACGGATGGGCCTCCATCCGGCAGGCCGTAGACGGTTCGGACAACCTCGACGCGGCCGGCGGTGGCGCGCGCTTCGCGACCGGCCAACGCGGCGAGGGCCGCCCCCAGCGCCTCGGATTCGGCGCCCGGACCGGCCTTCAGCAGTCGCCCGAGAAGGACGGGCAAGTCCTCGGGCGTGGCCGATGCGCGCAGAACGCGAAGCGCGGCGAGGCGCACGGGCTCGTCACGGTCGTCGAGCAACGTCCGCAGGGTGCGTTGGAGATCCGGCCGCGCCCGCCGGACCAGCAGCTCCAACGCCGCGACACGAAGGGCCGGGTCGCCGGAGTTCGCAAAGAGGGACTCGATTGCGCGATCGGCCGCCTCGTCCGGCAGGACGGCCAGGACGGAGTGTGCGGCCTCGGCGATCTCGGGGTCCGCGTCGCGGGCGAGGTCGACAAGTGCGGGCGCGGCGGCGCCGGCGCCGATGCGCCCCAGCGCCGCGAGAGCGGCCAGGCGCAGCGGTTTATCGGGTGCCGTGCGGGCCTCCCGGACCAATGCCTCGGCGGCGGCGGAATCGGCCCGGGTGCCCAGGGCGTGGATCAGGTCAGCCCGGGCGGGACCGGACAACGTGGGGATCGCCTCGGCGAGCGGGCGGGTGGCGTCGGCGCCGGGCAGCTCCTGTGCCGCGCGGAGCGCGACAGTGTAATCGAACGGATCGGTGCCGCTCAGCGCGCTCACGATGTCCCCGACCCCATCGGTTCCTTTGGCCAGGATGAGCCCGCGCAGGGCGGCGGCCCGGGCGGCCGGTGGGACGTCGTTGGCGCGCAAGCGCTCGTAGGCGGCCCGGCGGTCGGGGCCGGATTCCATCGCCCCGGCGCACCGCAGCAGCCCCTCGGCGATGTCGGACCGGACGGGGACCGAGGCAGTTCGGAGGGCGGCGTCGGCACCCCCGATGCGTCCGAGCGCCCGGGCGGCGGCGCCGGCCACGACGGGATCGGGATCCTTCAACAGGTCCGCCAGAAGAGGGACGGCCCGCACGTCGCGGCGGAAGCCAAGGCTGTCGGCGAGGCCCGCGCGCAGGGGGGCGGGGCTCGCGGGCAGGGCGGCGCGGAGCGCGCCGAGCACGGCATCGTGCGGGATCGCCTCGAGGGCGGCGCGGGACATGTGCGCCAACTCTGGATGGCGCAGCAGTGCGGCCAGCGCAGGGACCGCGGCGGGGCCGCCGATCCGGCCAAGTTCGCGGCAAGCATCCACCTTTTCCTTCAGCGAGGCCTCGCAGCCGAGGATGGCGATCAGCTCGGCCTCGCGGCCGGCGGCGGCCAGCCCGGCGGTGACCATGGCGACGATCGAAACGACGGCGCGGCGAAACAGAGTGGACATCATCGGAGTGCTCCTTCGAGGTGGTTCATATGGCCCAGAGCGGGCGCGGTGCGCGCGCGTGGAGACGATCGGCCTCGGGGTCGCGGACGAAGGCCTCCCGCACCGGGTCGTAGACCACGTCGCGGCCGAGCCACATGCAGATGTTGGCGGCGTGGACGGTGGACATCGAACGGTGCATCACGACTTCGTTGGCGACGGTGAGTTCGCGAGACCGGACGCAGTCCAGGAAATTGCGGACGTGGTCCAGCGACCGTCCGGTCCGCAGCGCGTACTCCCTGGTCAGGCGTTTGAAGTCGGCCAGCCAGGCGGGGTTGGAGACATCGGGCTGCGAGTAGCCGTCGGCCACAGAGACCCATCCCTCGTCGCCTTCGTATCGCACGCCGCAAGCACCGCGCCAGCCTTGTTGACGAAGGACCATGGTGACGCCGTTGGGAAACAGGATGCGCATCCCGTCTCCCGCCGGATGGCGCACATGCCGGTAGTGGGTGCCGGAGGTATCGCCAAGCCCCATCGCGACCTGGCACTGAGCAATGGTGTGGGCGCCCCATTCGCCGATGGAGCCGGTGTGGAAATCGTAGTAGCCGCGCCAGCCGTCGGCGACGTAGCGGGAGTTGTATGGCCGCCACGGGCAGGGGCCGAGCCAGGCGTCCTAGTCGCACTCCTTCTTCGGAGGCTCCGGCTCGGGCGGGAGCCAGTCGTGCCGGCCGCAGCCGCCGTCGGCGATGTGGGCGAAAACGGTGTGGATGCGCCCGAGCCGGCCACTGCGCATCAACTCGTCGGCGAACACGAATTTCGACTCGCTCATCCGCTGGGTGCCAGTTTGGTACATGCGGCCGTAACGCCGGGCGGCCTCCACCACCGCCTGCCCTTCGGAGATCGTCATCGAGGAGGGCTTCTCGCAGTACACGTCCTTGCCCGCCCGCATCGCGAGAACAGAGGCCGTGGCGCGCCAGCGGTCGCCGGTGGCGATGAGCACCGCGTCGATGTCTGGGCGCGAGGCGAGGAACTCGCGCAAGTCGGCGTAGGTCGCATCCCGCGTCGCCGTAGGCCGTGTCGACGATCCGTTTGATGTTCTCGCGCCGCGACTTCTGGCAGTCGCAGATGGCGACGAACCGCACGTCCGGCTCCCGCATCATCCAGCGCAGCACGGACGAACCGCGTCCGCCCAAACCGATCCCGCCCAGCACGATTCGCTCGCTGGGCGGCACGCGACCGCCCAGGCCAAGAACGCGCGGGGGCACGATCATCGGCGCGGCGGCGGCCACGAGGGCTCGGCGAAGGACGGTCCGGCGGGAAAGGCAAGAATGTGTGCTCATGCGATCCATGGCTCCCGTGAGGCCCGGTGCAGAAGGCGGCCAGCCTCCGGCTCCCCTTCGAACCCACCGCGCGTCGGGGCCCATCGCAGGGGGCGGCCGAACAGCAGGGCAGCGTTGACGCAGTGGCAGGTGGTCATCGAGCCGTGGGCGACGGCAGCGTCGACGACCGAGGGACGGCGCGTGCGCACGCTCGCCAGAAAGTCGCGGACATGATGAACGCCCCGTCCGGTCCGGTCGCGGTAGTTGCGCAGCAGAACGGCGCGGTCGGCCAGTAGGCGCGGCGAGGAGACATCGGGCGCCTCGTAGCCGTCGGCGACGGACACCCAGCCCTCGTCGCCCTCGTACCGCACGCCGCAAGTTCCCCGCCAGCCTCCGAGGCGCAGCACGAGGCGCATGTCGTTGCGATATCGGCAGGTAAACCCGTCGCCGTCGGCGGAGGGTCCGGGCCGGTACTCGAGCGCTGGCTCCGCCGGAGCGCCCATCGCCGCTTGGCATTGGGCGATGGTGTGGCTCCCCCAGCCGGCCACGCCCGTCCCGAAATCCATGAAATCGAGCCAGACCATGCAGCCGGCGAGATAAGCGCGGTTGTAGGGCCGCTGAGGCGCGGGGCCCAGCCAAAGGTTCCAGTCGCACTCCTCCTCCGGCGGCTCCGGCTCGGCCGGCAGCCAGTCGGTCCGTATGCGAAACGGCAGCGTGTGCGCGAGGACCGTGTGCAGCCGGCCGAGGCGGCCGCAGCGCGCCAGCTCGTCGGCGAGCACGAAGTTCTCCTCGCTCAGGCGCTGGGTGCCAGTCTAAAAAATCCGGCCGTATTGCGCCGCGGTTTCGACCAGCTGCCGGCCCTCCTCCACGCTCATCGTCGAGGGCTTCTCGCAGAAGACGTCCTTGCCGGCGCGCATCGCGAGGATCGCCATGACGCCGTGCCAGCGGTCGCCCGGCGCCAGCAGCACGGCGTCGAGGTCCGGGCGGCCGAGCACCTCGCGGAAATCCCGCGTCGCGGCGCAGCCGGCACCGTGGGCGCGCTCGACCAGCTCTCCTGCGCGCTCCCGGCGCGACCGCTGCACATCACAGATGGCGACCACCTGGACGTCCGGTTCGCGCAGGAAAGCTTCCAGGTCATAGGTGCCCCGACCCCCGACGCCGATGGCGCCCATCACAACTCGAGCGGAGGGCGCGGCCCGCCCCCGCCCAGGCTCAGCGCGTGGGCCGGCACGATCATCGACGCGGCGGCCACCGCACGAAGAAAACGGCGTCGGGTAAGGCCGGCGCTCATGGCCCATCTTGCCTCCTTGGCCGCCGGTTCCCTAGCGACCGGGGCCATCCTCCTACGCGGCCTCCGCCGCGGGAATGGATGAAGCTGCATCCTTGATGGATGATTCTGCACATACCGCGGTTCTGGCACAATCCTCCTGGGGCGTCGCGTGAGGGCGGTCCGATGGCGCGATCGCGCGCGCATATCGTACACTGCACGCGATGAAACGGAGAAAGTGCGGAAGCCAGGGGCCGTGGGCGCTGGCGGCCGCGGCGTGGTTCATGGTTCCAGTTCCGGCGGTGAACGCGGCCAGCCGGCCGACGTTGAAAGTGGCGTACTTCACCCCCGCTGGCCGGGAACCCCTTGCGGGACGGCAGGAGCGGCTGGAGCGAGTGCTGGAGCACGTACGGGCGTTTTACTGTCGGGGAATGGAGGAGAACGGGCATGGCCCGCTCACCTTCGACTTTGAACGGGACGGAGAAGGCCATCTCCGTATGTGGGAGGTCCGCGGCCGGGAGCCGGCGGCCGCGTACGGCCGCAACGACGGCGACAAGGTGCGGCGGGAGGTGTGCGACGCCCTGCGGGCGGAGGGAATGGAGCCCGATCGGGAAACCATCCTGATTTTCCAGGTGCTGCTCGGGGGGCGGGATGGGCGGGCGGTGGAGGTGGGACCGTACGCCGGAGGCGGCGGGCCGGGCGGCGGAACCGCGTGGGTCTACGACGACGAACGTGTGGACGCGCGCCTGTTGCCGTCTCGGGAACCGGGTGGCTGGTACAACGGCCCCTGTTCGATCGGGCGGTTCAACACGCACTACATTGGGGGGGTCGCGCACGAGCTGGGCCATGCGTTTGGCCTGCCGCATGACAGCGAGCGCGCGTCGGAGCGCCGCATCCGTGGCCGGTCGCTGATGGGGGGCGGCACCACATTTATGGCGAGGAGCTGCGGGGGGAGGGACCGGGCACCTTTCTCTCCCCGGCCTCCACGCTGCCCCGGTCCGTCCACCCCCTCTTCACCGGCGTTCGCCGCCCCGCCGACGGCGGCGACTTGACGTTGGAGAGGTTTGTCGCGACCGGCGAACGCGGGAGGGTTCGGCTCGAGGGACGCCTTCGCGGGAGCGCGGTTGGCGTCGTCGCACACAACAACCCGGAGTCGAGGGCCGGTACGGGTTGCGCCTGACTGCGTGCCGCCCAGACGGCCGGGCGGTGCGGTTGTTCCACGGCGCCTACGACGTCGATGCCGACCGCCATCCCGCCGTGGCGCCGCTACGCGCGGTCTGGTGGGACCGCCGGGCGCAGCCGGCGTTCAGGGCCGGCGACGCGGTGGCGCTGGCCGCGCTCGAGCGCGAGGCGCGCGAGCGGCACCCCGACGATTCCGGGCCTGCGGCCCGGCTGGCCCTGCTCCGCCGTCTACTGGTTCCGCCGTCCCTGCAGGCGCTGGAGGATCTGCCGTCCACGGTGACGACGGCGCGCGTGGCGGAGATCGGTCTGGAGGCGGAGCAGGTCGGCTGGGGGTGCCCGCTGCGCAACCGGGTCGGCGCCGATGGCGGCGGACCGATAGTCCTGCAGGTCGGCGGCCAAGTGTTCGAAACGGGGCTGTATGCCCCCATGCACCGGCGCGGCATGGGATCCGGACCGGAGCGGTGTGGCGCCGGTTGGTGGCCGGCTTTGGGCTGCAGGATGGCCGTGACGGGTCGGTGGTGTTCGTGGTGCGGGGTGACGGAACGGCGGGGACGGCAATAGGGGCGACTGGGGAGTCTGGCTCGACCCGGTGCTGATCCGCTGAAGCGATGGGATGCGGGCTCGGCGGCGGTGCGAGTTGACCGCCGCCGGCCGCGGCGCTAAACTTTGCGATTCAAATTTTCCGGCCGACTGACGGAACGGCGGCCGGGCATCGAAAGGGCGCTAGACGCATGATCGTCACGACGAAGGAATTGTTCGCGCACGCCTATGGCAGGTATGCCATCGGCGCGTACAACATCAACAACCTCGAGCAGTGTATGGGATTGTTCCAGGGCAACCTGGAGAGCCGCGCGCCGTTCATCATCCAGATTTCGAAGGGGGCCCGCTCGTACACCCACAAGAAGATGCTCGAGGCCCTGATCCGGACGGCGAACGAAATCTTCCCCGATGCGGTGTTCGCCGTCCACTTGGACCACGGGGACGAGGCGACCTGTTACGACTGCATCGAGAGCGGGTTCTACAGCTCGGTGATGATCGACGCCAGCGGCGAGCCGTTCGAGAAGAACGTCGAGATCACGCGGCGGGTGGTCGAGGCCGCCCACGCGAAGGGGGTGGTCGTCGAGGCAGAGCTGGGGCAGCTGGGCGGGGTGGAGGAGCATGTGTCGGTGGCGGAGTCGGACGCGAAGCTGACCGACCCGGCCCAGGCCGAAGAGTTCGTCAAGCGGACGGGGTGCGACAGCCTGGCGTGCGCGATCGGCACCAGCCACGGGGCGTACAAGTTCAGCGGGACGCAATCGTTGCATTTCGAGGTGCTTGAGGAGATCCAGAAGCGCCTGCCGGGCTTTCCGCTGGTGATGCACGGCTCCAGCTCGGTTCCGAAGGAGGAGGTGGACCGCATCAACGCGGCCGGCGGCCGCCTCAAGGGGGCCAAGGGCGTGGACGAAGGCCAGTTCGCCCGCGCCGCGAAGCTGGGGGTGACGAAGGTGAACATCGACACCGACGGTCGGCTGGTGTGGTGCCGGGTCCACCGCGAGTCGTTCCGCGACCAACCCGAGAATTTTGACCTCCGGTCCCCCGGGAAGGTCTTCATGAAGGAGTACGCGAAGTTCATCGCGCACAAGAACCAGGTGCTCGGCAGCGCCGGTCGGCTCGACGAGGTCCGCGCGCTCGTGCGGCCGCGCTGAGGGCGCCGGGGGCGGGGCGGGCGCGTTGAACGCGGGCCGCCCCGCGGGTGTCCATACCGCGTTGTGGGTGGCCGGGCCGCCGCGCGGCGGCCGCGCCCGCGCAAAAGGGAGACGCATGCTCGAGGCAAGGAACCTGCGCAAGGTGTACGGCGCCATCGAGGCGGTGCGGGACATTTCGTTCCGCGTCGAGAAGGGCGAGATCCTGGGGGTGCTCGGGCCCAACGGCGCCGGCAAGTCCACGACGATGCGGATGATCACCGGCTTTCTGCCCCCGACGGCCGGCACGGCGCTGATCGGCGGCCACGACATCGTCGAGCAGCCGATCGAGGCCAAGCGGCTGATCGGGTACCTGCCGGAGAACGCCCCGCTGTACCCTGAAATGACGGTGGTCGGATTCCTCGATTTCGTCGCCGGCATCCGGGGCTTCCGGGGGGCCGAACGCCGCCGGCGGGTTGAGTCGGCGATCGAGCGGTGCCGGCTGACGGCCGTTCGGTGGCAGACCATCGAGACGCTGTCCAAGGGCTACAAGCAGCGCGTGTGCTTCGCGCAGGCCGTGCTCCACGACCCCTCGCTGCTGGTGATGGACGAGCCCACCGACGGCCTCGATCCGAACCAGAAACACATCGTTCGGGAGATGATCCGGGCCATGGCCGCCGAGAAGGCGATCCTGATCTCCACCCACATCCTCGAGGAGGTCGAGGCGGTCTGCACCCGCGCGATCATCATCAACGAGGGCCGCATCGTCGCGGCCGGCTCGCCGACCGAGATGAAGGCGAGGCATCCGTCCGGCCGTCTCGACGAGGTGTTCCGTGTGCTGACCCAGGGCACGGCGGAACAGACCACCGCGCACCGGTGACCGCAGGGAGGTGACCCGATGAAACGCTGCATGGAGAACACCTGGGAACTCTTCCGACGGGAGTTCCGGGCCTACTTCGAATCGCCCGTCGCCTACGTATTTCTCGTCTTCTACCTGATGCTGATCGGCTTTCTGACGTTCTTCGTCAGTCGCTTTTACGAGGCCAACCAGGCGGACCTGAAGTACTTCTTCTTTTGGTTCCCGTGGGTCAACTTGCTGCTGGTGCCCGCCGCGACGATGCGGCTGTGGACCGAGGAGCGCCGGACAGGTACCATTGAGTTGCTGCTGACCTTCCCGGTCACGCTCACCGAGGCCCTGGCGGGGAAATTCCTGGCGGCGTGGGCCTTCATGACCTTCGCGACGCTGCTGACCTTCCCGATCGTCGTCACGACGATGTGGCTGGGGAACCCCGACCTCGGCGCGGTGGTCGGCGGCTACGTCGGCGCTGTCTTGCTGGCCGGCGCGTACGTCGCGGTGGGCATCCTGACCTCGACGATGACCCGCAACCAGGTCATCAGCTACGTCCTGGCCTTCGTGATCTGCCTCTTCCTGGCGCTGGCCGGCTGGCCGCCGGTGATGGACATCGTCAACAAGTGGGCGCCGTCGTGGCTGGTCAACGGCGTCGCCGCACTGAGTGTAATGCCGCACTTCGAGTCGCTGCAGCGGGGCGTGATCGATCTGCGGGACCTGGTCTACTACGCCAGCGTGATGACGCTCGCCATCTTCGGCGCCTACCTTGTGATCGAAAACCGGAAGTCCACCTGACGGGAGGACGCGGGCGATGACGACGCAACCTCGTGGCGGACGGCTTTTCGGCAGCAGCGTGGCGGCTTTCGGGATCGTCGCGGCCATCATCGCGGCGGCGAACGTCCTGTTGAGTTCCGTCGTGGTGCGGATGGACCTGACCGAAGACCGCATCTACACCCTATCGGCGGGCACGCGCGAGCTGTTGGCCGGCCTGGACGGGCCCTGCACGCTGAAGCTGTTCTTCAACGCCAGCGACCCGCAGGTGCCGCCGGCTTTGCGCGTCTACGCCCGGCAGGTGGAGGACCTATTGCGCGAGTACGAGATCGCCGGCCGCGGACGCATCCTCGTCGAAAAACACGACCCCATCCCCGACTCCGACGCGGCCGATTGGGCGCGCCGCTACGGCATCGAGAGCCAGCCGGTCGGGTTCTTCGGGCCCGAGGTCGCCTTCGGCCTCGTCGCCGTCAAGGGCGCGGCGGAAGCGGTCATCTCATTCCTGAACCCCGAGGACCAGGAACGCCTCGAATACGACATCACCCGCCTGATCGCCCGCGTCGCGAAGCCCAAGAAGCCCGTGCTCGGACTGATTTCCTCGCTGCCGGTGATGGGCAGCGTTGGAATGCCCTTCGGTCCGCCGCAGCGCCAGCAAAGTTGGTTCGCGTTCACGGACCTCGAAAAGGACTACGAGGTGCGCCAGCTCTCCGACGACCTCGAAAGCGTCGAGCCCGACGTGGACGTGCTCCTGGTCGTCCATCCCAAGAACCTGTCCGACAAGACGCTCTATGCCATCGACCAGTACATGCTCAAGGGTGGGCGCATGCTGGCCTTCCTCGATCCCCTCTGCCTGGCCGAGGACCAATCGCGCGGGCCGATGGGGATGATGAGCTTCGGAGGAGAAGGGTCCACGCTCGGCCGCCTGCTGACCGCGTGGGGGCTGGCGTTCGACCCGTCCCGGGTGATCGCCGACTTGGAGGCGATGACGCCGACCCGCGGCCGCGACAACCGCGTGGTGGACAACCCCGTCTGGCTCAGCCTGCGGGCCTCCAACGTCCACCGCGAGGACCGGCTGACCGCGAAGATCGAGAGCCTGCTGCTGCCCGCGGCCGGGGCCTTCACCATCGAGAGCGAGAAACCCGGCCTCGAGGTGCGCACCCTTCTGCGCACGTCCGAGGCCGCCGGGCCGGTGGATGCGATCAGTGCCCGTTTCGGCCCCGACGGGCTGCGCCGCGATTTCCGGGCGACGATGCGCCGCGAGGCCCTGGCGTTGCGGCTCAGCGGCAAATTCCCGACCGCCTTCCCCGACGGCCCGCCCGGGGCCACCAATGCCGCTGCCACGGCCTCCACCAATGCCGTGGTGGACTCCGCGGACGACGGAGGGGCGACCAACGCCGTGGCCGGCACCGCCGGCGACACCAACACCGCGACGGCGGCCGCCTCGACCAATGCGCCGGCCGCCGCCGGCCTCAAAACGGCCGAGCGCGAGGGGCTGGCGATCCTCGTCGGCGACATCGACCTGTTGTTCGATCCCTTCTGCCTCCGCGAGGTCCGGGTGTTCGGCCAGACCGCTTGGACCCCATGGAACGACAATTTGACGTTCTTCTTCGGCGCGGTGGAGGAGCTGATCGGCGGCGCGAAGCTGGCCCAGATCCGGTCCCGCGGCCGCATGGACCGCCCCTTCGAAGTCGTGGTCAATCTGCTCCGACAGGCGCAGGAGCGCCACATGAAGGAGGAGCGGGAGCTGGAGGAGAAGCTTCAGCAGACCAAGCAGCGCCTGGAGGAGCTGCAGGCCCAGAAGGGCGCTCGCCAGGATCTGGTGTTGACGCCGGAACAGAAGGCCGAGATCGAGAAGTTCCGGCGACAGGAACTGGAAACCAGCCAGAAACTGAAGGAAGTCCGCAAGAACCTTCGCCGGGACATCGAGCGGCTCGGGGCCGTGGTGAAGGCGATCAACATCCTCGGCATGCCGCTGACCGTCGGGCTGGCCGGCGTCGGGTTCGGTGTGTGGCGGCGCGCCCGCCGGTAAAAACGGAACTCGCACGATGAAGACGGATCGGTTGTTGTGGTTGTTGGCGGCGGCCCTCGTGCTGGTGGGCGCCGCCGTCTGGGTGCAGCGTATCCGCGAGGCGCGTCGTGCGCCGGCCGCCGAGGTCGGCTCGCCCGTCGTCGCGGCCCTGCAAAAACCCGAGACCCTGAACGCTGTAGCCGAGATCGCCGTCCTGCGGGCCGACTCGACGGTCCGCATCGCCCGGACCGAGGCGGGATGGACGGCGCCCGACCGCCACGGACATCCGGTCAAGGCGGAGGAGGTCCGCAAGTTTCTGCTGACCCTGTCCGATCTGAAGGTCGGCCAGTCGGTGCCAGGTGGCGAGGAGATCCGAGAGTCGCTCGACTTGCTCGAGCCGGCCATCGACACGAACGGCCAGCCCCGTAAAGGCTCCAGTGTGCTGGTGGTGTTGTCCGATTCCAACCGCGCCGAGCTGGCGCGTGTCATCCTCGGCAAGGAGCGGCGACGCGGCGGGGAGACGGGGTTCGCCGACGGCCGATTCGTCTGGGCCGACGGCCGTCCGGCGTTGGTCGGTGAGACGTTCTCCACGCTCCCCTCCCGTTCGGTGGACTGGATGAACACCCAGTTGGTGGATCTGTTCAGCTCGGACATCGATGCGTTGGACTGGACGCCGGCGGGAAAGCCGACGATGTCGCTGACCAACCTGACCGGCGAGCTCCGGCTGTGCGACCTTGCGACGAACGAGGCGATGGACTCGGTCAAGGTCAGCCGCCTGACGGGCATCGTCAGCTGGCTGCGGTTCGCGGATGTCGCCAACCCCTCCCTGGACGCCGGCCAGACCGGCTTGGACCAGCCCTCGGTCCTCGTCGCCCGCGCCCGCAATGGGCGCGTCTTCACGGTGAAGATCGGCGCAGCGGCCGGCACCAACGCTCAGCGGCACGTGGCCGTATCGGCTGCCTTCACCCCGAGGCCCCTCCCTGAGCCTCCCGCCGCCGACGCCTCCGAGGAAGCGAAGAAAAAGCACGAGGAAGAGGCGAAGAACGTCAAGGCGGACAACGAGAAGATCGAGTCCGAAATCCGCGAGCTCAACGAGCGATGCTCGAAGTGGGTGTACCTCGTGGATTCCTCGCGGTTCGACAACCTGCCCGAGACCCGGGCGGACCTGCTCCAGCCGCCACCGGCTCCACCCGCCCCCGCGGCGACGGCAACCAACGCAGCGCCCGCCGACTCCGTCACGGCGACGAACGCCCCCGTCGACTCGACCAATGCACCGGCGGCTGCGCCGACCGGCGGTTGAGGGGGCGGACGGCGCGGCGAGGCCAATGATCCGCGACCGGGCGTGGACGGTCGCCGTTGAGGGTGCGCCGGTCCGCCTGGATCTCTTTCTGCTCGAGCGCTGCCCGTCCAGTCGTCGTGCCCTTGTCCGTCGCGCGATCGAGGTCGGGGCCGTGACGGTCAACGGACGGCGCGCCGGCAAAGGCCAGATGCTGAAGCCGGGTGACGCCGTCCACGTAACTGAACTGAGCGAGGTGGACGATCCCCGTGTGGTTCCGCAACCGGACCTCCCGCTGGCGATGCTTGGCGTGTCCGCCTCGTGGGTGGCGGTGGACAAACCCGCCGGCTGGCCAACGCAGCCGATCCGGCCGGGCGAGACGGGCACGCTGGCCAACGCGCTGGCCGCGCGGCACCCCGAATGTTTTCAGGTTGGGGAGCGCGACACCGGCATGGGGGGGCTGCTCCACCGGCTCGATCGGCAAACCTCGGGTGTGGTGTTAGCGGCAAGGACGCAAACCGCCTGGGAAGAACTGCGGGCGCAGTTTGCACGCCGGGCCGTGGAGAAGACCTACCTGGCCCTCGTCGCCGGCCGTCTGGAGGGGCCGGCCCGCATCGCAACGCCGCTGGCGCACGATCCCCGCCGCCCGGGCCGGATGTGCCCCGGCACGGAGGACGCCGGCCTGCCGGCAGAGACGCGGGTGGAACCGGTGCGGAACTTCGGCGGTCTGAGCCTCGTCCGCGCGACGATCCGGACCGGAGTGACCCACCAGGTCCGTTGCCACCTTGCCCTCCTCGGCCATCCGATCGTAGGTGACCGGCTTTACGGCGGACCGCCGGCGGGACCGGGATGCGATTCGCGGCGCCACTTTCTTCACGCCGCCGCCATATCCTTCCCCGATCCCGACGGCGGCGGGGCAATCCGGATCGTTTCGCCCGTGCCGCCGGAGATGTGGGGGCACGGCGGATGGCAGGGGCCAATCTGAGGCGCCGGCGGCGGCCGGCCGCCGTGGCTCTGCGAAGGGGCGGGTGATACACTGTGGGACGGGGAGCCTGACGGTGAAATACGCGGTGTTGGGAAAAACGGAGCTTCGGATCTCGTCGCTGGCGCTGAGCATGTGCGCCATCACCGGACGGCCGAACGAGCAGGGCGTGTCGCGCGCCGACGCCGAGGCCATCGTGCGGACGGCGTGGGATGGCGGGATCAATTTCTTCCTCACGTGCGAAAACGACGCCGAGCATCTGGCGGAGCGGCACCTGGCCTCGGCGTTGTCGGACGTGCGCGACCAGGTGGTGATCGCCAAGCGCATCGGCCCGGAGCGCCAGCATCCGCGAGAACTCGTCGCGGCGGTGGAGGACTCGCTGCGGGTGCTGGGATGCGACCGGCTGGACCTGGTCTTGGCGGATCGGGCTCATCCGCGTTTAGGGCCGGCGGAGGTGGTGGGGACGCTGGCCCGGCTGCGGGAGGAGGGGAAGGTCCGGGCGTTCGGCGTCAGCCGCTACGGCCCGGGAATGCTCGCGTCGATCCAGCGCGGAGCGCTGACGCCACACTGCGTCGCAGCGGACTACAATCTGCTCTTCCGGGCATGTGAGGCCGAGCTGCTGCCGGCTTGCCGGCGCGCGCAGATTCCCGTGCTGGCAACCCTGCCGTTGATGATGGGCCTGCTGACCGGGCGCTACCTCGGACCGGAAGACTTGAACGACTCGCTGCGGCGGCTGCGCCATTTCCAGTCGGCGGGCGGCCAGCGCGGACGGATCGACCTGGCGGCGGAGACGTTTCGTGCGCTGGGCGACATCCGGCGGATCGCGGCGGAGTTGGGGGAGCCGATTGGCGACGTGGCGCTGGCCTGGGTGGCGGCCCAGCCCAGCGTGTCGGCGGTGGCCATCGGCGCGTCGAGCACGCTGCAGGTGCGCCGGACAGTGAGGGCGGCCCACCTTGCCCTGCCGCCGGCCATCGCGGAGGAACTGTCCCGCGCCACCCGCAGGCTCTCCGAGGCGCTGGGCCGGTCGCTCGACCCATGGTCCGATCCACCACGGTGGTTCTAAGCGGGGGGGCTGGCGCGCGATGAGCGGGACGGCAGGGGGCCTCCTGGGGTGGGCGGCTGCCCTGTGGACGGGGGCGGCCGCCACAGCCGGAGGCCTACCGGAGGCCGTGCTGCTGATCCACGGCCTCGGCCGGACCTCCCGATCCCTTTCAATGATCGGCCGGCGGCTGGAGGAGGCCGGCTTCGAGGCGGTGCCGGTCGACTACCCGTCGCGTCACCTGCCGGTGGAAGAGCTTTCGGCGGCGCTCGATCCGGTGGTGGAGCGGGTGGGTACAAACCGCCCGATGCACGCGGTCACGCACTCGATGGGAGGCATCCTTCTGCGTTGGTACGTCGAGCACCGCCGCCCGCTGCGCCTCGGCCGCGTCGTGATGCTCGCGCCGCCGGGCGGAGGGTCGGAGCTGGCCGACGAGTTGGCCCGGTGGTCGGTGGTCCGGAGGCTGGCCGGCCCGGCCTTGGCACAGATGGGCGTCGGCCCGGCGTCGGTGCCGGGGCGTCTCGGCCCGCCGCCGTTTGAGCTGGGCGTGATCGCGGGCGACCACTCGTTGAACCCCGTCTTTTCGGCGCTGCTGCCGGGGGCGGACGACGGCAAGGTGCCGGTGGCCCGGGCCAGGGTGGAGGGCATGAAGGAGTTCCGGGTGGTCCCGTGCAGCCACACGTGGATCATGTTCGACGACGAGGTGGCGCGGATGACCGTCCGGTTCCTCCGTAGCGGTGCGTTTGGCGACCCGCGCGCTGGGCCCTGAGGATGTCGGCTCACGACTCCGGGTTGTGCCAGTCGGTGTCGTAGTTGGCGAAGATCGAGGCGGCCTCGGGCGGGCCCCAACTGCCCGCGGGATACCAACAGAGCGGCGCGGCCTCGTCGCGGCCCTCCCAGGCGCGGAGGACCGGCTGCACGACGCGCCATTGGGCCTCCACCTCGTCCGAACGCGTGAACAGCGTCGAGTCGCCGCGAATGACATCGAGCAGCAGCCGCTCGTAGGCCTCCGGCAGCGTGCCGGGCCATTTTTCCTGGTAAAGAAAATCCATGACCACGTCCTCCACCTGAACCTGGAGGCCGGGTCGCTTGGCGGAGAAGCGCAGCTCGATGCCCTCGGCGGGCTGGATGCGGAAGATCAGCCGGTTCGGGCGCGCTCGCACCAGGTCGCAGACGTCGCCGACGCACTCGACGGTCTCGAAGAGCTGGAGCGGCGGCAGCCGGAACTGGACGACGATCTCGGTCACTCGCCGGCGCAGCCGCTTGCCGGTTCGGAGGTAGAACGGCACGCCGCTCCAGCGCCAGTTGGCGACGTCCACCCGCATCGCGACGAAGGTCGGCGTGCCGGAGTCCGGCGCGATGCGCTCCTCGTCGCGGTACGCGGGGACCGGCCGGCCGTCCACCGTGCCGGCCGTGTACTGGCCCCGCACGGCCATTCCGTCCACGCAGCCGGGGGCGATCGGCACGACGGACTGCAGCACCTTGACCTTTTCGTTCCGGATCGCGTCGGCGGTCATGCGCGCGGGAGGCTCCATCGCAACCAGGCACAGCAGCTGCATCAAATGGTTCTGGAGCATGTCGCGCACGACGCCCGTCGCGTCGTAGAACGCGCCGCGACCGCTTTCCATCCCGACGGTCTCGGCCGCGGTGATCTGGATGTGGTCCACGTACTGGCGGTTGAACAACGGGTCGAAGATCGCGTTGGCGAACCGGAAGGAGAGGATGTTCTGAACGGTCTCCTTGCCGAGGTAGTGGTCGATGCGGTAGATCTGCGATTCGTCGAGGTGGGCGAGGCAGCTCCGGTTCAGGGCGCGGGCCGTCTCGAGATCGCGGCCGAAGGGCTTTTCGATGACCACACGGCTCCAGAGCGGGTCGAACGGCGTGCGCACCAGGCCGTGCTCGCTGAGGGAGCGGATGAGCATCTCGAACAGGTCGGCCTTCACGGAGAGGTAGAAAATCCAGTTCTTCGGAAGGGCGGGGTCGCGTTCGAGCCGGTCGCGGAGGGCGGTGAAGGCGCCGGGGTCGGCCTCGAGGTCGCCAAGGTGATAGTGGAGGTGTCGCAGAAACGAGTGCAGGGCCTCGTCGGAGGGAGGCGTGGGGGCGAACCTGCGGATGGACTCGGCCATCCAAGCGCGGAAGGCCTCGCTGGTGTAGCTGCGCCGGGCGAAGCCGACGATCGCGAACTGGTCCGGCAGCAGCCCGCGGGCGTGGAGCGAGAAGAGGCCCGGCATCAGCTTGCGGTGGGTCAGGTCGCCGGTGGCGCCGAAGATGGTCAGCGTGAAGGGGTCGTGAGCCCGCGTGGAGCCGGGGGCGGACGTACCGGAGTGGTTCATGCGGCGCAAAGATCCCCATGCGCCGGCAGGCCAGACAATACGGCGCGCCGACGCGGCCGGCCCAGTCTACTTGCTCGTCGGGGGCCGTCAAATCCGTGAATTCGGGCTGCGACGGTCCCGGCGACGGACGCTTGAACGCGGCCACATTGCGTGATGGCAACGACGCGCGACGGCGAGCATCGCCTCGCGACGGGCGCCGTCCCCACGGAGTGACCCCATATCCAACGTCGTCCCGTCCACTCGCCGAAGCTTCCTGCGCCACTTGGCGACGGCCGTTGGTCCATGTCGGCCCTGACCCCGCCGTGCCGCTCCGGGGATTCGCCGCCGGCGCCGAGCGAATTTGCGTCGATGTCATCGGGGGCGGCCACCGCGGGATCGGGGCGGCGATCAACGGCCTCGAGGCCGATCCGGCGGTCGAGATCGTGGCGCAGGCGGACGCGTTGCCGGGACGCGTGGCGAAGTTCGGCGCGACGCTGGCGCCGTGGTGCGAGAAGACGTTGAAGCCCGAGGAGCGGCAGGTGTCCGTCACGCCGGAGACGACCTTCATCGGGTTCCACGCCTCTCGCCGGATGCTGGCGGCCGGGCCGATGGACGTGGCCCTCATCACCTCGCCGATGGCGTTTCACCCGGTCCACCTGGAGATGTGCGTCTTGGCCGGCCGTCATGTTTTCCTCGAGAAGCCGGAGGAGGTGGATCC
>CAKZPT010000007.1 GCA_937139365.1 uncultured bacterium | reverse complement strand
TCCCTACACGACGCTCTTCCGATCTACTGACGTCGTCCTCGAGGTGCTGCGCGATGGCCGTCCCCGATCCGTCACGGTCCGGCCAAGATGGGAGGAGGCCTACCGCCGCGTGATGATGGGCGTGGAGATCAACCGGTTCGACCTTTCCATGAAACCCGCGCGACAGATGCGCGCGTGGGCCGCGCCCGTCTTTCGTGTCTTGCGCGCCTTCGGCACGAAAAGCGAACGGAGGCATGCCGCCCGGGCGGTCAGCGGGCCGGCCTACATCCTCCGGATGTACTGGATGGCTGCGCAGACGAGCCTCCTGCTGGCGCTCTGGGTCACCGGAATGCTCAACGTCAACCTCGCGATCCTCAACCTCCTCCCGATCCCTGTGCTCGACGGCGGTCATGCCGTGCTCGCCCTTGCGGAGGCGGCGGCTCGCCGACCGCTGCCCCCGCGGCTGATCGCCGCCTTGCAGCGGGCCTTCGCCCTGGCGCTGATCGGCCTCTTTGCGCTGATCACCATCCGGGATTTTTACCGGATGACTCGGTTCTCCGCCGCGTCGCCGGCGTCCGCCTCTGCCGCCACCAACGCAGTCGAGCCCGCCGCGCCCTGACGCAAGGCGCCGACGTGGCTGCTTGAGCCCGCCGTGGCCGAACTTTATTATGTGCGGGCCTTTGCCCGCACACCGGCGCGGGGGTCCAAGGAGTGTGGATATGACTCGGCAAGGTGGGCCGCGGATGGCGGTAGGCGGACGCCGGCATTTTCTCAAGGTTGCCGGTGTGCTCGCGTGGGCGACCACCCGGTCAACGGGCAACGAGCACGGCGGGGCATCGAAACCTCGGGCGGCGTTCATTGGCATCGGAGGCCGTGGGGCCGACAATTTCTCGGCGCTGCAAGATAGAATTCGGCCCGTCGCCTTCACGGACGCCGACGAGGCGCGCGCGGCGAAAATCCGGCGGGAGTGGGGGGACGTTCCCTTCTATCAGGATTATCGCCGCATGCTCGAGGAGCGGGGCGACGAAGCGGACATCGTCGTCGTCTCCACCCCTGACCACACGCACGCGTGCGTGGCGCTGGCGGCAATCCGGCTCGGCAAGCACGTCTACTGCGAAAAACCGCTGGCCCACTCCATCGCCGAGGTCCGGGCGCTCACGCGGGCAGCCCGCGCCCGGGGCGTGCGCACGCAGATGGGCAACCAGGGACATTCGTTCGACACGATCCGGATGTTCTGCGAATGGGTGTGGAACGGAGCCATCGGGACGGTGCGCGAAATCCACGCCTGGTCGCAAGTCGTCCACAGCCGGGTGAAGCAACTCGACCGGCTGGCCGAACGCCATGCCCCCCCCGCCACCTTGGACTGGAACGTGTGGCTAGGCCCTGCGCCGTTCCGCCCCTACCATCCGTTGTACCTTCCGGGGGCGTGGCGTGCCTGGCGCCCGTTTGGATGCGGCACGATCGGCGACTGGGTCTGCCATGTCGTAGACCCCGTGTTCTGGGCCCTCGATCTGGTCGGGCCCGAAACGGTCCGGGCCGAGGTGACGGACGAGTTCGATCCGGCGAAACACGCCGACACGTTCCCGGCCGGATGCCACGTGGAGTTCTGGTTCGCCGCCACCCCCAAACGGCCGTCCGTGACGCTACACTGGTACGACGGCACCCGCCCGCCGCCTCGACCGGACGATCTCGAACCAGGTCGCGAACTGCCTCACATCGGGGCGTATGTGGTGGGCGACAAGGGAACGATCCTCTACGGATCCCATGGGGCCGAAAGTCTACGGATCATTCCCGAAGAAAAGATGAAGACGTTCACGCAGCCGCCCAAAACCCTGCCGCGGGTGAAGGATCATTACCAGGACTGGCTGGACGCCATCCGCGAGGGGCGCCCCGCCGGTTCGGATTTCGCTTATGGCGGCCCCCTGACCGAACTGGCGTTGCTCGGCATGATCGCTCAGATGTTTCCTGGACAAAAGCTGGCATGGGACGCAGCGGCCGGACGGATCGTGAATCACTCGCAGGCCGATGCTCTGACCCGACCGCCGACTCCGCGGGAGGGTTGGCCCCTGGACCTTGGGTGATCCGTGTCGTGGCCCCAGCGTGCGCCCCTCCGCCCGCGCCGCATGAGCTCGGAGCACCGCGCCCTGGCAACTGCCTGAGGACGAGGACGGAAGGTGGGCCGGCCGCGTGTCCGAAAAGAGGATAAGAAGAACGCCTCCTTGAACCGCGTACCCCCGGGGCGGACCATGGCGACCGGCCGCGGCATGGCGCGACCTGCGGCTGACGGCCAGCCCCGACCGGCTCCGACGGGACTCGCACGGAGAGACGGCGGGGCTTCTTGCGCACATGGGTGCACGACGTGCAAAGACGGCACCCTCGCGGACGGCCGCCCCACACCGGGCAGGCCGGTCGACGGCATCGCCAATTGCAATTTCGCTTCGAACCCAGTCGCCATGCTATACATGGGGCCAACCCCGAAAGGCGCCCGTTTGACAGTGCGCGATCCCGCATAGAGCCCAAGGGGGGACGGGCGTGGAGGGCCTCGTCCCCGCCGTAGGGGAACATTCGCCGGGGGTTGAACCGGGCATTGGCACCGCCGTGGTTGAGAGGGGGTGTGTTGCACCAAGAGGGCGCTCAGATCCCCATCGTTTAGATCGGATGCTGCCCGCATCCTTACCTCGTTACCGTGTCCGGCGGGATGGCTGCAGCGTCGGAGGCCAGACTTGCGGGATGGCCCCATGCGGGTATACATCGGATATTGGCGTCGGTGGATGGCGAAAGCCGCAGGGGATGAGCATCGTGAGGAGACACGGAAGTCTGGCGTTGTGGCTGGCAGCAGTAGCGCGCGTGGTTCACGCCGGTGCACCCCTTGAAACGGGGGCCAGCTTCTTCGCGACCGGGTGGCAGCCGGTCATCATGGCGGGCAGCTCGAACGTCGCTCCGGCGGACTCGATCGCGGACCGGGTGGACCCGAACACGGCATACTCCATCTATTCGGGCGTCGGCAGCATCCGTGTCAACGCCGGCTCATCCACCTACATCGGCTCCGGCACGCCGATTTCCCCCACCCACATTTTGACGGCGGCGCATGTGTTCGACATCGATGGCGACGGGGCGTCCGATGTCGGCCCATCTTCGGTGACGTTCTACCTGAACCGCGAGGGGAGTCCCTCCCACACCTTTTCGGCGTCGGCCATTTTTCTTCATCCAGCCTACAACGGCCACGCGACGAACGTGAACGACGACATCGCGATCCTGCAGCTCGCCAGTCCACTGCCGGCAGGAGTGCCCACCTACGACATCGTCCGCACCTCGTTGGTGTATCAAACGAAGATCTCCCTCGTCGGCTACGGTCAGTCCGGCTACGGAGACATTGGATACTCGGTTGGGCCCTCCTTTTTCGTGAAGCGGACCGGGACCAACTACCTTGATGGGATTTGGTCGTGGGACGACGAGGGGACCAACCCCGTGTTCGAAGTCTGGTACGGGGACTTCGACGCCCCGGACGGATCGGTGGGCTTCAGCGGCGGCGCCAGCGTGGGCAACCGGCTGGAGACCACCCTCGGCGGCGGCGATTCGGGCGGTCCCGGTTTCTTGTGGGAGGCCGGCACCCCTTATGTCGTCAGCGTGAACACCTTCGTGTTTTCGTACAGCACCAACAGTTATCCCAGATTTGGGTCTGGCCTAGCGGGCATCCACGTGCCGGCGTATTCGAACTGGATCGATTCGATCACGGGCATTCCGGAGCCCGGCATCGCGGCGCTGGCCGTGATCGGCGCTGTAACGGTTGGGGTCGTGCGGCACCGGGCCGCATGGCGACGCCGCCGCTAGTCGCAGGCCGGCGTGACGCGGTCGGACCCCGCCATCTGATCGGCCTCCAACAGCCTCTGCAGGGCCGCCCGAATCGGCCCGGGCCGCCCTTCCCCCACCGGTCGGCGATCCAGTTCGACGACCGACGTGACGTCGGGCGTGGTTCCGAAGATCAGCACCTCCGCGGCGGCAGCAACGTCGGCGCGGGGGATGTCTGCCTCCTCGACGGCGGCCAGACCCACCGCCTCCGGCCGGCGCGCAGCGAGCGCGGCGACCCGTCGCATTGTGATGCCCTGCAGAATCCGGCCCGGCCGCGGCAGCCGGAGGCGGCGGTCGCGCGTCACGACGCCAACGTTTTCAGTGGCCCCCTCCGCCAGAAATCCCCGCTCGTCGTACGCGATAGGATAATCCGCGCCGGCGCTCAGCGCCGCCGCTTTCATCAGCACATTGGGAAGGTAGTTGCAGGTTTTGATGGCAGCCAGCCCGCCGCCTTTCAGCGGCACATCCACCGTGACTGCCCGCGCGCCGCCGGGATGAGCCTCCATGAACGAGGGCGGAAGATGGTAGGCCATGACATAGAGGCCCGCCTGCGGGCACTCCGCCGGGCTGACGCCGAAGCCGCCAGGGCCACGGCTGACGATCACGCGAATCAGGCAGTCCCG
This sequence comes from uncultured bacterium, assembly GCA_937139365.1. Classification (GTDB taxonomy): domain Bacteria; phylum Verrucomicrobiota; class Kiritimatiellia; order PWTM01; family PWTM01; genus CAACVY01. The sequence continues at coordinate 8,462 of CAKZPT010000007.1, read as the reverse complement.
CTGCCGCCCGGCGCGAACGGTCTCGATGATGATGCCCCCCAGTGCCGCCCGGGAATGAGAGGGACGCAGGCCGATCGCCTCCGCCGAGGCGAACAGGCGGTCGAGGTGTTCGTCGAGACAATAGATGCCGCCGTGCCGGCATTTTAGCGTCTCAAACACCCCGTCGCCGCGATGGACGACATGGTCGTCTACGGGCACCTGCATTTCCGCCGGATCGGTGGTGATCCCGCCCCACTCGTCGGAATACATCGCGTAGTAGTGGCCGTGCCACGGGCGCCTCGGCCGAGGGACAGGCGTACCGCGACCCCAAACCGGCCGCTTCATTGCGCCGCCGCTCCGGAGGGTGGATTCGTCCCCACAGGCCCGACGGCGTCGCCGCACGGCGCCGCCGTATCGGTCGCAGACGACTCCGGACGCTGCCGACGCACGCCGTCCCCCGCGGGCTCCTCCCGCGCAGCGCCGTCGGCGACGCGCCGGCTCAGCCGGGCGGCGAAATGAAGGTAGGCGGTTTCGGCAGCCAGCACCGCGGCGACGACCGCGCCGGCGAGGCGGGCCGATGTTCCCGCGCGGTGGCGCGGGGCCCTCAGCCGCTCCTCCCGCGCCGCTTCGATCCGAAAGCGCGTGCGGCCCAGCGCGACCACATCGCCCGAGCGGCAGATCACGGGCTGTTCACCGACGGCGACGGCGCCCACGCGGAGTAGGGCGCCGGCCTCCAAACGACGAATCATGATCCGGCCTTCCTGATCGACGATTTCCGCATGGCGCGAAACGACGTCCCGGCCGAGCAACCGCAGATCGGCGTCACCGGCGCTGCCGACCGTGACGCGAGGTTCGCGGACAACCAGGCGTTGACCCTTCAGCGGGCCGTCGAGGAAGACAATCCGGTACATGGTGGGCTCGCGAGCGCCGAAGTATAGAACGATAGCGGACCGTGTCGAGCGGTCAGCACGCCGGCGCAGGGGGAGGGCGAGCGGTCTTCGGTACCCTCCATGCCACGGTCGCCGTCATCGGGGCTCGCGCGGCGTGAAAAGGGACAACACGGAGCACCGAACTGAACACCGCGCCGCGGTTGTCGCCGGCCGCCGTCGGCGTCTTGCATTCAGGTTTTTCCGGCCGACAATATTTGCAAGGTCGACGTGGTGGTGTTTTTCTTTCACGATTGCGCCGAAAACGATTCCGCCGGCGACGCGCGGCATGTCCCGTCGCCCACCCTCCCCGGAGCCGGTCGGCTGAACCCGGCGTCCTCAGAACCCACGCCACCGGCGCCGGCCTTCATGATGGACCACATGCTGATCCGGACAGGTAAATACCTCCGGATCTGCGGTTTTGACGCCGAATGGCAGCGCGGTGTGCGAACGCACGAACTCATCCGTCGGGCCAACGCCGAGGAGCGGGTCTTCGTCACCCGCAACCGCCACATCGGCGACAGCTATCCCGCCCCCCGTGCCCTGCTGGTCCTCACCACGGCCGACCCGGTGGCTCAATTTCGGGAAATCCTGGCCGCATGCCACCTCGATCCGCGGCCGGGGCTGTTCCGCAAGTGCATCCGCTGCAACCGGTGGCTCAAGCCGCTGGCGGACCGAGAACTGGCGCGCGGACGGGTGCCGCCCGACGTCCTGAAGCGTCAGAAGAGATTTTGGTCGTGTCCGGCCTGCGGAACGGTCTTCTGGCATGGCGGGCACGTTCGGAACACGTGTCGAAAGCTCGGGCTGCCGTTGCCGTAGCCGGCGAATCTGAATCGGCGGCGCGACACCCGCCGCGGTCACGACGCCGTGCCGGTGGCATCGTTGCGCCCCTTCGAGCGGCCCGCTACAGTTTGGTGCGGCCTGTCCGCGCCGGAGCCGGCGGCGGACTCCGCCGGACAGCGACGATGCGCATACGAACCTTTCGGGCATGGCGCCCCCCCGGCGAGCTGGCCGCCGCCATCGCCAGTCCGCCCTACGACGTGGTGGATCGTGAGGAGGCGGCGCGCCTCGCGCGGGGGAATCCGATGTGTTTTTTGCGGGTCTCCCGCGCGGACCTGGAGTTTCCGCCGTCGGTGCCGCCGGACGACCCTGCGGTGTACCGCCGGGCCGCAGACAACTGGGAGGCATTCCGGTCGCGTGGGTGGCTTCGCCAGGATGCCGCGCCCGGGCTGTTCCTGTATCGACAGGCGGTGGAGGGCCACGAGCAGATCGGTTTGGCCGCGCTGTATAGCGTGGCGGACTACGACGCCGGTCTCGTCCGCCGTCACGAGCACACCCGACCCGCCCCCGAGGCCGATCGCGCCCGCCACATCGCGGCGACCGGTATCCATGCGGGGCCGGTGTTCCTGGCGTTTCGGGACGGCGAGGGCCTGGCCGACCGGATGGCCCGTCAGACGGCCCGGTCCGAGCCGGAATGCGATTTCACCGCGGCGGACGGCGTGCGGCACACCGTCTGGCGGGTGCCCGACCCCACCGCATGGGTCCGATCGTTCGAAAGGGTTCTGGCCGCCTACATTGCGGACGGACATCACCGGGCGGCCGCCGCCGCCCGCGTGGCGCGGGAGACGCCCGGCGGCATGAAGGATTCGGCGGAGGCAGCCTGGGTGCTCGCGCTGTGGTTCCCAGCGGAGCGGCTGCGCATCCTGCCGTATCACCGGGCGATTGCCCATCTCGGCGGGCGTACGGCCGGCGAATTGCTTGAGGAGATCCGTCGCAGGATGATCGTCACCGAGGCCGACGGCCCGCAGCCCTCGGGGCGTGGGGACATCCGGATGGGGCTGGCCGGCCGGTGGTATCGGCTCGTCTGTCCCTCCCCTCCGACCGGATCGGACCCCGTGGAGGCGCTGGAGGTGAGCCTGCTGCAGTCGCTCGTGCTGACGCCGGTGCTGGGGGTGACCGATCCCCGCAACGATTCGCGGATCTCCTTCATCGGCGGCCGTGGGGGCCTCGGAGAACTCGAGGCGCGGTTAGCGGACGGACGGGCGGCGGTGGTGTTTTCGATGCCACCGGTAGCGATGGCCGACATCATGGCGGTGGCGGATCGCGGTGGCGTCATGCCGCCGAAAAGCACGTGGTTCGACCCGAAACCACGGTCGGGGCTGATCGTTCATGCGATCCGCTGACGTCGGCTGCCGGCAAGACGGACGGGGGGTGCGATGAGACGCGGGGCCATTCCATGGACGGGCGCAGCGCTGCTGGCCGTCAGGGCATGGGCGGCGCCGACGAACGAGGCCGATGTGATCGTGTACGGCGGCACTTCCGCCGGCGTGATCGCGGCCGTGCAGGCAGCGCGCATGAGGCGGACCGTGATCCTCGTTGGACCGGACCGGCATCTCGGCGGCCTGAGCTCCGGCGGCCTGGGCTGGACGGACACGGGCAACAAGGCGGTGATCGGAGGGCTGGCGCGACAGTTCTACCATCGCGTGTGGCTCCACTATTCGCGCGGCGATAGCTGGCGATGGCAGCGTCGTGAGGAGTACGGCAACCGCGGACAGGGAACTCCCGCGATCGACGGGGAGCGGTGGACGATGTGGATCTTCGAGCCCCATGTCGCCGAGCGCATCTTCGAGGACCTGGTGGCCGAGCACCGCATCCCGGTTCACCGTGACGAGTGGCTCGACCGGACCGGCGGCGTGGACAAGGTGGCCGGGCGCATCCGCTCCATCCGGATGCTCAGCGGCGAGGTGTATCGGGGGCGGATGTACATCGACGCCACGTACGAGGGCGACCTGATGGCGGCCGCGGGGGTCACGTACCGCGTCGGGCGCGAATCCAACTCCGAGTACGGCGAGGAATGGAACGGCGTGCAGAAAACCGCGCGTCATCATGCGCATTACTTCGGCCGTCCGGTGGACCCCTACGTGCGGCGCGGAGACCTGTCCAGCGGCCTGTTGCCGCGCATCCGGTCCGTGACGCTCGGATTCGAGACCGGCTGGCGGGACGTGTTCGCGAAGTTCGCCCCGATCCCCAACCGCAAGACCGACACCAACAACCACGGCCCCTTCAGCACCGACAACATCGGAATGAACCACGATTATCCCGAGGCCGACTACGACCGGCGACGCGAGATCATCGCCGAGCATGAGCGCTATCAGAAAGGGCTGATGTATTTCCTGGCCAACGATCCCCGCGTGCCGCCCGACATCCGCGAGCGAATGAACCGCTGGGGACTGCCGAAGGACGAGTTCACCGACAACGGCCACTGGCCGCACCAGCTTTACATCCGCGAGGCCCGCCGCATGGTAGGCGAATTCGTCCTCACCGACCAGCATTTGCTCGGCCGCCGGCCGATCTCCGATTCCGTCGGGATGGGCTCCTACCCGATCGATTCGCACAACGTCTGGCGGAACGTCACCCCGGAGGGGCACGTCCAAAACGAGGGCGACATCGAGGTCAAGGTGCCTCCGTACGCGATCGCCTACGACTGCCTTGTCCCGCGGCGCGCCGACTGCCGAAACCTGCTGGTGCCCGTCTGCGTCAGCGCGACCCACGCGGCGTACGGGTCGGTCCGAATGGAGCCGGTCTTCATGATCCTGGGGCAAAGCGCCGCCACCGCCGCCGGGCTGGCGATCGCCGGCGACCGCGATGTCCAGGACGTCCCCTACGCCGAGCTTCGCGAACGGTTGCTGGCGGACGGCCAGGTGCTGGAGTACCGCGACGGCGGGGCGGCGGGGTCCGCCCGAGTCGAGATCTCCAACGCGGGCACGACCGGTCACGTCGTGGTCGACGCCGTTCAGTGGCTCCCCGCCTCGTGAGGAAGGACGGCACCACGTGAACGGCCGCTGGTCGGCGGTGTGGATGGGACTGGTGGAGGGGCTGACGGAATACATCCCCGTCTCGTCCACCGGCCACCTGATCCTCGCCGGGGCGGTACTGCGCATCCCCGAGGAAATTCAGAAATCGTTCGACGTATTCATCCAGGCCGGCGCGATCCTGGCGGTGGTGTGCGCCTTTCCCCACCGGTTCGCGGGCCTGGTGCGATCGTCGAGCGTTGTGGGGGGATTCCATGGGGCGCGGGGATGGGGCCTGCTGGCGCTGACCACGACGCCGGCGGCCGTTGCGGGGCTGCTGGCCCACCGATGGATCGAACGCCACGCCTTCCAGCCCACCGCGGTGGCCGTCGGCCTGGCCCTTGGCGCGGCCGCGATGCTGTGGCTGGAGCATCGCCGCGTCACGTCGCGCGTGCAGAACCTCGACGGCATGGGTTGGCGCGAGGCCCTCGGGATCGGCCTGTTTCAGTGCCTTGCGCTGTGGCCTGGCGTCTCGCGCTCCGCCGCGACGATTCTCGGTGGCATCGCGCTCGGCCTCGACCGTAAAACGGCCACGGAGTATTCGTTTTTCGCGGCCGTCCCCGTCCTGACGCTGGCCGCGGTCTATGCAATGGTCCGCGACGGCGCCGCCGTAACCGCGGCGTGGGCCTCGTTTTTCGCGACCGGCCTGGCGGTGGCGTTCGTCTCCGGCCTGGCCTCGATCCGGTTCCTGATGCGCTTTCTCTCGCGGCACCGGATGGATGCCTTCGCGGCGTACCGCCTGGCGTTGGCCGCCGCCGTGCTGTGGTTCAGCCGGTGAGGGGCTGGACACCGGCGAGGCGCGGGGCATAGTGCGCTCATGAAGGCGGATCCGGCGGCGATCCTGGCCCAGACGCACTTCTTTCGCGAGCTGTCCGAAGCGGCGCGCCGGCGGCTGGCGGAGCTGTGCTCGGTGCGCTCGATGGCGCGCGGCGAGGTGCTGTTTCGCGAAGGCGACGCGGGCGAAGGGATGTACGTGTGCAACCGGGGGCGGGTCCGTCTGCTCAAACGCGGCCCCGACGGGCGCCCCACCCTGCTGCGTATGATCCGGCCCGGCGAGGCCTTCGCGGAGGTCGTGCTGTTTGAGCAGCCGCGGTATCCGGTCACCGCCGTCGCGGCGGAGGCCGGCAGCGTCATGTGGATCCCGCGGCGCGAGATGCGCGCGCTCCTTCGCGAGGAGCCGTTTCGGGACGAGTTTGTCGCGATGCTGCTTCGCAAGCTGCGGTACCTGGCCGAGCGGGCGCCCTGGCTGTCGGGGGCCGACGTCGAGGAGCGACTGTGGCGGTTTCTGGACGAGCAGTTCGGCGACGCCCCGCGCGTCACGACCGGTCTGAGGAAGCGCGACGTGGCGGAGGCGATTGGCGTCACGCCCGAGACGCTCTCGCGGCTGTTGGCGCGGCTGGAGGCGCACCGCCGGCTGCGCTGGCGCGCGGGCCTCATCGAGCGGCCAGCCCCGCCGCGGGCTTGCCGGCGGACAGGTTCGCGCCGATAGTATCATCACGGAGGTGCGCCATGAACGTTTGGACACGACGCGATTTCCTCGCGGCCGCCGCCGCGAACTTCGCCCTCGCCCGCCGCATGTTCGCCGTCGCCGGCGACCCGCCCCACGGCGTGCCGAAACGCCGGCTCGGGCGCCACCGCGAGGAGGTCTCCATGATCGCGCTCGGCGGCTGGGACATTGGCCGGAACGACGAGGCGACCGCCGCCGCGATCATGCACGCGGCGATCGACGAGGGCCTGACCTTCTTCGACAACTGCTGGGAATACCACAACGGCCGCTCCGAGGAGTACATGGGCCGCGCCCTCCAGGGCGGCCGGCGCGACAAAGTCTTCCTCATGACGAAAGTGTGCGGACGCACCTACGAGGATGCCCGGTCCAACCTCGACGACAGCCTGCGCCGCCTTCGCACGGACCGGCTCGACCTGTGGCTCTTCCACGGCATCCGCTGGGACGAGGATCCCGACCTGATCTTTGACACCGACCGCGGGGCCGTGCGCGCGGCGATCGAGGCGCGCGCCGCCGGGAAGGTTCGCTACATCGGCTTCAGCGGCCACAAGGAGCCGAAGTTCATGACGGCGATGCTCGAGCGGACCGCCCGGCCCGGCGCGCCATTCGAGTGGGACGCGGTGCTGATGCCGCTGAACGTCGTGGACGTCCACTACTTCAGTTTTCAAAAAGAGGTTTTGCCGGAGGTTGTGCGCCGCGGGATCGCAGCCCTCGGCATGAAGGCGTTGGGGGCGCAGAACGGCCGCATCCCCCGCGAACTGGGCCTGTCGGCGGCCGATTGCCGCCGGTACGCCCTCTCGCTGCCCATCGCATCCCTGGTGTGCGGCATTCACACGATGGAGAACCTCCGCCAGGACCTCGACATCGCCCGCTCGTTCCGGCCGATGACCGAGGTGGAGGCGGCCGACCTCGCGGCACGGGTGGAGGAGGTTGGAAAAACAGGACGGATCGAGGCCTACAAGACGGGGGACTACGGCTGCTCCATCCACCGCCGCAAACACAAGCTAGCCGGCGGCTAACGCGGGCACGCAAATGGCCGCGCCGACGATCCACCATGCGTTGGTGCTCAACCTGCACCAGCCCCTCGGCAACCTGGAGGGCCTGCTCGAGACCGATCCGTGGGAGGTCCGGCAGATCCTATGCGCCTACGATCGCATCCCGCGCACGCTCTGGCGGTACGAGGACCTCGGCCGCGTGCACCTCTCGCTGTCCGGGACCCTCCTGGAAACCCTGTCCAACCCCTCCTTCCAGTCGCTCGTGTACGGCATGGTTCGCCTGGGCGATCTGCTCTGGTACCTGCAGAACGCGCGGATCATCGAGATCCTCGGCACCGCGTATTATCACCCCGTGCTGCCGCTGATCCCCCGCGAGGACCGGCCCGAGCAGGTCCAGCGCTGGCAGGGGATCGCGCGCCACTTGTTCTGGCGGGAGTCGTTTTCGGGCTTCTGGCCGCCCGAGATGGGGTTTTCGATGGAGCTCATCCCGTTGCTGGCCGACGCCGGCTACCGCTACGTCGTGGTGGATTCCGAACACGTCGTCGCGATGACCCCGATGAAATGGCACGAGCTGCGGTACCGCCCGCACGTCGCGCGGCACGGGGGACGCGAGATCGTCGTCGTCGTCCGGGACCGCGATCTCTCGATCGCGCAGGAATCGGGCATGGAACCGGAATGGTTCTTGCGGGAGGTTCGCGAGCGGACCAAGCATTGCGACTTCGAACCGCTCGTCACCACGGCCACCGATGGCGAAAACGGGGGCTGGTTCCGCAACCTCACGCCCGGCGAAACGTTTTGGGAGCGTTGTTACGCCCCGTTGATGGAGGGGATCCGTTCGGGCCGCGTGGCCGATCTGCGGCCGACGTTCATCTCCGACTACCTCGCCCGCCACGGCGTGTTCGGCGAAGTGCTTGTCCGCGCCGGCGCCTGGAATACGGGGGAGCACAGCGGAACCGGGTTTGTCCAGTGGACCGGCTCGGAGGCGCAACGGGCGGCCTGGCAGCGGCTCCATCGGGTCAGCGCACGCGTGCGCGCCGCGGGCACCGCTGCCGATGTGGAGGAAGCGCGCTGGAGGGTTCTCTGCGCCCAGACCAGCTGCCACTTTTTCTGGGGCGACGCGTGGCTCCATCGCTGCCACGCGCTGCTCGACGAGGCCGAGCGCCGGCTCCCGCCCGCCTGACGCCTTTTTCCCGCGGCCGCTAACCAC
>CAKZPT010000006.1 GCA_937139365.1 uncultured bacterium | reverse complement strand
TCAATCGAGGCAATGTTGCGGTCGAGGTCGCCGTCGGCGGTGAAGGCGGTCGCGGCCAGCCCGAGATTGATCCGCTCGTTGAGGAAATACTCGATGCCGCCTGACGCCGCCAAGGTCTCGGCGTCCACGCCCAACCCAAGGCCATCGGGCTCGGTGTCTGAGACCGCGACGTCGCCGGCGGCGTAGACGCTGAGGCGGTCGGTGAGCTCCCCCTCCAAAGGCGCGGCCGGCTGTTTCGATGCGGTCACCAGGAGCGCAGGAACGGGCCCGGAAAAGGCGGGCATTCAAATCCCGCACCGCGACTCGGGAGAACCCTAACAGAGCGGATCGGTGCGCGACCGCGGCCGGGAGGGCCGATTCCGTCGCGCTCGCAATGGCTCCGGCGTCCACGATCGTGATCTTAGGCCGGCGCATCCGCCGCAAGGCCCGGGCGACGGTGGGTTTGATGATCGTCGGGCCGGTCCCGACGCTGATCAGTCCTCCGTCCACGCCGGCAGTGAAATTAAAAAAGTTGTCACCAGGATCCAGGTCGTCAAGCTGGAACACCAGTTGTCCGCTTCCCAGCAACGCCGCGAAGATCGCCGCCAATTCCACAGGGTTGCTGACGAGGAAAAAGCCGGTGTCCAGCAAGTCGTTGCGGAATCCGCCCGCGGGATTTCACGAGAGTTCGACCAGACCGGCCGGCGTGGTCTCCACCGTAGCGATGTCCGAAAAATTCCCCACGGAGCCCCCGTTGATGATCAGATTGTTCTGGTTTTCGTCAAAATCCCCAGGACCCGTATCTCCGTCATCAAGCGTGATGCGCACGGCCATGAGAGAAACTCCCCCGCCCAAGGCGCTCAAAATCGCCGGCGTGAAGCCACTCTGGATTCCGATCGTCAGCGGATTGCCTTCGTAGGAGGCCGGCGTGCCGGAGTTGGAGAATCCGACAAAAAGCGACGAGGCGGGCAGTTGACTGACCAGCCGCACCCCACTGGCACCGATCATGTCCGTGACGATGCCGCCGATCTCCGTCACACCCGGCGGCAGCACGCCGCCGGCAGGGGACGTGCGAGTGGCGGTCGTGGCCCAGGCGTTCAATGCGATCGCCGCTAGTATTCCGACAGAGTCCTGTACACATTTCTCACGATCTGATCCTCCTTCTCTTCACTGCGTTGAGGAAGAGCCACCCCTCCGCACGTGCAGTAGCTATCTCCCCCATTAAGAGCATAACACATGTTTTGGGTTTGTCAACCATCCCGGAGAGATTATTTTAGAGGCGGCGAAGCAGGCTGAAGTTACACCAGCGCAGGAGAGGCGAGCCGCCAGCGTCGTGCCAGAAGGAACCGTCCGGCGCCCTGGACAGCAGGACGTGGCCGCCCTCGGGCTTGAGATCTTCCCATCCCGCGGCCCTCAACTGGTCGAGGGCCATCGCCAGCCAAGCGTCATGCTGGGCGGCGGAGATCCACCCTCGCGAGAGAGCATCCGCCAGGCTCACCGGCACGCAGCGCTCGACATCCTGCTCGGCGAGCATTTCATCGGTGCCGTTCCAGTAGCCCCAAACGGCGATGTAACTTCTGTCCGGCGTGAGCGCCGGCCGGCCGTCGGGGTCCCTCTCGTCCGTCATTGCGAGAAAGCGGCGGCGGTCCAGGGGTTCGCTGGTGCCCTCCACCTCCTGGCCGGTGCGGTAGATGGCCCGCGGATAGGTGGTGGGGACGCCCCGGCCGGCCAGTTCCAGCGCGATCGCGAACTCCTCGAAGGGGCTGTTGTAGCCGTGGCGGGCCGCCGCATCGCCCTCCGGCCATTCGCCGACTCGAGAGACCTTCCACACCAGTTGAATGAGGTCCTTGGTCCGGGTCCACCAAGATTCGGTGCGTTGCGAAAGCCGCCGCCGCGGCGTTCGGCGCCAGCGTTCGGGGAGAAAGTAATCGAACAACGCGGGGTCGCGGCCGACGACCCACAGATCGCCGCCGGTGCTTTCGCAGTGTCCGAAGACGTAGTCCACGCTGGCGATCCGGGAAGGGCGAAGGTGCAGCGGCCACGCGCCGGCGGGGACGGGCTCGAAACGGACCTTCTGGTGCCGCAAGTACGCCGCCCGTCTGGCGCCGGCGACCTCGCGCTCGTGTTCGGGGGTGCGTTCGAGGAGCTCGAAGTCCACCAGCGCGTAGGCGATGTCGCCGTTGCGCCCGCGCAGCAGCGTGCCATCGGGGCGGGGCCGGACGATGAGGTGCTCGGGTTTGAAGTCGAGCACACGAAATCCCTTGGCGGCCAGTTCGCGTTGGGCTCGGTCGGCTTGGGAACGGATCACGGCGGCGGGATCGTCCCCGCCGATCCACCCCCGGTCGGCGGCCTCGACGATCGAGCAGCCATCCACCCACTCATAAATCAAGATGTACTGCCGGCAGATGTCCAGCTCCACGTCCCGGTCCCGCGCCATTTTACGGCCCATGCGCGAGAGGGAGCGGCCCAGCTGCCACGGCTCGTGGCGGCGGGCGGGGACGTGGATCGCCAGGGGCTTGTGCGTTCGAATGCGCGGAGGATGCGGATCCGCCCGCAGTTCCATGACCAGGGCGAATTCCTCATAGGGGCTGTTGAACTCGGCCTCGACGAACTTCGTGAACGTGAAGGTGTCGCAGGGGATCGCCTCGCCGACGCGGCACCACTTGACCACGAGGTCCTTGGCCCGTCCGCGCCGCGTGCGGGTGCGGACGCGGTAGACCGTGCCGGTCCCCGGCAGCCTCTGGCGGTTGTCGTGGAACCACTCCGGCGCGAACCATGCCTCGGGATGCAGGTGGTCCGCGAACGGACGCCCGTGGACGGTCAGATAGAGGTCGCCGCCGTCGGGCGTCGGAAGGTGGAGGTACTCGACGCCGAGCAGGGAGAGGACGCCCGCCCGGCCGGCTGCCGCTGCCCCGGTCGCGGAATCGTTCATGGCCGGCACGATACGCCCACCTTCCGCCCGCGCCAACCGTGTCGTATAGTGGCCCGCGTTCCGGAGGTCCCCGGGGCGAGAGGAGGATATCGATGCAGCATTCGATCGGCGGGTGGCGGGCGGTGGTGCTGGCGATGGGGGCCGCCTGCGTTGCGCAGGGGACGAAGCCGGAGATGGCGGCCGGCCGGCGTAACATTGTGTTCATTCTTTCCGACGACCATCGCCACGACGCGTTCGGATTTCTTGGGCACCCCTTCCTAGAGACGCCCCACCTCGACTCGCTCGCCCGCCACGGCGTGCACTTCCGCAACGCGATGGTCTCCACCGCGTTGTGTTCCCCCAGCCGTGCCTCGATTCTAACCGGCCTCTATACGCATTGTCACCGCGTGATCGACAACAACCGTCCGCTGCCCCCAGACCGCGTGACGTTCCCTGAGCTCCTTCAGAAGGCCGGCTACCAGACCGCCTTCGTCGGCAAATGGCACATGGGCGGGGAGTCGGACGATCCGCGGCCAGGCTTCGACCACTGGGTTAGCTTTCGAGGTCAGGGATCCTACTTGCCCACGCCGGCCGGCCTGAACGTCGACGGCCGCCGAGTACCGCAGAAGGGCTACATCACCGACGAGCTGACCGAGTACGCGCTCGACTGGCTGGGCCGGACTGATCGCACGCGCCCGTTTTTCCTTTACCCCCCCATAAGGCGGTGCACGCGGATTTCGTGCCGGCCGAGCGCCACCGCGACTGCTATCGCGACGCACCGTGGTCGCCGCCGCCCAGCGCCGACCCGAACCACCCGGGCCGCGCCGCGCAGCCCCGCTGGATGCGCGATCAGCGGAACTCATGGCACAGGGTAGACTTCCCCTACCACAGCGACCTCGACGTCGGCGCCTATTACCGGCGCTACTGCGAAACCCTCCGTTCCCTCGACGACAGCGTCGGCCGCCTGCTGGCGTGGCTGCGAGAGCGGGGTCTCGAGGACTCGACGGCTGTGCTCTACATGAGCGACGACGGCTTCCTGTTCGGGGAGCACGGCCTGATCGACAAGCGCGTCGCCTATCAGGACTCCATCCGCGTGCCGATGCTGCTGCAGTGCCCGGGGCTTGTGCCCGCCGGACGGACCGTGACACAGGTGGTCGCAAACATCGACGTGGCCCCGACGCTGCTGGAGCTGGCCGGCGTTCCGCCGCCGGCGGGCATCGACGGCCACAGCTTCCTAGCGCTGGTGCGCGGTGAGATCGTGCCATGGCGGAGCGAGTTTCTAAACGTATACTACTGGGAGAAGAACTTCCCCCAGTCGCCCACGGTGTTCGCGCTGCGCGGCGACCGCTTCAAATACACCACGTACTACGGCCTGTGGGACTGCGACGAGCTCTATGACCTGGCGGTCGATCCGGCCGAGACGCGCAACCTGATCGACGACCCCGCGCACGCGGCGACGGTCCGGTCGATGGAGTGCCGACTGTACGAGTTGATGGCGGAAGCCGGAGCGGTGGAGATCCCGCTCAACCCGCCGATGGGGCCTTCGGCCAACAAGCGGCTCGGCCCGAAGGGTGGCGCGCGGGCGGCCGATTTTCCCCATCGATGGTGGTCCCCGCCCCGATCCGCAAGGGTGCGAACTGAGCCGCGCTCTTCCCGCGGGGGCATGGCTGGTGGCCGCGACGGCGTGGTGGGGTGGCGC
>CAKZPT010000005.1 GCA_937139365.1 uncultured bacterium | reverse complement strand
CCTTGCGGGCGCGGCGGCGGGAGGCAAACGGGACCTTCAGACGGCGGATCGCCGTATCCGTGGCAGAGACCGCCGCGCAAACCAGCGCCGCTCTCCCCGGCCGAAGATCCGACCTAATCGCTTCGGCGATCCCGCCATCGGCCCTGTGGAGAAGTGTCGTTTGAACCCTTCCCCGCCAGTCGCGTACGGCACGAACGCAAACCCCTCCATGGGCGCCGATGTCCACTCCGTAGCTGATCCGCGTGCGCATTGGAACCGTTTGCATATACCGCCCGCCCGCTCCGATTGTCCAGCCTATCCCGCCGTCGGTTTACCGTCGTGAGGGGCTGCGACGAGGTCGGCCAGCGCGCGTCCGGGCGGCCGCGCCTGGACATGGAGAACAGTCCGGAGGAAGGCACGCCCAACGATGAATGCGGGTGCAGCGGGCTGGGCAAGGGGCCCGTGGTGGCTTCCCCGGCGGAACACTCGCCAACGAGAACCCCTTGGCTCCAGAAAAGGGACGCAGCCATGGCGGGTGGATAACGGCGATGCCGGAGCGGAAAGGAGCTCTGGTTGACCGACGGCGGGCGGTTCGGGGCACATGGACGGGATGGTGGAGTCTGGCAAAAACCGACCCGGCAGATTATTGTCGGGGAAAACCACCCCGGTAGCTCAGTTGGACAGAGCGGCGGTTTCCTAAACCGCAGGTCGCGCGTTCGATCCGCGCCCGGGGTACCAGCCACGCGGACGTTTGATGCCTCTGCGGGCGCCTTCCGCCACGCCGGACCGGTGTCCCTTCCGCCGAGGCGGCCGCAACGACGGCGCCGGCCGGTAAACGGCGCGTCGGGTTCACCGGCCGTGCCGCGCCCGCCGCAGCATCTCGGCGGCGTGGGCCAGGGCGGCTCGGGAATCGCCCCCGCCGAGCATACGGGCCAACTCCTCGATCCGCTCGTCGCCCTCGACCGGCGCCACCTCCGTGTACGTGCGGCCGTCGCGCACGGTTTTGCGCGCAACGCGGTGCGCGTCGCCGTGGACCGCGACCTGCGGCAGGTGGGTGATGCAGATGACCTGGTGCATCTCGGCCACGCCGGCCAGCTCGCGGCCGACCGCATGGCCCATCTCCCCGCCGAGGTTGGCGTCGATCTCGTCGAACACCAACACCGGAATGCGGTCGTGCGCGGCGACCACGGCCTTGATGGCGAGCATCACGCGCGAGATCTCGCCGCTCGAGGCGATCAACCGCAGCGGCCGCATCGCCTCGCCGACGTTCGGGGCGAACATGAAGTCGACGCGGTCCATCCCGTCGGCCTGCGGCTCGGCCGGCTCCAGGTCCACGCGGAAGGCGCTGCCGGGGAATCCGAGGAACTCGAGTTCGCCGGTCACCGCCTCGGCCAGTTCGACGGCGGCGGCCGTCCGCCGCACGCGAAGGGCCTCGCCGCGGCGGTGCAGCTCGGCCCTCAGGCCCTCCAGTTCGGCGTCGATCTCCGCCAACCGCGCGGCGCGCGATCGGAGGTCTTCCAGCCGCTGCCGGGAGGATTCGAGCGTCGCCAGGATCTCCGCCACCGTGCCGCCGTATTTGCGGCGCAGCCGCTGGTACACGCCGAGACGGCGGTCGAGCCATTCGAGCCGCGCGGGGTCTACCTCGATCGATCCGGCCTCGCGCGCGATCGCCATGCCCAGTTCCTGAACCGCCGACGCCAGCCGGGCCGCCTCGGCGCGCCATTCGGCTGCGGCGGGCAGCAGGCGGCCGAGTTCCTCCAGCGGGCGCTGCGCGGACGCCAGGGCCGAGAACGCGCAGCTCTCCGACTCCGTCAGCAGGCTGGCGGCCTGACCGGCCAGTTCCAGAATCCGCTGCGCGCTGCCGGCGACTTCGTGTTCGGTCCGGATGCGCTCTTCCTCGCCCTCCTCCGGCGCGGCCTCCGCGATCTCCCGGACCGTGTCCTCCAGAAGGTCCATCTCGCGCGCCAGCGCGGCCTCGTCCATCGTCAACTCCGACCGTCGCCGCTGCAGCGCGGCGATCCGGCCGAACGTCTCCGCCCAGGCCGCCCGTTCGGGGGCGCATTCGCCGAACGCGTCGAGGATCTCCATCTGGGCGGACGTGCGGAACAGCGACTGGTGGTCGTGGGGGCCGTGCAGGTCCACGAGCTCGTCGCCGAGCTGGCGTAGCGCCTGCACGGTCGCCGGGCTGTCGTTGACGTAGACGGCGCCGGTGCCGTTGACGCGCACGATCCGTCGGAGAACCAGCCGGCCTTCCTCGGCGGTCGGCAGGCCGAACGCGGCGAGGATCGAGTCCACCCCGCCCGCCTTCGCCAGATCGAACACCCCCTCCACCACGCACTGGTCCTCGCCGGCGCGGATCAGCGTTCGGTCCGCGCGGTCGCCGAGCAGCAGCGCGAGCGCGCCGACCAGGAGAGATTTGCCCGCGCCGGTCTCGCCGGTGACCACGTTGAGTCCGGGCTCGAACTCGACCAGGACATTTTCGGCGACCGCCAGGTTGCGAACGCGAAGCGACTTGAGCATGGGCGTGCGACCGCGCCGATTGGATAGCAGGTCGCCGGCGCCGGGGGCAAGCCGCCGGCCCCGCGGTGGCGGTCAGCCGCCGACGGGGGACAGCCGCCAGACCGCCGAGCCGTGCCGGGGCAGGTCGGCGGACCATCCGGTGTCGTGCTCGCCGAGATCCCGCTGGCGCCAGCAGTCGCGTACGCGGTACCGGCCGACAAGGCCGAGCCCGGCCCACTCCACTCGCACGGTCTGCGGCACCGGCCCGAACGCGAACACGCCGACCGCCAACGAGCCATCCTCGAGCGGCTTGGCCAGCACAAGCTCCGTCGGCGTCCGGCAGACGATCCTCGCCTGCCGGCCGAGGGCGTCCTGGTCGATCGCGAGGATCTCGCCGTTGCACAGGACGTCGAGCGTCAGGTCATCCAGCTTCTCCATGTCCCCGCTGAAGAACAGCAGCGCGGCCATCAGCGCCCACAGCGACATGTAGGAGTACTGCTCCGCGGGGGTCAGGTCCGTCGCCCTCGCCACGCGCTCCTTGCGGGCATCGCCGTACCAGCCGATCAGGATGTAATCGGGGTCGTTCCACCGGCCGGGGCCGGCATGCTCGTGCAGCCACGTATTGCTCAGCGCCACGGCGTAGAACCCGGGCAGGTCGTTGGTCCGGCCGGCCCAGCCGACGTCGTCCGTCGTGCGCCACGTGTGCCCGCCGACCTCGGCTCCCCACGCCCAGACATCCCCCCTCCCGTACTGGCAGAGGTTGAACAGGATGTCGCAGGGCTGCCGGGCGAGTAGCTCGCCCATCCGCCGGTACGGCGCGCTCAGATGCTCGCGATCCCGGCCGCCGGCGACGTGGTCGTAGGAGCACCAGTCGTACTTGAGCAGATCGAACCCCCACTTGACGAACGCGCGAACGTTCGCCTCTTCGTTCCGCCATGGGCCCAGAATTCGGCGCAGGTCAACGGCCCGGGGGAGGTGTAGATGCCGGCCTTCAGGCCGCGAGCGTGAAGGTAGTCCACTAACCCCTTCATATCCGGAAAATGGCGGTTCGGCAGGGGCCGGCCCTCGGCGTCGCGCGCCGGGCCATGGCGGGACCGATCCTACGGGCGACGCGCCCGGAAGTTCTTTGCGCCCAACGCCACCATCTCCGCCTTCAACCTCTCGAACTCTTCATCCGTGGGAGCAGTCATCCAGCAATCGTCGATGCCGACGTACTCGTAGCCGTAGTCGGCCATCTTACTGGCGATCAGCGCATCGGCGGCGCGGCGGATCGTGTCGGCCGTCACGCGGTGGCAGTGGGTGTACCAGCGGTTCCAGCCCATCGGCGGCGTCAGGGCCAGGCGCGAGCCGCTGACGATCGTGAACGTCCGTTCGGCCCGGCCGGCGGCGTTGGTGGCGATGAACCGCACCACGTGCTCGCCCGGCGGAGGCGTCGTGCCGCACAGCGCGCGGCTGACGGGGTCGAATTCAAGCCCCGGCGGCAGGTCCTCAACGACCACGTGGAGCGGCCGTCGGCCGGTGACGGGAAGGCGGTACAAGAAGGGCCGCCCCGGCCGCGCGCCGTACAGCCGCGGGCCATGAACCACGGGCGCTTCGGGGGTGGCGGCGCCAGTAGCTCGACGGCCGCAGCCGCCGCGGCGGCCGCCCAACCCAGGCCAGCCAGCCCGACCCGGCGCGCCATGGACCCTCGTCCTATTATGTTAACCAGCATGGAAACCCTCCGTCGATGAGCCCTCCCTAAACCGATACTACCCGCCCAGCAGAAAGACGGCGCAGCCCTATATTGCTCTCACCGTTACGTTCGTAATTCCGGATACGGGGCAATCCGTATTCGCCACGCACGTCGAGGAAGATCCGGTGCGTCGGACCGGCCTCGTACTCGAGACCGACGCCCACCGGTACCCCCAGTCGAACCGCGGCAGGTCGTCGGTTACGGCGTCACCCCCCCGCGTTCGGCGCAAGAATCGATGCGTAGCCGCGGTTGATTTCGTTGCCGCCACCCCGCAGACGCGGGACGTTCAACCCACCGCGCACCCCCATGCCGAACTCGGCGGCCTCCGCCGCCGCGGAGGCTGTCGCCACGCCCGTAAGGATCCCCCGGTTCATACTCTCTTTCGCCCGCCGCCCCGAGGGTGCCGGCCTACGTTCCCAATCCCAGCCTAGAACTTCCACCGACGCCATGCAATGCCCGCCGACGGCCCTGACGGCGTCGACCGGGACGACTCCGACGAAACCATGCTTGACGTGTCCACCAAGGAGAGGTCGAGCGATTTTCCAAGGTTTGGACGCCGCCGTGTCCCAGGCTTCCAATCCTTGGACGCTACGCCCGCGCCCCCCGTCCACCCGCCACCCGATCCCCCTTGCTTGACGGGGGTGAGCCCGGGACCTAGAGTCGGTAGGCCAAAAGGCGACGCATGAGCATCAATCCCGACATGGACGCCTTTATGGCGGCGTTTCCGCACGAGGCGCTGACCTTCGACGACGTTTCCCTCGTCACCCTCTACAGCGATTTTCTCCCCCCCGAGGCGGACCTGCGCGCCCGGCTCACGTCGCGCATCTTCATGAGCCTGCCGTTTCTCAGCGCGGCAATGGACACGGTCACCGAAACGCGGATGGCGATCGGGATGGCCATGCTCGGCGGCCTCGGCGTGATCCACAAAAACCTCACCGCGCGCGAGCAGGCCGCGATGGTGGACGCCGTCAAGCGCCACCTGAACGGGCTGATCGTGAACCCTGTCACCTTCCGGGACACCGACACGCTGGCGACGGTCCGCGAGACCTGCGCGCGGCGGGGCTACAGCTTCACGGGCTTTCCGATCCTCGACGCGGACGATCGCCTCGTGGGCATCCTCACCTCTCGCGACGTGAAGTTCGCCCGCGACCCGAACGCCTCGATCTCTAAGGTGATGACGCGCAAGGTCATCACCGCGCCGCCCGGGACCACCCTCGAGCAGGCCTACCAGATCATGCTGCGGCACCGGATTGGCAAACTGCCGCTGGTTCGCGATCGAAAACTGGTGGGCCTGTACTCCTACACCGACGTCCAGACCTTGATCCGCAACGCGCGGCCGGAGTACAACCGCGACTCGAAATACCGGCTGCGCGTCGGCGCGGCCGTCGGTCCCGGCGACCACGCGCGCGTCGAGGCGCTGGCCGACGCAGAGGTGGACGTACTGGTCGTGGACACCGCCCACGGCCACAGCCGCGGGGTGATCGAGATGACCCGGTGGATTAAGCGGCATCACCCTGACATCGATGTGATCGCCGGCAACATCGCCACCGGCGAGGCCGCGGTCGCGCTGCGCGACGCGGGGGCGGACGCGGTGAAGGTCGGCATCGGCCCCGGCTCGATCTGCACCACGCGCGTGGTCGCCGGCGTCGGGGTGCCGCAGATCTCGGCGATCTACGCCTGTGCCGCCGCGCTGAAGGACAGCATCCCCGTCGTCGCCGACGGGGGTATCCGCCATTCCGGCGACGTCCCGAAGGCCATCGCCGCCGGCGCGGACTGCGTGATGATGGGCGGCGTGCTCGCCGGCACGGACGAGAGCCCGGGCGAAAAGATCATCCACCAGGGTCGCCAGTACGTCGTCTACCGCGGGATGGGCAGCCTGGACGCGATGCGCGCCCGGGCGGGCAGCCGGCAGCGCTACGGGTACGACGGCGCGCCGGAGGAGGAACTCGTCCCTCAAGGCATCGAGGGGATCGTGCCCTACGCCGGGCCACTGGACAAGGTCCTGGCCCAGTTCAGCGGGGGCCTGCGCGCGGCGATGGGCTACTGCGGCTGCCGTACGCTGCAGGAGCTGCGCCGCCGGGGCCGGTTCGTCCGCGTCACGCACGCCGGTGTGCTCGAGGCCCACCCGCACGACGTCAAGATCACCAAGGAGTCGCCCAATTACCGGGTCTAGGCCCTGTGGGCCGGCCCGCCAAAAGGGTTCGCGATGCGACGAAGGTCGTTCTTGCGCACTGCAGCGGCGGTCGCCGCGGTGCAGATCGTTCCCCGCCGCGTGCTCGGCGGTCCGGGACGCATCGCGCCGAACGCCAAGATCCGCCTCGCCGCCATCGGATGCGGCGGACAGGGGTGGCAGGACCTGCAGAACATGCTCTCGGAGGACATCGTCGCCCTCTGCGACGTGGACGACCGCCGGGCGGCGGAGGCGTTCAAGAAGCTCCCGGACGTGCCGCGCTACAAGGACTTCCGGCGGATGCTCGACGAGAGGTCAGATCGGATCGACGCCGTCTTCGTCGGCACCCCCGATCACACTCACGCGCCGGCGGTGCTGGCGGCGCTGGCCCGCGGCAAGCACGTCTTCTGCGAGAAACCCCTCGCCCACTCCGTCGCCGAGGTGCGCGCCATCGCGCGTGCCCGCTGCCCGTGCCGGCGTCGTCACGCAGATGGGCAACCAAGGCCACTCCAGCGAGTCCATCCGCGTCTTCGTCGAAATGATCCGCGCCGGCGCAATCGGCCGCGTGACCGAGGTCCACTGCGCCTGCGACGCTGTCGTGGACCCGGTGTTCTGGGCCCTCAACCTGGGCCTGCCCACGGCCATCCAGGCCGAAGTCCAGGACTACGACCCGCGCGAGCATGCCGAGGTCTATCCGCCCGGCTCGCGCATCGTCTTCGAGTTCCCGGCGAAGGAGGGCCGCGGGCCGGTGACGCTGGTCTGGCACGACGGGCGCATTCGCATCCCCCGTCCGCCGGAACTTGAACCCGACCGGAAGGTCGTCGGCACCGGAGCAGTCGTCATCGGCACGGAGGGCAAGATCATGTACGGCTCTCACGGCGCCGGCGGCTGCCGGATCATCCCCGAATCGAAGATGCGCGAATTTCAGCCCCCCCGCAAAAAACCTGCCCCGCATCCCGGAGGGCCACTATGTCAACTGGCTCAACGCCGTACGCGAGGGACGGCCTGCCTCTTCGCCGTTCGACTACGGCGCGCCGCTGAGCGAGATCGGCCTGCTCGGCATGATCGCCATCCGCTTCGCCGGCCGGCGTCTCGAATACGACCCGGCGGCGATCCGATTCACCAACTGCGGCGAGGCCAATGCCTTTCTCAACCCACCCTGGCGCGCGGGCTGGGGCCCGCTGCCCGCCTGACGCGCATCGCCCATCGCACTATGAAACGACGCTCATTTCTCCAAGGGACCGGCGCCGGGCTGGCCGGCGTCGCGGTGCCCGCCGCCCGCTCCGCCGCCACCCCGGCCGCGTCGGAGCGCTTTCTGTTCGCCCTCAACGCCGCCACGATCCGCGGCCACAAGCTGCCCCTCGCTGACCAACTCCGCCTCGCCGCCGCGGCCGGCTACGACGCGTACGAGCCGTGGATCTCCGACATGGAACCCGTCGCCAGCTCGCTGACCGAGCTGGCCCGCGAGTGTGCCGATCGCGGCCTGGCGGTGGTGTCGGTCATCGGTTTTGCCAAGTGGATCGTCAACGATCCCGCCGAACGCGCCCGGGGCGTCGAGCAAATGAAGCGCGACATGGACCTCGCTGCCCGGCTCGGCGCCCGGATGATCGCGGCCCCCCCGTCGGGCGCCTCGAAGGACGCCGACCGGATCCCTTTCGACGCGATCGCCGAGCGCTATGCCGCCGTCGTCGAGGCCGGCCGGTCCGTCGGCGTGGTGCCGCAGCTCGAGATCTGGGGCGCCTCGGCCAATCTCTCCCGCCTCGACGAAGCCGCCTATGTGCTGGCCCGCTGCGGCTGCCCCGAGGCGGCCCTGCTGGCCGACGTGTACCACATCGTCCGCGGCGGGAGCCCGCCGGCCGCCTTGCGGATCTTCGGCCGAAGCGCCCTGCGCTGTTTTCACATAAACGACGTGCCCGCCGGCGTGGCGCGCGAATCACTGCGCGACGCCGACCGGGTGTGGCCCGGCGACGGGGTCGCGCCGATCGGCGACCTCCTCGCCGCCTTCGCCGCCAACCGTGCCCAGCCCGTCCTCTCGCTGGAGCTGTTCAACGCGGAGTACTGGAAACTGCCGGCCGCCGAGATCGCCCGGATCGGCCTCGAAAAAACGCGGGCCGTCACGGCCGCCTCGCCGACGACCGCCGGCTGACGATCGTGGAGCGCCGCCGCATGCCCCGCACCGCCCCTCCCGCCGCCTCCCCGCTGAACCCGCGGCTGATGCCGATCTTCCGCCGTCGCAGCGTCCGCCGCTACCGTGCCGGCGCGATCCCCGACCGCGTCGTTCGCGACCTACTGGCCGCCGCGATGGCCGCGCCGTCCGCCGTCGAGACCGATCCGTGGCGCTTCATCGTCGTGCGCGACCGCGCGACGCTCCGGCGGATCAGCGACGGTCTGCCGCACGGCCGGATGCTGCGACGCGCGCCGTTGGGGATCGTCGTGCTCGGCGACATCGAACGCGCCCACGCGCGGCTCGAGTCGTACCTGCTGCAGGACGTCAGCGCCGCCATCGAGAACCTCCTGCTGGCCGCGTCCATGCTCGGCCTGGGCGCCTGCTGGCTCGGCGTCCATCCTCGACCCGACCGCATCGAGCACCTGCGCCGCCTCTTCGAACTTCCGCCCAACATCGTACCGATCTCGGTCGTCGCTGTCGGCCGGCCGGCGGCACGGCCGGCCGCACGCACGCGGTACCGCGAGGACGCCGTCCACTGGGAGCGCTGGTAGCTCCGCCGCGCGGCCGGGCCCCGCCGGAACCCCGCTCCATGCGACTGAAGCTCATCGCCTGCGAGATTTTCGCCCGAGAACTTGCCGCCCTCGCCGCCCGGTCGCCCCACACCGTGGACCTCGAATTCCTGCCCAAGGGCCTGCACGACCTGCCGTCGGGCGGGATGCGCGAGCGCGTGCAACGCGCGATCGACGCGACCCCCGATGGCCGCTACGAGCGGATCCTCCTCGGCTACGGCTTGTGCAACAACGGCCTCGCCGGCGTGCGCGCCCGCCGCACCCCGCTCGTCCTCCCGCGCTCGCACGACTGCATCGGTTTGTTCCTCGGCCGCCCCGAACGTTATCTCGAACTGTTCCATTCCAAACCCGGCACGTACTTCCTCACGCCCGGCTGGATGGAGCGCGCCGAGGTGGACGAGGAGCTAAAGCCGCTGTCCATACCCCACCGTCTCGGCCTCGATACCCCCTACGACGACCTGGTGCGGCAGTTCGGCGAGGACAATGCCCGGTACATCGTCGAGACCCTCGCCGGGGGCGTCGGCCACTACCGCCGCTACCTCTACATCCGCACTGGCGTCGCCGACGACGACGCGTTTGAACGCGCCGCCGCCGCGCGCGCCGCCGAACGCAAATGGGAGTTCGACACCCTGGCCGGCGATCTCGACTGGCTGCGCCGCCTCGTGGACGGCCCGTGGCCGCCCGACCTCTTTCTCGAAGTTCCGCCCGGCCGCGTCGTTCGCTCGTCGCCCGCCGACGGCGTGGTGGGCCTCGAGCCCGCGGAGGGCGAGGCGCAGGACGACCCCGCTCTCGGAGATCCGCTATGAGCTTCCGCCTGTGCGCTGCCGCCGGCGCAGTGTGGCTGGCAACCATCGGCGCGACCGCCGCCGGACGCCCCCCGCTGTGGATCGAACTGGGCCCCACCAACCGCGGCACGGGGCTCGTCGTCCCCTCCGCCGGTGACGGGGAAAACGTCCCCGTCGATCTGGACGGCCGCCCGGCCCGCCGCATCCAGGGTCCCCGCTCGCGCTACATGTACGTCCGGCTCGACCACCCGGACTGGCGCCGTGGGCCGGTTGACGCGTGGCTGACGATCGAGGCCCGCCACGACGACGTTGGCCAGGTGGGTGTCCAGTACGACCGCGCCGAGCCCAACGGAGCGCGCGATGCCTATGGCACCGTCCCGCACTCCGCCTGGACGCTCGGCGGCGGATGGCGGCGCATGGTCTTCCCGCTGCCCCGCATGTCCCTGCGGGGAGGCCAGAATCAGGGCGCCGACCTGCGCATCGCCCGTCCTGGCCTCGCCGTGCGGCGGATCGAGCTGTCCGACGCGCCTCCTCCGCCCGGCGACCCTCTCCCCGCGCTGCCTTCGTGGATGGCCTCCCGCCGGCCGCCGGGCATCGAGCTGACCTTCGGCAACGACGCCGGCCCCGACGACGCCCGCGTCTACCGACACCTGACCGTCACCAGCGTCGAGAGTTACGTGGACTGGGCCGGCGTCGAGCCCGAGCCGAGCCGCTGGGATTGGTCGAAATGGGATGCCCAGGTGGAGATCCTCGAACGCGCCGGCCTGAAATGGGTGCCGTTTCTGATCGCCGGCCCCGCGTACGCCACGCCCCTCTGGTTTCAGCAAAGCCCCGACTCCCTGTTTTTCGTCTGCCTTGAACACCGCCGCGAAAGCCGAGTTCAAAGCATCTTCAACCCCGCCCTACCCCGGCAGGTCGACCGCTTTCTGGAGGCCTTCGCCCGGCGCTATCGCGACCGCGGGGTGATCGAATCGGTTCTCCTCGGCGTCACCGGCATCTACGGCGAAAGCCTCTACCCCGCCGGCCCCGAAGGCGGCTGGACGGCGCGGCTCACCGGCACGTACCACAATCACCACGGTTGGTGGGCTGGCGACCGCGCCGCCGCGGACGCCTTCCGCTCCGCCATGCGCCGTGCCTACGGCGACATCGGCGCGCTGAACCGCGCCTGGTCCACCTCCCACGCCTCGTTCGACGCCGTCGAACCCTTCCACCCCGACCGGGCGCCGAACGACCGGGCCCGCGCCGACTTCGTCGAGTGGTACCAGCAGGCGATGACCGACTGGGCAGTGCTGTGGGTCCGCCTCGCTCGCCGCCACTTTCCCGACACCCCCATTTATTTGTGCACGGGCGGGGACGGCGCCCCAGTCCTCGGTGCCGATTTCACCGCCCAGGCCGCCGCAATCGCCCCGCTGCGCGCGGGCATTCGCATCACCAACGAGGGCAGCGACTATTCCCACAACTTCACCCTCACCCGCGAGGTGGCCACCGCAACTCGGCTCTACGGCACGTTCTGCGGTTTCGAGCCGGCCGGCGGCGTCACGCCCGAAGGGAACGTGGCCCGCATCTACAACGCCTCCGCCTCCGGCGCCCGCCAGCTCCATTGCTATGCCGACAACGTCACCCGCGAAGGCCGCCGATCGATGGAGTTGTTTGCCCGCTGGCTCCCGTGCCTCCAGCCGCGCTCGCCCCGCCGCGACGGCGCCATTTATCTGCCTCGCGAAAGCTGGGCGCTCGAGCCGGAGGCCCACGGCCGGCTCCGCCGCCTCGCCGTGGTCGTGCGCGACGTCGCCGACCCCGACTTCCTCACCCGCCGCTCCGTCGCCGACGGAGGCCTCCGCGGCCTCCGCTGGCTCCTCCTGGCCCACGCTCCCGTCCTCGAGCCCGACGCCGCGCGCCGCATCCGCGAATGGGTCGACGCCGGCGGAACCCTGATCGTCGCCACCCGTCCTGGACAAGCCCTGGGCGGCCGGTTGTTCGAGCCGCCCGAATGGACTCGCGGAGCCCTCGCGCCGCCCGATCGCGCCCCTGCCCTCCTTGCGACGCGATGGGAAGGTCCGCCGCCCGCCCGATGGGTCCTTGACCTCGGCACAAAGGGCGACGACATCTGGCTGGAGGGCGACTGGCACGAGCCGGAAGAGAGGCCCGGCGGGCGTACCTGCCGCTGGACCGGCGCCCGCGCCGACGTGCTCCTGCCCGCCGCCGGCGGCGCACCCCGACGACTGGTCGTCGAGATGCACATCCCGCGCCACGCCATCGCCTCCGGGCCGGTCCGGCTCTCCGTCGACGGCCGCGACGTCGCCCTGGTCGGCGTCCCGGGTGCCACCAACGTCACCGTCGACGTGCCCGCGCCCGCTGCACCCCGCCCCCTAACTCGCCTCGCGATCGCATGCGCTGCCTGGAGCCCGGCAGAGACATCCGGCTCGAGCGATCGGCGCCGCCTGGGCGTTGAAGTGCGGCGGATCGAATGGGCCCGGGCGGATGCCGGCCCCGCCGCCACGCCCTCCGCACCCTCCGCCCGGCCGACGCGCGAGGTGGACGCCGCCGCGCTGGCCGCCTGTACACGCCGCGTCGGCGGCGGCCGCATCGTGTGGCTGTCCGACCTCAGCGACCGACCCGACGACGTGGCGCGGATCCTGACGGCCCTCCTGCCGGATGCGCCCGATCGCGCCCTCGACGGACGCTACGCCACGACGACGACCGACGGCATCCTCTGGTTCGAGGCCGCCGCCGGGGAGATCCGGCTTGAACCCTCCCCCTGATGCTTCGTATCCCGGAGGACGGCCCGGACATTGACGTCGGCGTCCATCGCCTACAGTCACCTTGCGCCGACCGCCTATCCGTGGGCCCGGCCCGACGATGGTTGCCTTCGCCCGTCCTCACGGTGGGCCGTGCGGCGTCGCATGCGCGTATCCGGGGAGTCGCACCTTGAGATGAAAAGCGCATGGTGGCTCGCGGGGGTTGCGGCCTTCGTCGCTGGTGTGGCCTCCGGCAGCGAGTTTCGAGCCGGCGCGGCCGTTGTGGACATTACGCCCACGAACCTGCCATCCTCGTCAACGGCGGTTTTTCAGCCACACCGCTGACCATATCCGTACCCCGCTCTGCATGCCCGTGCCCTGGCGCTCGACGACGGCCGAATGCGCGTCGCCGTCGTGGTGGTCGACGCCTGCCTGATGGGACGCGAGCTGACCGACGAAATCCGGGCGATCGCCTCCCGCGCCTCCGGCATTCCGCCCGACCACATTCTGAACCCACGCCCACTCAGCTCCCTCCGTCTTCGGCGGCCTCGACACAGAGATCGACGAGGCGCACCTGCCGTTCCTCCGCCAGCGCGTCGCCGAGGCCGTCGCGGTGGCGCGGGCGGCGCTGGGTCCGGCCGAGGTCGGCCATGCCTCGGCGGACGCCGGCGAGTTCACCGCGGTACGACGCTGGATCCGACGGCCCGACCGGGTGGCCGAGGATCCATTCGGCAACCGAACCGTCCGCGCCAACATGCACACCGCCCGCAACCGGGACGACGACGTGGGCCCGTCCGGCCCCGAGGATCCCGAGCTTTTTTTGCTATCCCTGCGTGCCCGCGGCGTCCGGCCTTGGCCGTGCTGGCGATTTTTCGATGCATTACTTCGGCGACAGCGGCATCAGCGCCGACTGCTTCGGTCGGTGTTGCGACGGCCTTCGCGCTCGACTGGCGCCCGGCGAGGGCGGCCACCCGCCGTTCGTCGCGCTCCTGTCGCAGGACTGCAGCGGCGACGTCTGGGTATGCGACCACACGCAGCCAGGGTCTGGACAGCGCCCGTGGCCAACGATCGAGGCCTACGCCAGCGGCCTCGTCGAGCAGGCCGCCGCCACCCTAAGCAACGTTCCCCACTGGCCTGCGGCGGACCTCGCGGTGGCGGAGCGGCGCCTGCGGCCGGCCCGCCTGCTGCCCGACCGGCAGCTTCTGGAGTGGGCGGCGCGCATGGCCGCGCCGCTGGCCGAACGCCCGCCGAAAACCCAGCCGGAAGTGTATTGCGCGCGAGCAGCTCCTCCTTGCCGAACGCCGCACGACGGAGATCGTGCTGCAGGCGATCCGCGTCGGCGACTTTGCGATCGCCGCCCTGCCGTGCGAGGCCTACGCGCTGACCGGCCTCAAGAGCCAGCCCACTGCCGGCGTGCATGGTCATTTCGCTGGCCAACGGCGCCGACGGCTACATCCCGCCACCCGAACAGCACCGGCTCGGCGGCTACACCACTTGGCCGGCCGGGACCGCGGACCTCGAGGTTCAGGCTGAGCCGAGAATCGTCGAGTCGATCGTCTCGCCGCTCGAAATCGTCTGTGGACAGCCGCGGCGGCCCTGGACGCCGGCGCCGGGGCCCGCCGCGCGAACCGTGCTGGCGGCCCGACCCGTCACCTATTGGCGACTGGAGGAAATGAGCGGTCCCCTGGCAAACGACTCCGGCGAGCATGGGCGGACTGCCGTGTACGAACCGCCGGTTGCCTTCTTCCTCGACGGATCAGCCCCGCCTGCCTTCGCAGCGCCCGGCTCCATCAACCGCGCGGCGCACTTCGCCGGCGGACGGCTGCGCGCCCGCCTGCCTCACATCGGCGGGCGGTACTCCGTGGCGATGTGGGCCGGGAACGGCATGCCCGCCGACTGGCGTGGCGTCGCCGGCCGGATGTTTTCCCGCGGCCCCGACGGCGGCCTGGGCGCGCACGGCGACCACCTGGGCGTCGCCGGCACCAACAGCGCGCCCGGCCGGCTCGTATTCGTCCACGGAGAGGATCCGTCGTCGGTTGTGGCTGGTCGCTCGATCCTGCCGCGATGGCAGTGGCGGCACGTCTTGCTGGTGCGCGACGGCCCCGCCGTTCGCGTGGACCTCGACGGACGTCTCGAGATCGAGGGCGCCACAGGCACCCCCGGAGGCGGCGATTTTTTCTTCGGCGAACGCGCCGACGGAGAGGACGGATGGGAGGGCCGGCTGGACGAGATCGCCGTCTTCGACCGTCCGCTGTCGCCGGACGAAGCCGCCGCCCTGGCCGCGCCCTGACCGGCGCGCCCGCGGTGTCCTTGCGGCTCCAGAATGCCCGATCAGCGCGCGGTGCTGTTGACGTGTCCAAACCTTGGAAACGTTTGCGGCTCGGTCACCCAATTCTTGGGACTCGACCCGCCGACGGTAGCGACGGAGGCCTGCGGGGAACGGCGGCCGCGCCTCAGAACGCGAGCTCCACCATCTGGTGCCCGGCGATCTCGGGAATCCTGAACTCGACGCGCCCCTCGCGGTGGGCGTGCTCTAGCGCGACCCCCTGCGGCACGAGCCGCACTGACCGAGGCGCGCGTTCGCTGCGGACCGAGACGCGAACATCGCGCAGAGGAACGACGTCCTCCAACACGTCGAACGCTTGTCCGCGGCGTTCGGGGATGTAGTGCAGCGCGTGCAGCACCCACCGCCGCTCGCGCGGCTGCTCGTTCAGGGTCATCACGACCGTCGTCGGCGCCTCGGCCCGCACGAGGGGTTCGGGCAACAGCGTCGCCAGCGAATCCAGCACCAGGGTCCGGCACCAGCGGGGTGCCGCCCGGTGGTACTGGCTGAACACGTTGTGCGAGAGGTAGACGCAGCGGCCGCGGCGCACGATGGCGGGGCCGGCCACTTGGCCGGAGGAGGGCGTCTGCCGATGCGAGATGAACGTTTCCCCGACGCGGTCGAAATACGGCCGGACCGTATCGGCCAGCACCTCCGCGTCGGGCGCCGCCGTCACCGGCAGGCCGGCCGAGTACATCACGTGTTCGACGGGGTCCAACGCCGTGCGGAAATTCGGGCGAGGACGAACGTAGTCCACAAAGTTGTGGCGCGGGAAAGCGCGACCGCGGACCGGTTCTCCCTTGGGATCTAGAGGACCCTCTCCGGCCTTGGTCACGCCCAGCGCCTCGAGCCGGAAGGCCTTGCGATCGCGCCCGAGCCC
Source organism: uncultured bacterium (assembly GCA_937139365.1). Classification (GTDB taxonomy): domain Bacteria; phylum Verrucomicrobiota; class Kiritimatiellia; order PWTM01; family PWTM01; genus CAACVY01. Next base: position 442 of record CAKZPT010000005.1, on the reverse strand, counting down.
CGATTCGAAGCTGGCCAGAACCGCACCGCCGGCCGCCAGATAGGCCTCCAGCTTCCGAACGAGGGCGTCGTCGAGCGTGATGTTGTCCGGCAGGACCAGGACCTTGTACGGTGACACGTCGGTCTCGAAATCCACCACGTCGAACTGATGGCGGCCCTCCTGGAGCATGCGGACGGCGCCGGCGGCGGCCTCGGGCAGTCGGTCGCCGGTCAGCGTTTCCGGCGTGAGCACCGCGATGTCCGCCAGCGCCCGCGCGCCCGCTCCAGCGAAGCCGGATCGCCGCCCTCGAACGGCACGAGAACCCGCTCATAGGCCTCGAGCCCCTCCTCCGCCGCGTCCTCGACCAACACCAACACCGCCGCGCCGTTCGGCCGATCGGCCCCGGTGGTGAGCCAGATCGGCTGGCGTTCGGCGAAGCCGTCGGCCGCCGTCCCGTGCGGCA
>CAKZPT010000004.1 GCA_937139365.1 uncultured bacterium | reverse complement strand
ACTGGCTTTCATTTCCCCACGCCGGAGTCGGACGACCTCAGGTTTGCAAGGTCTGCACCGGCGGCGGCGGTGTCGTAAATCGGCCCAAGGAAGAGATTTATCGGTCGTACAGCTATATTGCGGCCATTGATCTCTACTGGTGAGAGACGTCCGGAGATCCACATGAACGGCTCCTCCTCCCGACTGGCCCCCCTGCTGATCGTCCTCGCGGTCGTCGGCGCGGCCGCCCTCGGCCTGCGCGCCTGCCGGCGCGCGCCGTCGATGCCCAGGGAGACCGCCCAACTGGCCGATGAACTCACCGCCATCGCCGTCCGCGAGGCGGTGGCCCTCGCCGGCCCCGGTGGCGATGTGGTCGTCCTCGGCATCGATCGCCCGCCGGAAATGACCGATCCCTTCTCGGCCCGTTACACGACCGCATTTCGGGACACCGCCGGGCGCGAGGGATTGACGATACGAGCAGAAGAGAAATTGCCGCCCAACCCCGAGCTTGAGCGCACGGGCGAGCCGGTGACGCGCGCCGATTTTATCGAGGCGCTTCGCCGCCACGCCTCCGCCAAGCTCGTCGTGCTCATGTTCCCACCTCCGGCCGTCAGCGCCGCCGACCTATCAACCCTCCCGGCCGAGCGTTCGAAGGTGCTGGTGCTGACCAACTGGCAGAGCCTGCACCTGCGAAAACTTCCGAAGGGATTGATCCATGTAGCGATCGTGCCCCGCGTCGAACCACCAGCAGGGAGCGCGATGGATTTCGCCAGCCAGTTCGAGGTGATCAAGTAGCCGGCGCGCTGGACGCCTGGCACGGCGGGCACGCTGCAGGTCGGTCAAACAATCTGACGCCGCTCTCGGGCTATTTCGGCTTCCATTCAAGCCGAATGTCGCGAAACGGACCAGAATCTGTCATCGCTGGCCGGTCGGGCTCTGGCCCCTTCCGAAACCCGCCGCTCCATTGAGGCCCTGCGGCGTTGGACCACGTGGATTCTATGCGAACCCTGTACACGCCGTCGGCGACCGGTCGGCCTTCCGCATCTGTACCATCCCAGGTGGCCGCCATCCGCCCCCAATCGGCAGCAGTGGCTCCGGTGACCACGTCCGGCGCCCGCCCACCGGACGCCGCTCGCCACGCCTCAAGCCGCTTTTGCTGCCTCTTACCAACCACGAGAAGGGTACGCACAAAGCGCCCCGCAGCATCCTCGATCCAAACGGCCGCGACATGGCGGGGCGCAAACGCCTTGAAATCTCCTTGAATCCGAGCCTCGAACTCCAGGACGCCGGCGGTGGACTCCGACGCTCGCGTCGCCATCGCAAGCGCAACGATCACCGCTCCCGCCCACGCCGCCGCGCGCATGCCGGACGCGCCTCTACTTCATCGATCGGTCAAGGCCGCCACCCCGGGCAGCGTCTTCCCCTCGAGGAATTCCAAGCTGGCCCCGCCGCCCGTGCTGATGTGCGCCATCTTTGAGGCCAGCCCGCTCTGGTTGACGGCGCTGACGCTGTCGCCACCTCCGACGATGCTCAGGCATGGCGTTTCCGCTACCGCCCGGGCTAACGCAAGCGTGCCCGCCGCAAAGGCCGGAACCTCGAAAAACCCCATAGGGCCGTTCCACACAACGGTCTTCGCCCTTTGGATCTCGGCGGTAAACCGCTCGATCGTTTGCGGCCCGATGTCGAGGGCCATGGCGTCGGCCGGGATTTCCCTCTCGCCCACAGTTCGCACCTCGGCGCCGGGAAGGAGGGACTTGGCCGCAAAGTCGAAACCGGCGGTGACGACGTGGTCCACGGGCAGCAGCAGCCGGGCGCCGGTCGTGGCGGCGCGGCCAAGAATGTCCCGCGCCAGATCCACCTTGTCCTCCTCGACCAGCGACCGACCGGTCGGCATTCCCCGGGCCCGATAAAACGTGTACGCCATGGCGCCGCCGATCAACAGCGTGTCCACCTTCGTGAGCAGGTTCGTGATGACGTTCACCTTGTCGCTGACCTTGGCGCCGCCCAGAATCGCCACAAAGGGACGCTCGGGACTGGCCAGCGCCCGCCCCAGGTAGGCCAGCTCCTTTTCCATTAGGAAGCCGGCGACGTTTTTCCTGTAGTATTTGCAGACCAACGAAGTCGAAGCATGGGCGCGGTGGGCCGAGCCGAAGGCGTCGTTGACGAACACTTCGCCGTCGCCGAGTTGGGCCAATCGCTGCGCCAATTCGGCCTGCCGCCGCTTAACCTCCTCCTTGGCCGCCCTTTTTTCCTCCTCGGTCGCGGTGTCGGGCAGTTTGACCTTCCCCTCGTCGGCGTGGAACCGGGTGTTCTCGACCAAAAGCAGTTCGCCGGGCTTCAGGCTGCGGGCGAGGGCAACCGCCTCATCGGAGGCACAATCCGGAGCGAACTTGACGGGGCGGCCGAGCAATTCCTCAAGCCGGGCCGCGACAGGGCGGAGGCTGTAGGCGGCCTCGAATCCCTTCCCCTTGGGACGGCCGAGATGGCTCATCAGGACGAGCGACGCGCCCTGGTCGAGGATGTGTCGGATGGTCGGCAGCGCCGCCACGATTCGCGTGTCATCGGCCACCCTGCCGTCCTTGATGGGAACATTGAAGTCCACGCGGCTCAGCACGCGCCGCCCTTTCACGTCCACGTCGCGAATGGTGAGTTTGTTCATCGCTGCCACCCCCAGGAAAATCGGCGGCGGGCGGGCGGGGCCGGCCGGCGCCGGCTACCCGCCCGCCCGCGGCCTGGGATCACACGGACGCCGCCATGTGAACGATGAAGTCCACCAGCTTGTTGGAGTAGCCCCACTCGTTGTCGTACCACGCCACGACTTTCACGAAGTTGGGATTCAACATGATGCCCGCGCCCGCGTCGAAGATGGAGGTGCGCGGATCATGGTTGAAGTCGGAAGAGACGACCTCGTCCTCAGTGTAGCCGAGGATGCCCTTCAATTCGCCCTCCGAGGCGGCCTTCATGGCCGCCTTGATCGCCTCGTAGGCCGAGGCGGCGTCGGGGCCGGGGGCCTTTTCGAGACGGCAGGTCAGATCGACGACCGACACGTTCAACGTCGGCACGCGGAACGCCATGCCCGTCAGCTTGCCCTTCAGCGCCGGGATGACTTTCCCGACGGCCTTGGCGGCTCCGGTGGACGACGGGATGATGTTGCCCGCCGCGGCGCGCCCGCCGCGGAAGTCCTTCTTTCCACCTGGCCCGTCTACCGTCTTCTGCGTGGCGGTCGTCGCATGGACGGTGGTCATCAGACCCTCGACGATGCCCCAGATGTCGTGGAGGACCTTCGCCACGGGCGCCAGGCAGTTCGTGGTGCACGAGGCACAGGAGACGAACTGCTCGCCGTTGTATACCTTATGGTTGACGCCCATCACGAACATGGGGGTGTCGTCCTTCGAGGGCGCGGACATCACGACGTATTTGGCGCCGGCCCTAATGTGCCCCTCCGCCTTCGCCTTCTCGAGGAAGAGGCCGGTGGACTCGCAGATGTAGTCCGCCCCGACGTCACCCCACTTCAAGTTGGCGGGGTCCTTCTCGGCCGTCAAACGAATGTGGCGACCGTTGACGACGAGGGCGCCCTCGGACGGTTCGACGGTGCCGGGGAACTTCCCGTGGATCGTGTCGTACTTCAACATGTAGGCCAATTGCTTCGCATCGAACAGGTCGTTGATGCCCACGACCTCGACCTTCGGGTTCTCCAGGGCCGCGCGGAAAACCAGTCGTCCGATGCGGCCAAATCCGTTGATGCCGATCCTGATTGCCATGGTTCAGTGTCTCCTGTTGTCGAGCCGCCGGGCGGACTGCCCGCCGGGTCGCAGAATGAACTTTAGAGTATATCTGCTTGCGGCCGCGCTTGTCAAACGCGCGGCGCCGTGGCTGGACGGAAGGTCCACGCCCGCTGGAGCGCGAAGTTGGCGAGGCCAGCAACGCCTTCGGCGACCAATTTCGCCGCGACCGGCCGGCCAGGCACGAGGCGCAGCAGCAGATAGATCAGGAGTTCGGTCAACAGGTAGGCCCCCAACCAGATCGTCGCATACCGCCGGACCTGGACCGTCCACCCAGCCGCCGGATGCTGAGAGCGGAAGGTCCAGAACCGGTTGCCGAGAAAACTGACGACGCCGCCGAGGGGACGGCTGACGAGATGCGCGGCGAGGGGATGGATGCCAGCCGCCCCCAGCAAAACGTAGGTCCCTAGGTCCGCGGTGGCGGCGCCGAGGCCGCACACCGCGAACCGACCCAGGTCGGCCATCCAAACGGGACGCATTCCCACGCCACACGCGGATCCGCTGACCCGCAACTCCACGCTACGACGCCGCTGAGGCGCGCGCAATTCTGGGGCGGCGAGCCGCCGACCGGTTTGCGTCGGGAGGGGCGGTTCGGGTATATATGGGCATTCGGGTTTTGGGCCCGGCACGGAGATTCGCTTCATCATGGACCAGAGCAAAATCGTGATCATGGACGGCAACGAGGCCGCCGCGCACATCGCCCACAAGACCAACGAGGTGTGCGCGATCTATCCGATCACCCCCTCCTCGAACATGGGCGAGTGGGCGGACCAGTGGTCGGCCGAGGGGCGCACGAACATCTGGGGCACGGTGCCGATCGTGATCGAAATGCAGAGCGAGGGCGGCGCCGCCGGCGCGGTGCACGGCGCGCTGCAAACCGGAGCGCTCGCGACGACGTTCACCGCATCCCAGGGCCTGCTCCTAATGGTCCCGAACATGTACAAGATCGCCGGCGAGCTGACGCCCACGGTCTTTCATGTGTCGGCCCGGACGGTGGCCACCCACGCCCTATCGATCTTCGGCGACCACTCCGACGTGATGGCCGTGCGTCAGACCGGCTTCGCGCTGCTGGCCTCGGCCTCGGTGCAGGAGGTGATGGACCTGGCGCTGATCGCGCAGGCGGCGACGCTGGAGTCCCGGGTGCCGTTCGTCCACTTTTTCGACGGCTTCCGGACCTCGCATGAGGTCCAGAAGATCGAGCTGGTGGACGACGACCAGATCCGGGCGATGATTCCGGACGAGCTGGTCATCGCGCACCGGCGCCGGGCGATGAACCCGGACCGGCCCGTGTTGCGCGGAACGGCGCAGAACCCCGACTTTTTCTTCCAGGCGCGCGAGCGCGCCAATCCGTTCTACGCCGCCTGCCCGGGCATCGTGCAGTCGGTGATGGACCGGTTCGCGCGGCTCACGGGGCGGTCGTACCACCTGTTCGACTACCACGGCGCGCCGGACGCGGAGCGCGTTATCGTGCTGATGGGTTCGGGCGCGGAAACGGTGTGGAGCACCGTGCGCGCGATGAACGCAGCCGGGGAGAAGGTCGGAGTGGTGCGGGTGCGATTGTTCCGGCCGTTTTCGACCGATGCGTTCGTAGCGGCGTTGCCGCGAACGGTCCGCGCGATCGCCGTGCTCGATCGGATGAAGGAGCCGGGGGCGTCCGGCGAGCCGCTGTACCAGGACGTCGTGACGGCGCTGGGCGAGCACGCGATGGCCGGCCGCCTGCCGTACGCGTTGCCTCGGGTGATCGGGGGCCGCTACGGGTTGTCGGGCAAGGAGTTCACCCCGGCGATGGTCAAGGCCGTTTTCGACGAGCTTGCGAAACCCGAGCCGCGCAACCACTTCACGGTCGGCATCCGCGACGACATCTCCGGCACCAGCCTCGAGTACGACCCGACGTACATCATCGAACCGGATAACGTCGTGCGGGCGATGTTTTTCGGGCTCGGCGCCGACGGGACGGTCGGCGCCAACAAAAACTCGATCAAGATCATCGGCGAAGAGACCGAGATGTACGCCCAGGGCTACTTCGTCTACGACTCCAAGAAGGCCGGCTCGCGCACGGTCTCGCACCTCCGGTTTGGGCCGGACCCGATCGCGTCGCCCTACCTGATCGAGTCGGCCAACTTCGTCGCCTGCCACCAGTTCGTCTTTCTCGACCAGATCGACATGTTGCGTTACGCGAAGCCGGGCGCCGTGTTTCTGCTCAACTCCAGTCCGTGGAAGCCCGAGGAGGTCTGGGACCACCTGCCGCGGAAGGTGCAGGAGGACATCATTTCGAAACGCCTGAAGTTCTACGCGATCGACGGGTCACGGGTCGCGATCGAGGCGGGGATGGGTGGCCGCGTCAACACGATCATGCAGACGTGCTTCTTCGCGATCTCCGGCGTGCTGCCGCGCGAGGAGGCGATCGAGAAGATCAAGGCCTCCATCCGAAAGACCTACGGCCGGAAGGGCGAGGAGATCGTGCAGAAGAACTTCCGCGCCGTGGACATGACGCTGGACCGTCTGCGCGAGGTGCCGGTGCCGGCCGCCGCGACCGCAACGCGGGACCTGCCGCCGCCGGTGTCCCACGAGGCCCCGGCGTTTGTGCGCGAGGTGCTGGCGCCGATCCTATCCGGCCGTGGCGACGAGCTGCCCGTGAGCGCGATGCCGGTCGACGGCACCTTCCCGACGGCGACGGCGCAATGGGAGAAACGGAACATCTCCCTCTTCGTGCCGGTCTGGGACGCGGAGCTGTGCATCCAGTGCGGCAACTGTTCGCTGGTCTGCCCCCACGCCTGCATCCGGGCCAAGCGGGTACCGCCGGAGGCGTTGGTCGGCGCGCCCGCCGGCTTCCCTTCCGCCGAGTGGAAGGACCGGGAACGGCCCGGCCTGCAATACGTGTTGGGCATCGCGATCGAGGACTGCACCGGCTGTGCGCTCTGCGTCGAGGCCTGCCCGAAGAAGAGCAAGGAGCAGGTCGGGCGCAAGGCGATCAACATGGCCGAAAAGGAGCCGATCCACGCGGCGGGGCGGGCGTGGTGGGAGTTCTTCCTCCGCCTGCCCGACACCGACCGCCGCGAGCTAGACCTCGGATCGGTCCGCGACCTGCAGTTCGCGCGTCCGCTGTTCGAGTTCTCCGGCGCGTGCACCGGCTGCGGCGAGACGCCCTACGTGCGCATCCTCAGCCAGCTTTTTGGCGATCGCGCCCTGATCGCCAACGCGACCGGCTGCTCGTCGATCTACGGCGGGAATCTGCCGACCACGCCGTGGTGCGTGGACGCCGAGGGCCGCGGGCCGACCTGGTCGAACTCGCTGTTCGAGGACAATGCGGAGTTCGGGTTGGGCTTCCGGCTGACGATCGACAAGCACCGTGAATTCGCCATGGAGATGTTGCAGCGGCGCCGCGACGAGATCGGGCCGGAGCTGGTGGACGCCCTATCGTCCTCGCCGCAGTCGACCGAGGCGGAGATCGCCGCGCAGCGCGCCCGCATCGCGGAGCTGATGAAGATTCTCGCCCGGATGGACGACCCCGAGGCGCGGCGGCTCGAGGCCGTCGCCGGCCACCTCGTGCGCCGGAGCGTCTGGATGCTCGGCGGCGACGGCTGGGCCTACGACATCGGCTACGGCGGCCTGGACCACGTCCTGGCGACCGGCCGCAACGTCAACGTGCTGGTCATGGACACCGAGGTTTATTCGAACACGGGCGGGCAGGCCTCGAAATCCACGCCCCGCGGCGCGGTCGCGAAGTTCGCCGCCAGCGGCAAGCCCGCCGGCAAGAAGGACCTCGGGATGATGGCGATGTGCTACGGAAACATCTACGTCGCCCGCGTGGCGCTCGGCGCCAATCCGCGGCAGACGTTGCAGGCGTTTCTGGAGGCCGAGGCCTACGATGGGCCATCGCTGATCATCGCCTATTGCCACTGCATCGCGCACGGGATCAACATGCAGAAGGGGCTCGACCAGCAGAAGCTCGCCGTGCAGAGCGGGCACTGGCCGCTCTACCGCTACAACCCCGCCCTCGCGGCCCATGGCCGCAACCCGCTGATCATCGACTCGAAGCCGCCCGCCATCCCCGTCCGCGCCTACGCCTACAACGAGACGCGGTACAAGATGCTGGCGATGGCCCGCCCGGACGAGGCGGAGCGGCTGATGCAACTGGCGCAGGCCGACGTCGACCAGCGGTGGAAGCTCTACCAGCGCTGGATGGCGGCCGACGAAACCCAGCCTGCCGGCGCGCAGGCCGGTTGAGAAAGGAACCACCTCCGATGGACCTCTCCACCACCTACATGGGGCTGAAGCTCCGAAGCCCTCTCGTGCCCTCCGCGTCACCGCTGTCGCAGCGGCTGGAGGATCTGCAGAAGCTCGAGGAGGCGGGCGCCGGCGCGGTGGTGATGTTCTCGATTTTCGAGGAGCAGATCCACCACGACGCCGAGGCGCTCGATCACTTGATGAGCGCGGGGGCCGAGAGCTTCGCCGAGGCGCTCTCCTATTTCCCCGATCTCGGCGCCTACCAGGTCGGCCCCGAGCAGTACCTCGACCTGGTCCACCGGGCCTCCCAACGGCTGTCCATCCCTGTGATCGGCAGCCTGAACGGCATGTCCCCCGAGGGCTGGATCGGCTACGCGAAGCGCATCGAGGAAGCCGGCGCCCGGGCGCTCGAACTCAACGTCTACTACATCGCCACCGATCCCGGTCAGGACGGCGCGTCGGTGGAGCGGATGTACGAGGACGTCGTCCGGGCCGTCTGCGCCGCCGTCTCGATCCCGGTCGCCGTCAAGATTGGCCCCTTCTTCAGCTCGATCGCCCACATGGCGCGCCGCATCGAGCGGGCCGGCGCAAAGGGGCTCGTGATGTTCAACCGCTTCTATCAGCCCGACTTCGACCTGGACGAGATGGAGGTGCGGTCCGACCTGCACCTGAGCTCACCGACCGAGATGCGCCTGCCGCTGCGATGGATCGCGATCTTGCACGGTCGTGTCGGCTTGTCGCTGGCGGCGACCACCGGCGTGCACAGCGGGCTGGATGCGGTCAAGATGATCCTCGCGGGCGCCGACGTCGTCCAGGTGTGCTCCGCCCTGTTGCGCAACGGCATCGGGCACCTCCGGACGATGCAGCAGGAGATGGAGGTCTGGATGGCCGACAAGGAGTACGAGAGCGTCGCCCAGATGCGCGGCGCGATGAGCCAGCGGGCCGTAGCCAATCCCGCCGCCTTCGAGCGCGCCAACTACATCCGGATTCTCGAGGAGTACAAGAGCCGCTACACGATCGCCTGATGGCGACTGACGAAAGGACATCCGATGAAAGTCACCGTGGACAAGGACCTCTGCACCGGCTGCGAATTGTGCTGCGACGCCTTGCCCGACGTCTTCGCGATGGACGGCGGAACGGCGGTGACGAAGGTGGACGAGGTGCCCGCCGAGCTGGCCGACGCCGTCAAGGACGCGGCCGTCAACTGCCCGGTCGAGGCGATCAAGGTTTCCTGAGCGGGCGAGCGCCTGCGCCGCCGGGCCGCCGATGGTTCGTCCCCGGCACGCCGCCGAATATGCCGCGCTTCGGTTGGCGCTGCCGTTTCTCTCCGCCCTGCCCGCCGGAGCCGTCGACGCCATCGCGGTCGCCCTCGCCGCAGCGATGTGGGCAGCGGGGTGGCGCCGGGCCGAGACGATCCGCCGCATCCGCTCCGTTCCCGGCTTGGCCGTTGACGATCTTGAGGCGACCCGCATCGGGCGACGAGCCCTGGTGAACTTCCTTCGCGGTCTGCTCGACGCCGCTCGTGCGCCCCGTCTCTCCGCCTCATGGGTCCGGCGGCACGTTCGGATCGACGGCGAGGGACACCTCCGGGCCGCAGTCCAAGGAGGACGCGGCGCCATCATCGCGTTGGCCCACCTCGGCAGCTGGGAGATGGCCGGCCTGGTCGGCCCACTGCTGCGCCTACCCCTCGTCGCACTCGCTGCCGAACAACGGAACCCCCTAGCAAGCCGGTTCCTAATGGAATGGCGACGGCGCAACGGGACCGAGGTGATCGCCCGCAGTCCCACCGCCTTGGTTCGGATGGTGCGGCGTCTGAAGGCCGGGGCACTGGTGGCCATTCCGATTGACCTCCGTGCGCCCACCCCCGCCCTTCGCGTTCGTTTTTTGGGCGGGGAAGCCAATCTCGGCCGCGGCCTCTGCGCCGCAGCCCGCCTGGCTCAGGTGGTGGTGGTCCCCTGCGCGATTTTCCGGGAATCGCCTCGACAGCATGTCTTCCGCCTGTATCCGCCGCTGTCGCCGCCTCCCCGCGAATCCATGGATCCGGATGCGGTCAATCGCGCCCTTCTCCAGGCGGTCGTGGACGCGCTGGAACCGGAAATCCGTCGCCACCCCGACCAGTATTTCTGGTTCAACCGCCGCTGGGTCCTCGACTCGCTGCCAGGCTGACCGCCTAACTATGCTACATACGTGTTAGTTCGTTAGATAATACCTACATATATGTAGTCTAAGCCTTTTTCGACTACGTCCGTGCAATGCATCCGTCATGAGCTCAAATTCCTGCTATCAAACAACTTCTGTATCTAGGGGCTTATAAAAGCCTGCCATGGCCGCCAGATTGGTACGTGGAGTGCTAAAGCCGGCCG
>CAKZPT010000003.1 GCA_937139365.1 uncultured bacterium | reverse complement strand
CACCGCCCCGCCCGAACAGCGCAATCGGCCCGAGGGGAGGCCGGGGTGGGTTGACGCAAAGGGGCGAGCCACCTAGCATATCCTTTTTTCAGGACTGGCTGTCGGCGAGACGATGGCCGGCGGAAAGGGGTGACGGGCGACGTGACGGAAGTCAAGGTGCGGAAGGGCGAGACGATCGACAAGGCGATTCGGCGGCTGAAGAAAAAGCTGGATCGTGAGGGCGTTTTGCGCGAGCTTCGCGCCCGCCGGCATTACGAGAAACCGTCGGAACAGCGCCGCCGCAAGGCGGCAAGGGCGCGCAGTCGGGCGGCGGCCGCCGTGTCCTGATTCGCTTCATTTCCCGTCATTCACGCCAGCGACGCCGGCGGGTGAAGTGGGGATTGTCTACTCGTTGGAATGCGCGCCGCCACCGGGACGGCCGGGCGATGGTGGACGAGATTTTGGCGGCGGGGTTTCGCGGCATCGAATTGAGCTACGACTTGCGCCGCGACCTGGTCGAGGGAGTGGAGGCGCGCGTGCGGGAGGGGGCGGTGGAGGTCTACAGCGTTCACGCCTTTTGCCCCGTCCCCGTTGGCGTGTCCCGCGGCCATCCGGAGCTTTGGCTGTTGGGCGCCGAGGAGGCGGAGGTCCGCCAACAGGCCGTCCGGCACCTGACCGAGACCATCCGCTTTGCGGGGTCGATGGGGGCGGGAAGCGTCGTCGTCCATGCCGGCTACGTTCGCACATGGCACCGGACGGCGGCGTTGATTTCGCTGGCGGCGGCGGGGCGGCAGCATGGACGGCTCTGGCAGTGGCGATGGAACGGGCTGGCGCGGGGACGGGAGCGCAAGGCCGGCCGATGCCTGGATCAGATCCGCGACGGGCTCTCGCAGCTTGACGGGGTCCTGGCCGAGTGCCGCGTGCGGTTGGCCATGGAAAACCTGCCGTCTTGGGAGGCGGTTCCGTCGGAGCTGGAGGCCGACGCGCTGCTGCGGGACCTGCCGCCGGAACGCTACGGCTACTGGCACGATTTCGGCCACGGCCAGATCCGGGAAAACCTCGGCTTCATCAACCACCTGCGGCTGCTGCAGCGGCTTCGGTCGCGCGTGGCCGGCTTTCACGTCCATGACGTTCATCCGCCCGCCACCGACCATGTCCTTCCGCCGCACGGCATGATCGTGTTCGAGGATTTCGCTGAGTTCGCCGGTCTTCCCGTTCCGTTTATCATCGAGCCGCCCCGCGACGCGCCGGCCGAGGGATTGCGCGAGGCGGTCCGCGCGGTCGAGCGCGCCTGGCGCGTCGGCGGCGCCGTTGCCCCCCAGGAGGTTCCATGAAGCGCGCGCTGATCACCGGCATCACCGGACAGGATGGTTCGTACCTCGCCGAATTCCTGCTGCAGCAGGGCTACGAGGTGACTGGGATGGTCCGGCGGGCCAGCACCGAGAATTTCGAGCGCATCGAGCACCTCCGCGAGCGCATCCGGCTGGTCCAGGGCGATCTGCTCGACCCGTTCTCGCTGATCCGGGTGCTGGAGCAGGCGCGTCCCGACGAGATCTACAACCTGGCGGCAATGTCCTTCGTGCCGACCTCGTGGAGTCAGCCGACGCTGACCGGCGAGTTCACGGCCCTGGGCGTCACGCGGCTGCTCGACGCGATGCGCATCGTCTGCCCGCAAGCGAGGTTTTACCAGGCCTCGAGCAGCGAGATGTACGGGAAGGTCCGCGAAGTGCCGCAGTCGGAGACAACGCCGTTCTACCCGCGCAGCCCCTACGCCGTGGCCAAGGTGTACGGGCATTACATCACCGTCAACTACCGCGAGAGCTACGGGCTGTTCGCGGTGTCGGGCATCCTGTTCAACCACGAGAGCCCGCGGCGCGGGTTGGAGTTCGTCACGCGCAAGATCTCCAACGGCGTGGCGCGGATCCGGCTCGGACTGGCCTCGGAACTGCGGCTGGGCAACCTCGACGCCTGCCGGGACTGGGGATTTGCCGGTGACTACGTCCGGGCGATGTGGCTGATGCTGCAGCAGCCCGCGCCCGACGACTACGTGGTGGCCACCGGCGAGTCGCACTCGGTACGGGAGTTCTGCGAGATCGCCTTCGACCACGTCGGGCTCGACTGGCGGCGGCACGTGATCAGCGATCCGCGGTTCATCCGTCCCGCGGAGGTGGATCACCTCATCGGCAACGCCGCGAAGGCCCGTGCGCGGCTCGGCTGGGCGCCGAGCGTGGACTTCGCCGGGCTGGTGCGCATGATGGTGGACGCCGACCTCGAGCGGCTCCGGGGCGCAGCGGGGCGGCCATGAAGGTCTGGATCACCGGCGTCGCCGGTTTCGTGGGAAGGCACCTGTCGGCCGAGCTGGCCGCCCGAGGACATGAGCCGGTCGGGCTGTGCCTGCCCGGCGAACGCCCGCCGCCGGCCGTTGCCGTAGTCGAGGGCAGCGTCACCGATCCGGCGGCGCTCGAGGCCGGGCTGCGCCGTTTTGAGCCGGATGCGGTGGTGCATCTGGCCGGCATCGCGTCCGTTCCGCGCTCGTGGCAGCGGCCGGTCGAGGCGTTTGACGTGAACCTGACGGGCACGATCCGGCTGCTCGAGGCGGTTCGGATCCTCCGCCCCCGGACCCGCGTGCTGCTCGTTTCCTCATCGCACATCTACGGCGCCGTCGGAGACGGGCCGCTGGACGAGGATGCCCCGCATCGTCCGACGACCCCCTACGCGATCGCGAAGGCGGCTGCGGATCAGGCGACGCTGGCGTTCGCCGCCCGGTTCGGCATGGACGCGCTCGTCGCCCGGCCGGGCAACCATGTAGGTCCTGGGCAGTCGGCCGATTTCGTGCTGGCCTCGCTGGCGCTGCAGCTGGCGGCGATCGCGAAGGGTGTTGGGCGGCCACCGGTCCGCGCCGGCAACTTGGAGAGCCGGCGGGATTTCATGGATGTGCGGGACACAGTGCGGGGCTATCGGCTGCTGCTGGAGCGCGGGCGCGCCGGCCGCGCCTACCACCTGGCGGCCGGCCGGCAGTATCGGATTTCGGAGCTCTGGGATTCGCTATGCGACATGGCCGGCCTCCGTCCGGATCTGGAGGTCCTGGCCGACGCGTGGCGGCCCGCCGACCAGTCGCCCGTCCTGCGGTGCGATCGGATCTACGAGGATACCGGATGGCGTCCCGAGATTCCCATCGAGGTGACGTTGCGGGACATTTATCGAGACGCATCGGCCCGGGTGGACGACGGCGTCGGGGAAGGACGCGCGATCTGACCGGCCGTCGTCCGGCATCGGTGCGCATGCACTTCAGGGCGATGCGCCCTCCGGCCCGCCCGAGACGCCGCGCGCGCAGGCCGGCTGGGTCACTGGGAGGCGGCCTCCGTGAACGTCACGCAGGCGATCCAGGGCAGGTCGCGGTAGAGACGGTTGTAGTCGAGGCCGTATCCCACGACGAATTCGTCGGGGCACTCGAAGGCGACGTAGTCGGCCCGAAACGGCACGGCGCGCCGGGCGGGTTTGTCCAGCAGCACGCAGGTGCGCACCCGCCGGGGACCGCGGGCCTCGACGTGCCGTTTCGCGAACGCCAGGGTCCGGCCCGTGTCGAGGATGTCGTCCACGAGCAGCACGTCGGCGTCCCGGACGTCGAGATCGAAATCCCGCAGCAGCCGGACCTCGCCGGATGACTCGGTTTCCGCGCCGTAGCTCTCCAGGATCATGAAGTCCACCCGGATGCCCAAATCGTAGGGGTGGAGTGCTCGCACGAGATCTGCTAGGAAGACGAAGCTGCCGCGAAGGATGCCAACGAGGGCCACGGGGCGGCGCGGGTTGTCGGCCGCGATGGCAGCCGCCAGTTCGCTGACCCGACAGGCGATCTCGCGCTCCGAAAACAACACACAGTCGACGTGATGCGGCCTCACACGGCCCTCCACGACCCGGTCCGGACGGAACACCGACGGCAGCTTAGCCAAAAACCGGGCGCCTACAAAGCGCTTTAGGCGTGGAGGAGGCGGCCGGGCGGCACGCCGAAGACGCGCCGGAAGGCCCGCGAAAAATTGTGGGGGTCGCTGTAGCCCAGTTCGGCCGCCACGGCCTTGACCGGCATCCGGCCGCCGAGGAGCAGCTCGACGGCGCGGTTCATCCGGAGGTGGCGCAGGTACCCCATGGGGCTCTGGCGCCCGAACCGCCGGAACAGCCGGCACATGTAGGCGCTGCTGACGTAGCAGGCCGCGGCGATGTCGGTGAGGCGGCGGGCGGTGCCAGCGGCCTGCTCGATGTGCCGGCGGCAGCGCTCGTAGGTGATCAGGGCGGGGCGGTCGGCTGAACCGGCCGTGCTACGCGCCGCGGCGATCCGGGTGATTAGGTACAACAGCGCCGCCCCGCAGAACCACTGGCGATGAATTCGGTCGCCGAGGGCGCGGTCGATCAGGTCATCGAAGATCTCACGGATCCGCTCGGGGTCGACCACCCGCAGCACGGTGCCGGGCGTCATCCGGCAGTTTCGCAGCATCGCGCGCGCCTCGCTGCCGGCGAAGACGGCGAAGTATTTGAGCATCGGCGACCGGGGATCGCAGCGGATCGTGTGAGGCACACCGCGGCCGTAGACGTAGACGATGCCGGGCACGAGGGTGACTCGGCGGGCCGCCAGCGTCAGTTCGCCGGCCCCCCGTGCGACGAACTCCAGCGTAGGATGGGGGAAACCCGGCCGGCGGATGCGGTAGTCGGGCCGGCAAAGCTCCCATCCGCCGCTGATGACGGTCAGCGAGCGGCGGCGGTTCGGCGCCAGCAGGAGGTAGAACCGGCGGGCGTCGCTGACCTGCCGGCTGAAGTAGGCCGGCTCCGGAGCGGTCGGCGGTCGGGCGCGCATGGGCATAGGGTCAAAAAATGACCCGCGCGCGTCAAGCGCGGCCCTTTCGCACGTCGGTCGTTTGTGGCAGCATGGCGTCTGCATGGAGGTGGTCCAGACATAAAGGTGCATATCGTCATCGCAGCGATCGCAATGGCCGTCGGCGCATGGGCGGCCGGAGGGACGGCGGAGACGCGCGAGGCCCGCGACGCGCGGATGGCCTGGTGGCGGGAGGCCAAGTTCGGGATGTTCATCCACTGGGGGGTGTACGCCGTGCCTGCCGGCACCTACAAGGGGGAGCGTGTCGGGGGAATCGGCGAGTGGATCATGCTGCGGGCGAAGATCCCCGTGGCGGAGTACCGGGCGTTCGCCCGCGAGTTCAATCCGGTGGACTACGACCCCGATGCCTGGGCCCGCCTGGCGAAGGCCGCGGGCATGCGATACATCGTGATCACCTCCAAGCACCACGACGGCTTCGCGCTCTTCGACTCGGCCGTGACCGACTGGGACGTGGTGGATGCCACGCCGTACCGACGCGACCTCATCGGCCCGCTGGCGGCGGCCGCCCGGCGGCACGGGTTGAAGTTCGGATGTTACTACTCGCAGGCGCAGGATTGGACCCACCCCGGCGGCGCGAAGGCGGGCTACAAGGAGGGCGAGGGTTGGGACGAGGCGCACAAGGGCAGCTTCGACGAGTACCTCCGCACCATCGCGATCCCGCAGACCCGCGAGGTGTTGACACGGATCTCCCCGGACATCCTGTGGTGGGACACCCCGACGTGGATGACGCCGGAGCGGGCCGCGCCGCTGCACGAGCTGATCGCCCTGCGTCCGGGCCTGATCACGAACAACCGGCTCGGCGGCCGATACTCCGGGGACACCGAGACGCCCGAGCAGTACATTCCGGCCACCGGCTTCAAAGACCGGGACTGGGAAGTCTGCATGACGATGAACGATACGTGGTCTACTACGATGAGAATTGTAAGAGCACGGAGACGCTCGTGCGCAACCTGATCGACATCGTCAGCAAGGGCGGCAACTACCTGCTCAACGTCGGGCCGACGAAGGAGGGGCGGATCCCCGAGCCGAGCATGACCCGGCTGCGGGAGGTCGGGGCGTGGCTGGAGAAGAACGGCGAGGCGATCTACGGCACGGTCGCCAGCCCCTTCCGGGGGCTTACGTGGGGGCGCTGCACGCGCAAGGTCGCCGACGGCATGACGACGCTCTATCTGCACGTGTTCGATGGGCCGTCGGACGGGCGGCTTGTGGTCGGCCCGCTTTTCAACGAGGCGGTATCGGCCAGGCTGTTGTCGGGCGGCTCGGCCCTGTCCGTTTCGCGCGATGGCGAGCACCTCGTGGTGGCGGTGCCGGCCGCCGCGCCGGATCCGATCGCGGCGGTGGTGGAGCTGAAGGTGAAGGGCGACGTGCCGGTGGCGCCGTGGGTGGGGCGTCCGGGCGCGGACGGCGTGCTGGCGCTGGCGCCCGACGAGGCGGACACGACCGGCGCGCTGAAGGCGGAGGGCCACGGCCGTCATCGCAACCTCGGTTTCTGGACGGATCCTTCCGACTGCGCGTCGTGGACGGTGGAGCTGCCGTCGGCGCGTTCGTACTCGGTGGCATTCGAGGCGGCGGCGGAGGGGGCGTCGAAGGTGGTCCTGGCGGCGGGCGACTCGACGGTTGAAATTCCTATTTCCGCGACCGGCGATTTCAAGAAGTACACAGGAGTGCGGGCGGGGCCGGTGAAGCTGCCGGCAGGCCGTCAGATCATCGAGCTGAGGGCCGTGCGGCAGGGCTGGTGTCCGGTGAACGTGAGGACCCTTCAACTGCGCCCCGCCGAGTGACGGGGCAGGCAGGAGGCAGGGACATGGCGACCAAGGTCAAGGCGACAGCGACCGCCGCGACTCCGTGGCGGTGGGGCGGGGAATTCCCGAAGGTCGGCATCCGGCCGGCGATCGACGGCCGCCGGAAGGGCGTGCGCGAATCGCTCGAAGACCAAGTGATGGGGATGGCGCGTCGGGCGGCGGCATTGATCGAGTCCGAACTGCGCCATCCGGACGGATCGCCCGTGCGTTGCGTGATCGCCGACACGTGCATTGGCGGAGCCGCCGAGGCGGCGGCCTGCGCGGAGAAGTTCCGCCGCGAGGCCGTCGGCGTGTCGCTGACGGTGACGCCGTGCTGGTGCTACGGCAGCGAGACCATGGACATGGACCCCCTGATCCCCAAGGCGGTGTGGGGTTTCAACGGGACCGAGCGTCCGGGCGCGGTCTACTTGGCGGCGGTGCTGGCGGCGCACAACCAGAAGGGGCTGCCGGCGTTCGGCATCTACGGGCGTGACGTGCAGGACCGCGACGACGTGACCATTCCGCCCGACGCGCGGGAGAAGATCCTCCGGTTCGTCCGGGCGGGGCTGGCCGTGGCGACGATGCGGGGCCGCTCGTACCTGTCGCTCGGGGGGACCTCGATGGGCATCGCCGGCTCGATCGTGGACCAGCCGTTCTTCGAGCGCTACCTCGGCATGCGCGTGGAGGCGGTGGACATGGTGGAGATCGTCCGGCGCATCGAGGAGGGCATCTTCGACCCGGCCGAGTACGAGCGGGCGATCCGGTGGGTGCGCGAAAACTGCCGGGAGGGAGAGGACGTGAACCCGCCGGCGCAGCGGCGCGACCAGGCGCGCAAATCCCGCGAGTGGGAGATGGTGGTCAAGATGACCCTGATCGCCCGCGACCTCATGGTCGGCAACCCGCGCCTCGGGGAGCTGGGCTACGGCGAAGAGGCCCTCGGCCACCACGCCATCGCCGGCGGCTTCCAGGGTCAGCGCCACTGGACCGACCATTTCCCCAACGGCGACTTCACCGAGGCCATCCTCAATTCCTCGTTCGACTGGAACGGCATTCGGGCGCCGTACGTGTTCGCGACGGAGAACGACAGCCTCAACGGCGTCGCCATGCTGTTCGGGTATCTGCTGACGAACACGGCGCAGATTTTCGCGGACGTGCGGACCTACTGGAGTCCGGCGGCGGTGCGCCGGGTGACGGGCCGCCGCCTCACGGGCCGGTGCGCAGAGGGCATCATCCATCTGATCAATTCCGGCGCGGCGACGCTGGACGGGACCGGCGAGCAGCGCCGCGGCGGAAAGCCCGCCCTGAAGCCCTTCTGGGAGATCACCGTGGAGGAGGTCCGCCGGTGTCTGGCGGCGACGACCTGGCCTCCGGCCGTGTACGAGTATTTCCGCGGCGGCGGCTTTTCATCCTGTTACCTGTCCCGCGGTGGGATGCCGCTGACGATGAGCCGGATCAGTCTCGTCGCGGGGCTCGGTCCGGTCCTGCAGATCGCCGAGGGCTGGTCCGTGGAGCTCCCGAAGGAGGTTCATCGGATCCTGAACCGGCGCACCAACCAGACGTGGCCGACGACCTGGTTCGTCCCGCGCCTGACGGGCCGGGGACCATTTGCCGACGTCTACAGCGTGATGAACCACTGGAGCGCCAACCACGGCGCGATCTGCTACGGGCACATCGGCGCGGACTTGATCGCGCTGGCGGCGGCGTTGCGCATTCCGGTGGCGATGCACAACGTGCCGGACGAGCATGTGTTCCGGCCGAGCGCATGGGGTCTGTTCGGCGCGATGGACCCGCAGGGCGCCGATTACCGGGCCTGCGCGAATTTCGGGCCGCTGTACGGTTGACCCTGGTGGCGGATGCCGCCCTGATCATCGGCATCGCTAAAGAGAGGGCGAACAGGGGTGGCCGCCCCCGTCAGTCGTTTCCCGTCACTCCCAGATGAACTCGCGGCTCGGCGGCGACTCTCCCTCCTGAAGGGGGGCGGGCTCCGGCGACTCGGGTCGCGTGACATAGCGCTTGAACATCGGTCTGACGGCCGGTTGAGGATGGAGTAAATCCGTGGGCGATGGGGCATTGCTGGGAGGCACGAAAACCGGTTGTGACGCGGATGGGCGCGTGCGGTCGGCCATCCTTGGCGGCTGGGCCGCGACCGGCGCCGCCGCGCCCTCCGCCGGTGCGAAGGGGGCGGGGTCCGCGACCGACGGGGAGGTCTGCGCGCTCACGAGATCCCGTACCGCAGCGCGTTCCTTCTGGCGCCGCCGGGCGCTGGCGTGGGCCGCGTAGGCGAACACCAGGCTCAACACCGTCGCCACCAGGCCGGTGGCCGTCAGGGCGGCCGAGTCGAGTGTCATCGCATCGCGCCCTCCGGTGGCGCCCCGCCGCCGACCGCCGACAGCGACGGCCGCCCCGCCTCCTCGATGGCGTGGATGGCGATCTCGCGCGTGATCTTGGTCGCCTTCATGATGAACCCTATCATGAGCGCCAAATCGCAGATGTTGTTGATCAGGCGGGGGATTCCGCCGGACGCAGCGGCGATCTCCTGCAACGACTCCTTGTCGAAAACCCAAATGTCACCGCCGGCGGCGCGCATGCGAAGCTCGACGTATTCGATCACCTGCTTCTCGTTCAGGGGTTCAAGTCGCCAAACCATGCTTAGGCGCTGCCGAAGGGCCGTCTCGTGATCGAGCATGTCCGCCAACTGGCCGTGGCCGGAGAGGATCAGCGTGAACGCGGCCGACTCCGGGCAGTTGGCCGCACCCGGCACGCGGAAGTTGGTCAGCAGCCGGAGGAAGTCGAACGCCTCCTGATCGCGGATCAGCTGGGCCTCATCGAGGGCTAGAACCGTGTGGGCAAAGCCAGAGCGGGCGGCGACCATTTCCTGAATCGCCTCGAGGACGGACGCGACGTCGGCGAAGGTCAGGGTCGGGGCAAGGCTGCGGCCAATGTGTCGGGCGATCGCGTCGAGGCCCCCTGGCGGCACGTCGAGACGGATCATCCGGCTGCCGGGCATCGAACTCACTTTCGAGGCGAGAAGCTCGAGAACCATGGACTTGCCGACGCCGTACGGCCCCACCAGCGCGCCCCCCAGCCGTCGGCCGGAGACCAGATAGATCAGCCGCGCCAGCCCCTCCTGGTGCTGATCCGATAGGTAGGCGAAGCGCGGATCCGCCACATTCTGGAAAGGTTCCTCGCGCAAGTTCCAGTGGCCAAGGTACATGGGCGCCACCTAGGGTTGCATGTCAACCCAGAATCGAGAAAACCGATGAGGAGCCCGATGGGCGGTGTCGGATCGCTCCATGATCGCGCTGGAAAAGCGGACCCGGCCCCTCGCGCCCCCTTGCCCAGGTGCCGTTGCGGTGGGAGGGCCGGATGCGGGCGCGGCCGCCTTGCCCGCAGCCGTGGCGGCGGCGGACGGTTCGCCTTCCAGCCCCTCCACCGCGCCTTGGCCGGGAACGATCCGGTACGGAACCGGAACGTCCGCAAACGTTCCTCCAAGAAACTTTGACGTGGTCCACACCCTCTGGCGAGAGGGTTCCTGGAAGCCCAGCGACACCGAGACCGGCACGACGTCCTCGAGCGCGTTCTTCAGTCGCACGGCGGGCGCCGACACCGGCCGTGGCAACGTCAGCAACGTTGTGCACCGGATTCGTTCGAATGCGCGCACGAACGAGAAAACGTGTTCCGCCAGCAGGTCCAACTTCGGCGTGATCACCCACGGCAGTGCCGTGTCCAGCGCGACCCGGCGGATGCCGTGGCTTACAATGATGTCCTGCAGCTCCAGAAATCCCTCCGGCGGCAGCATGAGGTTGCCGTCGCGTTCGTGCCTGGGGACGTAGTGGGTGTACTCCAGGATAATAAAATCGCCGCGCTCGATCGCCCCCACCACGTCCGGGCCGTAGGCGGCCGCCCAGATGGCGACGTCGGCCGCCGGTTGCAGAGACAACAGCAGACATCGCTGCCCGGCACGGATGCCGTGCGCCAGGAAGTGGAGGGCGATGGCCGATTTTCCGGTGCCCGAGGGGCCGTACAACAGCCAGCAGCGGCCGGCGTAGACGCCACCCTGTCGAGCGTCGAATAATTCAACCCCTGTGAGTTCCTTGTGCATGTTCATGTGCCGGTTCCGCGGCACTTGACCCCCTCCTGCTCCTTCGCCAGCCGCTGCAGCACGTCCCGTACGAATCCCATCTCGAAGGGCTTGGTCAGAAAATCGTTGACGCCGATCCGGCGGCATTCCTCAAGGGTCTCCGGGTTCGGATAGCCCGTGATCACGACGATCGGGCAGTCCGGGCGGGCGGCATGCAACTGGCGCACGAACTCCAGGCCGCTGGGCTCGCCGGGCATGCAGAGGTCCGTTATGATCATGCGGATCGCCGGATCGTCGACCGCCTCCAGCGCCGCCTTGGGACTGGAGGCCGACGCGCCGAGGTAGCCGCCGGCTTGGAGGACGTGCTCGAGAAAGGCGAGCACGCCGGGATCATCGTCCACAACTAACACCTTCACGACTCCATGCCTCCGATGTCAACCAAGCGGCACACACCATAATGATGTGGTGACTTTACTTTCCCAAGCATAAAAATATCGTTGGCAACAAAGGGGGCCGCCGGCGGTGGCCCCCGCAAGGACAATGCATGAGGGAAACGATCAGCACCGATGCGGCGCCGAAGGCGATCGGGCCTTATTCGCAGGCGGTCGTGGTCGGCGAGTGGGTCTTTGTGTCAGGCCAGCTCGGATTGTCGCCGTGCGACGGCCTGCTGGCCACGACCTTCGCCGGCCAGGCCCGACAGGCGTTGGAGAACGTAGTGGCGATCCTGACCGCAGCCGGTTGCGGGCCGTCCGATGTGGTCCGCAGCACCGTGTATCTGACGGACCTCGGCAGCTTCGCCCTGTTTAACGAAATTTACAGAGAGTTTTTCCCGCCGCCCTGGCCGGCCCGCGAGGTGGTCCAGGTGGCACGTCTGCCGCGCGATGCCGCCGTGGAAATCTCGGCGATCGCGCGCCGCCCCGCCGTGCCCGTCGGCTGACCGCCGCCGGTTTTCCCAAGGCCGCGGCCCTGCTACCATGAACCGCATGTTGTGGGGTCGAACAGGCCTGGTTTGGTTCTTCGTTTGCGCAGGCCTGGCCGTCGGAAGGGCCGACGTGGCCACCCAGTTGCGCACCCTGGCCGGTGCGCCTGCGCGGGTCGTCTGGTGCCGCCAGGTCGCCGGGGAGGGGGGGGATCCGTTTGCCACCAACGCGTGGTACGCGTTGATGGCCCTGGACACGGAAGAGGGGGCGGAACGGGTCCTGGTGCCCGGCCCGGCTTCCGTCCGCAAGCCGTTGATCTCCCCCGACGGGCGGGTCGTGGTCTTCACCGATCACCTGCGCGGTGTCGCGCGGGCTGTGGACTTTGCCGGCGGTCGGCCGCGGGACCTCGGTCCGGGCCATGCTGCCGACGTCTGGGTCGACCCGATGGACGGGCGGCTCTGGGTCTACGCCATCCGCGGCCCTCTGCGGACGGAGGCGATGATGGGCTCTCCTGTCGTTCGCTTTCCCATCGACCAGCCGGATCGCGTCGAGGTGGTGTGGTCCAAGACCGAGGTCAGCACAGACAACTTTCAAGTGACGCCCGACGGAACCCGGGCTGTCGGGCTGTGCCCGTGGCCACAGGCTTCGTGGATGGAGCTTCCGGAGGGCGGGCTGAAGCGCCTGGGGCGTGGGTGCTGGACCTCCCGGGCCCCCGACGACAGCCGCCTGGCATGGGCGTTCGACGGGGCGCATCGGAGCTTCATCGTCTGGAACGTGCAGGAGAACCTCCGCTGGACGGTGCCGGCGAATACGGCACCGGGCATGGACGGCGCCGAGGTCTATCACCCACGCTGGGGCTGGCCGGCCCATCTGCTTGCCGTGACCGGCCCGTACATGGCTGGTTCCGGCGCCAGCCGGATCGCCTTTGGCGGGCCGCGAGTCGAGGTGTACGTCGGCCGTTTCTCCGATGACCGCCGGGCGATAGTCGGCTGGGTTCAGGTAACGCACAACGACGTCGCCGACTATTACCCCGACGTATGGGCGGCGTCCGCGCCGCCGACCGAGCGGCCCGCCGCTCCGGCACCGCCCTCTCTCGCGTCGCCGCTCGCCGCCGGCCGCAGCGTCGTGGAGGCCCGGCTGCGGGCGATGACCCGGACGCCGGCCGCCTCGGAGATCCACCCGTACAAACAGGCCCTCGTGGCCCACGAATACGAGGTCCTGCGGACCGTCGAAGGACCGGCGCTCGAGGGCCGGATCCTCGTGCTCCATTGGGGCGTCCGCGACCGAAGGCCCGTGCCCTTCCGGCGCCGCCTCGGAGAGACGGCCACCTTCGCGGTGGAGCCCTACGACGCCCATCCGGAGCTGGAGGGCGAACGCGTGGTGATGGACATGGATCCCGCCGGCCGTCCCCTGTATCTTGCGGTGGAGTTGTGAGGCGCGCCCCGACTTTGCCGTGGGCCGGCGGCTGAGATGGTCTTCAGCTCCTACATCTTTCTCTTTGCGTTTCTGCCGGTCGTGTTGGCGCTCTACTACCTCTGCCCCCGCCGTTTCCGGAACGGGCTGCTGATGGCGGTCAGCTATGTCTTTTATGGGTGGTCCAACCCCGCCTTCGTCCTTTTGATGTTCGCGTCCACGCTAATCGATTACGCGGCCGGGCTGCTGATCGCCGGACAGTGGCGGCCGCGGGCCTGGCGCGAGCCGGTCGCGCTGCTGCCGTCGGGCGGTCCCCGTTCCCCAATTCAGCGGCTGGGGCTGATCCTGAGCATCGTCTCTAACCTCGGGCTGTTGGGCTTCTTCAAGTACTACAATTTCGGCGTGGACACCTGGAACGTGCTCGCCACCGCCCTCGGCCGGCCCGAGTGGGCAGCCGATGCGACCCTGCGCGTGGCGCTGCCGCTGGGCATCAGCTTCTACACGTTCCAGTCCATGTCCTACACGATCGACGTCTACCGCGGCCACGCCCGCGCGATCCGCCGCCTGCTGGACTTCGCCTGTTACGTCGCGATGTTCCCGCAGCTGGTCGCCGGCCCCATCATCCGGTTCTCGGAGGTGGCCCGCCAGCTCGTCGAACGGCGCGAGACGTGGGAGAAATTCGCGCGCGGCCTCTCATTCCTCTGCCTGGGGCTGGCGAAGAAGGTGTTGCTGGCCAATCCTTGCGGCAAGATCGCAGACACCGTGTTCGGGGCCGGCGGAGGGGGCGTGGCGGACGCGTGGTACGGGGCGGCCGCCTATGGCTTCCAAATCTACTTTGATTTCAGCGGCTATTCCGACATGGCGATCGGCCTGGGATTGATGCTCGGCTTCGTTTTCCCAAAAAACTTCGATTCACCCTACCGCTCGGCCTCGATCACCGAGTTCTGGCGCCGATGGCATATCTCGTTGTCGAGCTGGCTGCGTGACTACCTGTACGTCCCGCTGGGCGGCAATCGCCGTGGCCCGTTCCGCACCTACATCAACCTGGCCATGGTGATGCTGCTCGGCGGGCTCTGGCATGGGGCAGCCTGGACGTTCGTGAGCTGGGGCGCGTTCCACGGTCTGCTGCTGATCGTCGAACGCGCCGCCGGCCGCCGCCCCCTCTACGCGGGTCTTCCTCGCCCGGTGCAAATCGCGTTGACGTTCCTTCTCGTCACCGTTTCCTGGGTCATCTTCCGCTCGCCCGATTTGTCCTCCGCTGCCTCGATGTTCGGTGCGATGGCCGGACTTCGTCCGCCGTCCCCGGGGCAGCAGATCTTGGACGGCCTCGTGTATGCGCCGTATTACTTCGGCGCATGGCTGGCCGCCGCGGTCGTGACTTGGACGGCGCCGACGACCTGGGATTGGACCCGCCGCCTCACGCCGACCCGCATCGCCGCGACGCTGGTCCTCGGCACGCTGGCCGTGGCGGTGCTGAGTACGCAGGCCTACAATCCCTTCATCTACTTCATCTTTTGAGGATGGCCGCCGACGTTCCAGCGCCGTCGCCCTCCGACAGCCGTGAGGAGATCGCGTACCGCGAGGTCGGTCGCACGAAGATTTCGGCCGGCGCCGCCCGGTTGATGTCGGTAGCGTTCGCCGCCCTGCTGGCCGGCGTCCCCGCCGCGCACGTCGCCCGCGAGCTCGCCGCCGGACGCGCCGCCGGGCCACCGGAGAACGCGCTGAGCTGGACCCAGATCGGGCCGGTTGTGATGGACGCCATTTCGATGTGGGAGGCGGCCGCCGGCGGGGCGCTCGACCGATTGATCGAGGCCAATCATGTTCTTCGGGTCGGCCTCAAGCGTTACGAAACGGATCTGGAGGACGCGTCGTGGCTTCGCGCCGTCGTCCAACCGTGGATGCAATGGGCGACGGCGCGGTGGCTGCGGGGTGGTAGCGAAAACGTGCAGATGGGCCGTAACGGGTGGCTGTTCTTCGGGCCGGAACTCGAATACATCTCTTCCGCCGGCTTTCTGGATCCCCGCGAACACGCTCGGCGCCGTCGGGAAGGAGACCGATGGACGCCCGCCCCGCAGCCCGATCCCCTCGCCGCGATCTTCCGCTTCCGAGACGAGCTTTCGGCGCGGGGCATTCATCTGGTCCTGTTGCCGGTGCCGGTCAAGCACGGCGTCCATCCGGAGCGGTTTTCAGCCCGCGCCGCGGGCGGGACGGTGCTCCGCAACCGCGACTGGCCGGCGTTCGTCCGCGCGTTGGACCAAGCCGGGGTGGAGTGGGTGGACCCCGCCCCCGCGCTCCTTGCCGCCGCCGCCGCGCACGGGGCGGCTTACCTGCGCACCGACACCCACTGGCGCCCCGAGGCGATGGAGGCGGTGGCTGCCCTCGTCGCCGACCGGCTCGCCGCAAGGCTGCCGTCGACGAAGGACCCCGGTTGGATGGCGGGTCGCGAGACCGTCACGAACTTGGGCGACCTGGCGGTGATGTTGAACACCGTGGAGGCGGCCCGATGGCCGGCGCCCGAGGTGGCGGAGATCCGCCCGGTCCGCTCCGCCGATGGGCGCCCCTGGACGCCCGACCGCGCGGCGGACGTGCTCGTCCTTGGCGACAGCTTCTGCAATGTGTTTGCCCTAGACTCGATGGGGTGGGGGCGGTCTGCCGGATTCGCCGAGCACCTCTCGCTCCGGCTCGGACGGCCCGTGGACCGCATGGTCCGCAACGACGCGGGGGCCTTCGCGACCCGAAGCATGCTGGTCAACGAAGCGGCTCGCAATCCCGCGCGCCTGGCCGGCAAACGCGTCGTCGTCTGGCAGTTCTCGGAGCGGGAGTTGTTACGCGGCGACTGGAAACTGCTCGACTGGCCAGCGCCGTCGGGGCGGGAGGGGGAACGGCCGTGAGCGCCGGCGACGTCGAGGCCTCGGCGCGGCCGGGACGCGGTCGACGCCGGGCGCTGGCCTGGTTGATTCTGCGCGAGGCCGCCGTTTCCTTCGCGCGGCACCGGCATTGGGATACCTCGGCGATCCTGGCCTATTACGGGTGCCTTTCCTTCCTGCCGCTCCTGCTGCTGGTCTCGGTGCTGACCAGCCGGCGGCTGCTGATGTCGGCCGCGGCCATGGAGGCCGTTCGTGCGGCCGCGGACGAACTGGTCGCTGGGTTCGGCGCGCTCGCGCTCGAACAGATCCGGACCCTGTCGGAGCAGCGCGTCTGGAGCGTGGTGGGGCTGCTGGCGCTCTTCTGGTCGGTCACCCCCTTCGCCGCCGGTCTGCGCGGGGCCATGCAGCGCATCTTTCAGCCCGAGCGACCGGCCGGGATCTTCCGGGCAAAACTGCGCGACGTGCTCGGGGCGACTGCCCTGATCGCGGTCTTCCTGATGCTGGTGTTGGGCCGCATCCTGTACGGGGCGGCCGCCCGGCGCCTCCCGGGCGGCGTTCCGCTGGTGGCGGGGGCGCTGCAGATGGCTTTCTCGTATGCGCTGGCGGTGGCGGCGCTGGCGGTGTTGTTCACGGTGTTCGCGCCGGTGAGGCTCCGGACGGCGGACATGCTTTCCGGCGCGCTGGTCTCGGCGGCGATGCTGCTGGCGATCCGCCCCGCGTTCGCCGCGTTTCTCAAGTACAACCCGAACTACGGGTGGGCGTTCGGCTCGTTCAAGGCGGTCTTTCTGACGCTGACCTGGGTCTACGCGTCGTTCGCGGCGATGCTCTTCGGCGCCGAGATCGTCGCGGCGGCCAGGCGCCGCGACGTGGCCCTGCTGCGGACGTTTCTCAGTGGCGCGCCCGGCCTCGGCGCGGCGCCGCTGGTCGCACGCCATTTGCGGCGCGTTTGCGCCGGCGAGGTGATTTTTCGCGAGGGCGACGCCGGCGGCGAGATGTTCGTGATCCGCTCCGGCAGGGTACGCATCTCGGCCGGTGGACGCGAGTTGCGGACGATGGGGCCGGGCGAATACTTTGGTGAGCTGACGATGCTGCTCAACGCGCCGCGGACGGCGACGGCCGAGGCGGTGGAGGACGGGGCGCTGGTCGTGATCCGCAAGGAACATTTCGATACGATGCTCCGCGAACAGCCGGAGCTGGCGCTGCCGCTGCTGCGGGAACTGGCCGAGCGCCTGCGCGCGACGGACGCCCGGCTGGCTGGCGGCGCGTCCAATCCGCCGGCCCGGGCGGAAGGTGCAGAGGCGGCTCCGGCCGCCGGGGAAAGGAAGATGACGTGACAGAACGCTGGCTGTTGATCCTTATGGCGGCCGCAGGGACGGCCGTGGCCGAGACCACCCCCCCGACCGCGGCGACTGGCGCGGCGGTCCGCCTCACCCTCCACGGCGAGCCGGCGGGGATAAACGAGTCGTTGAAGCGGGAGGCGCAGGCGGCGATCGACCGTGGGATCCGGTGGCTGCTTTCGAAACAATCCCCTCGGGGGTCCTGGTCCAACGACCAGTATCCGGCGTTGACGTCCCTGCCGCTGTGGGCGCTGATCCGCGCCGGCATGGCCGATTCGCCGGCGGCGAAGAAGGCGGTGGACTATCTGCTCTCCTGCGCCCGCGAGAACGGCGGCATCTATTGCGAGCCGGGGGAAGGCCGGAAAGGCGGGGGACTGCCGAACTACAACACCGCCATTTCCATGATCCCGCTGCACCTGTGCGGCGATCCGCGCGCCACGCCGGTGGTGTTGCGGGCCCGCCGGTTCCTCGCCCGCAGCCAGCATCTGGGGGGAGACGTGTATTACGGAGGGATGGGCTACGACGCGGAAACGGGTCGCCCCTATGCCGATCTCTCAAACTCCTACATCGCGTACGAGGCGATGCGGCTGACCGAGTCGGCCGAGGACGTGCGTCCCTCCGGCGAGGCGAAGGCCGACCTGAACTGGGAGGCCGCCCGCGCCTTCATCCAGCGCACGCACAACGACGCCCGCTTCAACCCCGCGCCGTGGGCCTCGGACGATCCCGGCGACCGCGGTGGCTTCGTATACCACCCCGAACAGACCCGCTCCGGCACCGTCACCAACGCGGCCGGCGTCGTGAAGTTCCGCTCGATGCGCGGGATGACCTACGCCGGGCTGCTCAGTTACATCTACGCCGATGTGGACCGCACCGATCCGAGGGTGGAGGCGACGGTCAACTGGGTCGTCCGCCACTGGAACCTGCGGGCCAACAACCGCCCCTCCGGCGACGCCGCGAGCCACGCGACGCAGGATGAGCGCGAGGGGCTCTACTACCTCTACAACGTCATGGCCAAGGGCCTGGCCGCCTACGGCGCCGACGTGTTGCGTCCCCCCGATCGGCCGCCGTTCAACTGGCGCGTGGAGCTGATCGAGACGTTGTTGTCGCTGCAGAAGACAGCGACGGATGGCACGGGCTACTGGGTCAACGAGGTCGGGCGCTACTGGGAGTCTGACCCCGTGCTCGTGACCTCCTACGCCCTGGGCGCGATCCAGATCGCTCTCGGGGCGCCCGCCGTCACCGGTGCCCTTCGTTGAGGCCGGACCGCGCTGCAGTCCCCGCCGGTGGCCGCCCATAGCCGCGTGTGTCCAAGCCTTGGACGCGCGCGACGCCGGGGCTTCCAACGTTTGGATGCCGTCGCCCGCCAACCCGGCATCGGGTCCGTGCGCCGCCGGCCCGGCGCGTGGTGGAGGTGGACAGGCCTTGTGCCGCTATTGCGCGGAGGGCGTGGCGTCCGCCATGGGACCGTCCGCCCCCCCAGCCGACATCAAAGGCGATCCCCCTTGGCGCCGGTCTTGCGAGCCGCCGCCGCGGCGGGCAAACTGATCACGCCACAGGCGGCGAGGCCTGAGGGACCTGACGGAGGTGGAACGCATATGGAGAACGCAAGTGTTCAGACTGTGATCGCGGCCGATGTGGAAATCACGGGGACCCTGAAAAGCGCCGGATCGGTGCGACTGGACGGGAAGCTCGAGGGCGAGCTTCACTGCGAGAAGGACGCCTGCATCGGCAAGTCGGCGTCGGTCAAAGGCAACCTGCACGCCGCCTCAGTCGTCGTCGAGGGCGCGATCCATGGCAACATCTCCGCGCGGGACCGGATTGAACTGAAGGCCACCGCCCGCCTCACGGGGGACATCAAGGCCAAGCGGCTGGTGGTGGAGGAAGGCGTCAGCTTCGTCGGCCGTTCGGAGGTCAATCCCTCGCCGTCCGCACCGGCCGCGCAAGGGATGCCATCCCCTTCGGCGGCCGCGCCGACCTCCGCGCCGGCCGGCGCGAGCGAATCGCAGCGCCAGGGGATTTTCGGAAAGCGTTGAGGCCGGCCGACGCGGGGGTGCGCTGGAGCGCTCCGGCGGGAGGGCGTACGCGGAACGATGGCGCCGTCGAGGAAAGCCACGGTCGTCAGCGGGTTCGACATCGTCCGAACTATCCGCCGCAAGGAGGGCGACGCGCCGCCGTCCGCGCCGCCGCCGGAACGCCCGGGCGGGAGCGTTGCCCTTCCGCCGCGGCGGCAGGTGGCATGCCCGCAGTGCGGATGGGAGACCCAGATTTCGGGCCGACCGACCTTTGGCGTCTGCCCCAAGTGCCGCCGGAAATTCGACATCGTGGATTATACGCTCGACACGGAATTTCAGGGGCGGATCGAGACGGGCGGGGCCGTCCGACTGGCGGCCGGCGCCCGGGTGTTTCAGGGCGAGATCTCCGCCGCCGAGGTGGAGATCGAGGGGCGTGTGGAGTCCGGCCGCGTGGTGGCGTGGCGACGGTTGACGTTGCGGCCGGGCGCGGCATGCGATCCGCGGCTTCTCCAGTTCCGCGATCTGGAAGTGGCCGAGGGTGCGCATCTGGAGTGGGAGGGGGCGGTGGCGTGCCGGAACCTCGACGTGGCCGGACAGGTCGCGGGCGAGTTCGATGTGCAACAGCGCGTGCGCCTCCGTTCCTCCGGCCGGCTGCAGGGGCGCCTTCGGTGCCGTGCGCTGCAGGTGGAGGAGGGTGCCGGGCTTCTGGCGGACGTCGTGGCGGGCCCTGACGCCGCCTCCCCGGCCGGATGAGCATGGAACGGCGGACATCGGGATGAATGCGGCGCGGGATGGCACCCCTTCCCTTGTCCCCAGCGAGACGTACCACCTGATCGGCATCGCGGGCACGGGTATGAGCGCGCTGGCACAGGCGCTGCTGGACCGCGGGGCCGGGGTGTCAGGCTCCGATCGTTTTTTGGACGAGGGGCGCAAGCTTCCGGTCCTGGCCGTTCTCGAGGCCGCGGGCGCGCGCTTGTTTCCGCAGGACGGCTCGGGCGTGAGGGCCAGCCGCCCGGCCGCCGCGATCGCCAGCGGGGCCGTGGAGGAGGGCAACGCCGACCTCGATGCGGCCCGCGCCTGCGGGGTTCCGGTGTGGCACCGGTCCCGGGCCCTGGCGGCGCTGATGGCCGGCCGCCGTCCGTTCGCGGTGGCGGGCACCAGCGGTAAAACGACGGTGACGGGCATGCTGGGCTGGATCCTCGAGCGGGCCGGCCTGGACCCCGTCGTGGTCAATGGCGGGGCGGTGGTGAACTGGCGCGGGACGAGCCGTCTAGGCAGCGTGCGGTACGGTCACGGCGCGTGGTTCGTCTTCGAGGCCGACGAGAGCGATCGGTCGCTGCTGGCCTATGAGCCTGCGGCGGCGGTCCTGACGAACATCTCCGGCGATCATTTTTCCTTCGAGGAATCGGTCGGGCTGTTTCGCCAGTTTCTCGAACGTGTGCGCGGGCCGGTGGTGGTCGGCCCGGGCGTGGGACAGGCATTGGGTGGCGGCCCGGAGCTCATCGAGCCGCGACCTTGGCCGCCGCCCTCCGCGGCCCGGGGCGGGGTAGTGTTCGGCCTCAACGGCACGCGGTTCGAAGTGCCGTTGCCGGGGGAACACAACGGATGGAACGCCGTCCTGGCGGCGTCGGCGGCCGCGGTCGCGGGAGTGGACGGCCAAACCGCCGCCGCCGCGCTGAGGGACTTCCGCGGGATCGAGCGGCGCCTAGAGCGAGTGGGGGAGTGCAATGGCGCCGTCGTCCTGGACGACTATGCGCACAACCCGGCGAAGATTTCCGCCGCCTGGCGCGCGGCGGGGAGGATGGGCGCGCCGGTGGTCGGCATTTGGCGCCCGCATGGCTTCGGCCCGTTGCGGAAGATGATGGACGATCTGGTGGTGGAGCTTGGGCGCGTGATGGGACCGGGCGACGCGCTCGTGTTGCTGCCGGTCTTCTATGCCGGGGGGACGCCCAGTGGCGCGGCCACCTCGGAGGAGCTGGCGGAACGCCTGGAGGCCGCCGGATGGCGGGCGGAGACGGTGGCGGATGCCCCTGCGGCGGCGGCCCGGGCACGGGAGCTGGCGCGCCCCGGCGGTGTCGTCTTGGTGATGGGGGCGCGCGACCCGGATCTTCCCCGGCTGGCGCGGTGGATCGCGGCTCCATCGCGGTTTGACTCCGGCGCTACGGGAAGATAGGCTGATTTCTTTGTCCGGCCCGGCGATTGGGTGCCGGGCGGCCGCGCGCCGCCGGTCCCGCGGGATGGGCCGGGCCGGGCGGCGGGCGGGCGCCGCTGCCCGATGGTGTAACGGCAGCACACGGCCCTTTGGAGGCCAGAGTCCAGGTTCGAATCCTGGTCGGGCAACCACGGCGTCGCCGCATGGCCGGGAAGACGTGAAAATCCTGTCGGGACGCGCACATGTGAGTTTAGCGGAGCGGATCGCCGAGTTCCTCGGCGAGCCGCTGGCCGGCGTCGAGATCCGGCAGTTTCCGGACGGGGAGATCTTCGTCAAGATCAAGGACAACATCCGCGGACGCGACGTGTACGTCGTCCAGCCGACGTGTCCGCCGCCGAACCGAAACCTGATGGAACTGCTGATCATGATCGATGCCGCCCGGCGGGCGTCGGCCCGGCGGATCACGGCGGTGATCCCGTATTTCGGATATGCGCGGCAGGACCGAAAGGACCAGCCGCGGGTCCCGATCACGGCGAAGCTGGTCGCCAACCTGGTCACCTCCGCTGGGGCCAACCGCGTGCTGGCGCTCGATTTGCACTCGCAGCAGATCCAGGGGTTCTTCGACATTCCCGTCGATCACCTCACGGCCGCGCCGGTGATGGTCCGAGCCCTGAAGGCCCTCAACCTGCCGCGGCCGATCATCGTGGCGCCCGACACCGGCGGCGTGAAGACGGCGTACGCCTACGCGAAGGTTCTGGGATGGGGGCTGGCGATCTCGGCCAAGCAGCGCAAGGACGCGCAGGTGGTCGAACCGCTGGGGGTCGTCGGCGATGTCCGCGACAAGGATGCGGTGCTGGTGGACGATATCATCAGTACCGGCGGGACGCTCTGCGGGGCGGCGGCGCAGCTGAAGGAGCACGGGGCGCGCAGCATCACCGCGGTCGTGGTCCATGCGCTGGTGACCGAGGAAGGCGTTCGGCAGCTCGAGAGCTCTTCGATCGATCGGATCCTGACGACCGACAGCGTTCCCCCGCGGGAGTGGGGCCGCATGGCGGTCGAGGTGCACTCGGTGGCCGAGCTGCTAGGCGAGGCCATTCTCCGCATTCACAACAACCAGTCGGTGACGTCGCTGTTTCAACTGTGACGGGCCGCATACGCAACGAGGACGGACGACGATGAAAGAAACGATCGTGATCCGCGCGGAGCCGCGGGAGGGCATCGGCAGCCCGGCGGCGAACCGCCTGCGGAAGAGCGGACGCATCCCGGCCATTGTCTACAGCGAGGGGCGGCCCGGACGCCCGGTGCATCTGGACGCGCATGACTTTGGACAGATGCTCCGGCACCACCGGGGCGAGCACATGCTGGTGGATCTGGAAGTCGGCGGGGCGCGTCAGAAAGTCCTGTTGAAGGACGTCCAACACCATCCCGTGGACGGGCACGTGATCCATGTGGATTTTTACGAGGTCTCGATGACCCGGCGCATCCGTGTGGAGGTGCCGCTGCGGCTGGTCGGCGATCCGATCGGCGTGACCCAGCAGGGGGGCATCCTCGACCACCTGTTGCGGTCGGTGGAGGTGGAATGCCTGCCGGGCGACATCCCGGAGGAACTGGCCGTGGACGTGTCGCAACTGGCGATCGGCCGGCATTTGACCGTGGGCGACATCCAGGTGGATGCGGCGCGGCTCCGCGTCGTCACGGCCCCGGGCATCGCGATCGCGGCCGTTTCGCTGCCGAAGGCCGAGGAGGCCGCGGAGGTCGCGGCGGTGGCGGAAGGCGCGGCGGAGCCCGAGGTGCTCACGGCGCGCAAGGGCGAGGAAGGCGAGGCCGCCGAGGCCAAGGCCCCGGCCCCCGCCAAGGAAGGGGCGGCGAAAGAGGCGGGGGCGGCCAAGGACGCCGCCAAGGGCGGGAAAGAGAAGGGCGGCAAGTGACGCGACGGCCGCGCGAGGCCGGCGGAGGAATCGGAACCGGA
>CAKZPT010000002.1 GCA_937139365.1 uncultured bacterium | reverse complement strand
CAGACTGCGAGGCGGCGGGCGAGATCGGCCGCCTTGCGCCGCGCGGCGGCGGCGTCGCCCCGGCGGGCGGCTTCGGCGAGCCGACCGGCCGGCTGGCGGAGCTCGGACTCGATCGCGGCCCGCGGATCGAACTGACCTCCGGCCTCCAGGGGCAGCAGGCGGATCCCGGGAATCGGGCTTTCGATCGCGCCGTCGGGAAGCTGCCAACGGACGGCGACGTGCGCCTCGCCGTTTCCCTCCTTGTGCAGTACCTCGAAAAAGTGGCGCCGGCCGGCCTCGAGCCGGACACGGCGCGACTTCTGGGAGGGCATGGTTTCCCATTGGTCCGGGCCGGTCCAGCCCGCGACCGTCGCCACGCGGCTGCGCAGCGCGGGATCCTCGCCGGGGCTGACCCACAACTCGCCGCCGTCGTCGCTGGCCAGCCAGAACACGTAGTCCCCGCTGACCGGCGGGATCAGGTATCCGCGGATGCGCGTGCCGAACTGGTCGCCTTCGGGCATCGGTAGGCGCATCTCCCGGATTCGTCCGCGGCGGTCCGGTGGATTCCGGAATTTGGCGTGGCGGATCAGGTCCTCGACCTTTTCGCCGGGGACGTCGCTCCACCGTTCCCACTCGACGCTGCCGATCTCGCGAAAAGCGGCGAGGGTCTCCGGCGCGGCCTCGGCAAGGTGGCGCGACGCGGCCTCGACGCGCGCTACGACGGCGTCGGCGCCGTCCGCGCCGCCGGCGGCCAGCGCCTCGGCATCGAGGCGGGCCACGGCCAGTTCCTCGGCGGCACGCAGCGGCGCGGAGTCGAGCCCGGCGGCCTCGGTCCAGCCGAGCCGATGGGCGATCAGCAGCTTCCGTCCGGGCTCCATCTGGGGGTCCGTCAGACCCATGCTGGCCGAGCGGTCGAGCACGACCCGTACGCGAGCCAATTCGCCGATCGTCCGGCGGTGCCGGAGCACCGGTCCGGCCAGCATCAACGCCGTTAGGGCGGCGGCCGCAGCCCGCAAGGCCGGAAGCGCGAACCGGACGAACCGGCCGCGACCGGCAACATCCCGGCGGTAGAGCAGGATGGCGGCCGTGGCGGCGCCGGCGGCCAACAGCGCCGCACCGATCGGCGAACCCGTGAAATCGAGCATCGTCATGCCGCGCGCTCCGCGAACCACCGCTGCAACGCCAGCTCGGCCATGAGCAATGCGAGCAACCCCCACCACGCCGCGCGCCACATCTCACGGCCATACCGTCGCTCGCGCTCGCGGCGTCGAAATTCATCGGCCGAGCGGACCGCCGTTCCCGGGACTCGGCGGCCAGCGCGGCCAGTTCGGCCTCGGTCAACCGCGTGAGGTCGGATTCGTCCGGCGGCGGCCGGACCGCGAAGTGGAGCACCTCCTCGCCCCCGGCGGGCCGGACGAGGTAGAGGCCGGGCCGATCCGTCTCCGCGAACTCCATGACCCACCGCCGTCCCCGGCGGACGAGCGGGGCCTCACGGGTCGATCCGTCCGGGGCCGTCACGACCGCCCGGGCCCCCTCGTCGGCCTGATCGATGATGGCCGCGAGCCGCTCGCCGACGGCGACGTTGCGGGGTGGATGGACGGTCGAGCCAAGGTGGATGACCAGCTCCTGCATCAACGGCACGTAGGCGGGCCGCAGAGGGAGGTTGCTCCAGTCGGCGTCGCACGGACCGCACATTAGGATGACCGATCCGGCGCCCGGCCGGCGCTCGACCAGCCAGGGATCGCCCTTGTCCAGCCGGGCCACGACATCGGACACCGGCTCGGCCGGGACCTCCAGCCGGTACCATGCGCGGAAGACGATGCCGCCGGCGATGCCCTCGGCCTGCGCCTGTT
>CAKZPT010000001.1 GCA_937139365.1 uncultured bacterium | reverse complement strand
CTACGCCGGCCCCCAGGCCGGTCAACGGGGCGGTCCCGCCGATCAGCCGGTTCCCCCGTGCCGCCGCGCAAGTCCTCTTGAAAGGAGCTCGTCGGGCGGAGAGCATGTCCCCATGAACCGATCCGCAACTCGATGGCGGCCGTTCGCTCCGCTCACGGCCGGGCTCCTTGCGGCCGGGGCCGCCCAGGGTATCGATCCCGCGGCGCGCGGGCCGCCCATGCGGTTCGGGGACGAGTCCCGCCTCGGGCACCCCTTTTCCAAAGATCCAAGCGTTATCCGGTGGCGCGGCCGCTACCTCATCTCGCTGCCGCCCTGGGCGGACGGGCGCGCCCCGCCGGGGGCGGACCGTGGATGGGGGGCATTGGCATCGCCGAAAGCCGGGATCTCCTCCGTTGGCGGACCGTCAACGCCGTGACCGCCGAGCAGGAATGCGAGCGCAACGGCATCTGCGCCCCCTGCGCCCGCCTGATCGACGGGCGGGTGCACCTCGTCTACCAAACCTACGGCAACGGCCCGCGCGACGCGATCTGCCATGCGGTCTCCGACGACGGCCTCATGTTTCGCCGTCCTCTGGGGAATCCCGTCTTCCGCCCTGGCGCATAGACAACCGGAAGGGCCATCGACGCGGAACTCGTTCCGTTCCGCGGCCGGCTGTGGCTCTATTTCGCGACCCAACGATGACGACGCAGATGGTGGGCGTGGCGACGGCCGATCCGGGCTCCGACCTTGGCCCGGCGGCTTGGACGCTGGCCGCGACGGCCCGGTGGTCGTCCTGGAGCCGCCATGGGAACGGCGCTGCATCGAGGCCCCCTCGGTCATCGATCGCAACGGCCGGCCGTGGATGTTTTACGCCGGCGGCTACAACGACGAACCCCAGCAGATCGGGCTGGCGTCAGCGACTACGGCGTGGCGTGGCGACGCGTGAGCGACCGCCTCTTCCTTCCGTGCGGCGCACCGGACGACTGGAATGCGTCGGAAAGCGGACATCCGGCGGTGTTCGAGGACGACAACGGGCGCGTCCAGCTGTTCTTCCAAGGCAACCGCAATCGGGGGCACTTGGTTCGTCTCATGGGTGCCGCTGGAGTGGTCTGGTGAGGTCTGGCGCATCCTTCCGCACGAGTGACGACGACCGTAGCGGGGACCCCGGCCGGCCGTGCATGTTTGCGGCCGGGCGGATACACTAGCAGAGCCATGTCGCCGCCGCGCCGGGCCGTAGCGCTGCCACCGGAGATCGAGCTGCTCCGGCCGTGGCAATGGTCGAAAAACGCCGCGGTCTTCGCCGGCCTGGTGTTCGCCCATCGGCTCGGCGATCCCGGGTCCGTCCGGCGTTCGCTGCTGACCTTTGGGGCGTTCTGCCTCGCGTCGGGAGCCGTCTATGCGGTCAACGACATGGTGGACCGCTCCCGTGACGCCCTTCATCCGGACAAGTGTCGCCGGCCCTTGCCGTCGGGCCGGCTGGAGGTCCGCCAGGCCGCGGCGGTCGCGGTGGCCGCCGCGGGCGGGGCGCTGGGCCTTGGCGTCGCGGTCGGGGAACGCCTGTTGCTGGCCCTGGCGGCATTTGCCGTTCTCCAGGCCGTCTACAACCTCGTCGCGCGGCGCGTGGCCATTCTGGACGTGGTGGTGCTGGCGCTGGGGTTCGTCCTGCGGGTGGCCGCGGGGGCATGGGTCCTCGAGGTCGAGGTCTCCCCATGGCTGCCGGTCTGCACACTGAACCTGGCTTTGTTTCTTGCGCTGGCCAAACGCCGAAGCGAATTGGCGCGGATGGGCGATGCGGCGGCCGAGCACCGCGGGTCGTTGTCCGGTTACACCCTCGCCCTGCTCGACCAGTTCTTGGCCGTCGCCGCGGCGGCCACCCTGGTCACCTACGCCCTATACACCCTCGCCGAGCAGACCGTCCGCAAGCACGGCTCGCACGGGCTGGTATGGACCCTGCCGTTCGTTGTGTTTGGCGTGTTCCGGTACCTGCGCCTGGTCCACCGCGGCGACGGGGGCGAAGAGCCGGACCGCCTGTTGTGGTTCGACCGCCCGTTGTTGGTTTCCGTGGCCGCGTGGACCGCGGCGGTGGCGGCGATCTTGCGACTCGGCCGCGGATGAGGATGCCATCATGAACCCGGACTTTCGCTGCCCGGCCTGCGGCCGCGAATCGTTTCTGATCCACGCGCCGCGCTACGACGGTTTTCGGAAGGTGGGCGAAGAGGTCAAGTGCGCCGCCTGCGGCCGCGTGTTCCCGGAGGGGGAGATCCCCGACGGCCGGGCGCCGGCGCGGCCCGCGTTTTTTTCCGACGACGACCGCCCCGCCCGGCCGGCGCTTTTTGCGGACGAAGGCCCTCCGCCGTTCTGCCGCCGCTGCCGGCACTACGTAGTCAATCCGTTCCGGCAATGGTGTGGCCTGCACCGCCGCGAGGTTGACGCCACCGACACCTGCGACCGTTTCGAGGCGAGGCCCGGCGCCGACGAAGGGGAGCACCGCTCCTGACGGCGGTCAGGGTGCGCTGCCCGGGATGGAGGCGTACGGCACCACGCGTTCCGGCGTGCCGTAGAAGCGAAAGCTGTTGTTCATGTGCTCCCGCTCGTCAAGGCCGATGCGGCGGAACACATCCGCCCAGGAATCGAAGGGGCCGAACTTCTGGATCACATCGCCCTCGACCTTCTGTCGTTCCAGCTCGGGGTGCGTGGCGACGAAGTGCATGTACTCGTGCTCCGCGTGGTCCTCGAACTCGGCGTTGAGGTAGAACGCTCGCCGGAGGTTGAGGCGGGCCAGAATCCGGCAGAACCAGGCGTATTTGAAGCACGCCAGCCGGGGCGCCATGGCCTCCCAGAACCGGCCCTCGCGCATTCCCTCCTGCCGCATCTTCTCCTCGATCACCAGCAGATGCCAGAACTCGTTGTCTTGCGCCGAGCGGCCCCAGCCGATAACCTTCTCTGCGCGCTCGACCTCGGCCAAGTCCTTGTGGCGGGTGGAGAGCAGGCTGTAGTGGCGGGTTTCCCACGCTTGGTATGGAATACGGGCCAGCGTCTCCAGCATCCGGACCTTCGGATACGTCAGTTCCTTGCCGTACGCCGCATCCATGGCCCGAAACAGCATTCGCGCCATCGGCAGATACGTCATCCTCGGCCGGCTGAGCGTGGCCGCCTGTTCCTGCCTCAGATCCACCTTCCCATCGCTCATATTGGCTCTCCCGCGGCGGTCGTTCGACCGTGCCACGATCCGTAATCTACTTACCCTTCGCCGATTGTCCAACGGCCCCGCAGGCTCGCCGCCGCGACGTAGCGTGGAAAAATGCGCGTCGCCCGCCTTCCTGAGGTTGGAAAGGAGTGGTGACGCATGAACCCACGGCGATGGAAGGCGACGGTGGCGACGGCGGCGGCGCTTTTGGCTGCTGCGGTCGGATTGCGCGGCTTCGGATCGGCCGGCCGGATCGAGCGGGGCGACTGGACCTACGAGCCGGCCGCAGGCCGGCTGGCCCGCCGGCTGCCGGATGGCGGCTGGCAAGAGTTCCATGGCGTCGGCCCCCGCATGGCCGCCAACTGTCTGAGCCGGAACGCCGACGAACAGTGGGTGGCGGAACGCCTGGTCGGCGCCTATCCAGAGGTGCGGCGGCAGGCCTCGGAACGCAGCCCATCCTTTGCGCACTCCCCTCGCTGACGAACCGGCGTGACGGTGCGCCGCAGAGCAGCGGTGCGAATGGCGGTCCGCCCGTCGGCCGTTTGGGCACGCCGCGCGACCGAGCGCAAAAGGGCCGCCAGCTCAGGTCACGGGCAGGGGCCAGGTGGGACGGATGCAGAGCGCCTCGGGCGGCTCGACGTGCTCCGCCCGGCCGGCCGCGGCGGCCGCCGCCACCATTGCTGCGTTGTCGGTGCAGTACTCGGCCGGGGCCAGGTACAAGGGACGGCCCAGTTCCCTGGCTACTTCGGCCAGCCGCGTCCGAAGCCGATCATTCCGAGCAACACCGCCCGCGCAACCCAACCAGTCCGGCGAGAAGGCCTCCACGCCACGGCGCAGTCGGATGGCGAGCGCGTCGACTACAGCCTCCTGATAGGACGCGGCGACGTCGTTCGCCGGCGCCCGGTCGCAGCGGCGAAGATAGTAGAGCAGAGCCGTTTTCAATCCGCTGAAACTGAAACACAACGCGGGAGAGAGGCCGCGCAGCTCTGCCGCGTCGCGGTCGGAAAGTTCGCCGCGGGGAAATTCCACCGCGTCCGCCTGGCCGCCCTTCGCAGCCCGCTCGATGGCCGGGCCGCCCGGATAGCCGAGCCCGAGCAGGCGCGCTCCCTTGTCGAGCGCCTCGCCCGCCGCGTCGTCAAACGTCGCTCCAACGAGCCGCCGTACCTTCCCGTCGACGAGCACGAGACACGTGTGTCCGCCGGACACCAGCAACGCCAGACCACGGCTTCCCTCCAGCGACATCGGAAACGCCGGGTCCAGGAGGATGGACTGGAGATGGGCGTCGAGGTGGTGGACCGCCCACAGGGGACGGCCCAGCCGGAGGGCCAGGGTGATCGCCGCCGCGGTGCCGACGAGGAGGGACGTGGCCAATCCGGGGCCGGCGGTGACCGCAATGCTGTCCAGGTCGGGCCAGTCTGTCCCCGCCTCGCGAAGCGCCTGCTCCACGAGCGTCGGCAGCCGTTCTGCATGGAGGCGGGCGGCGACTTCGGGCACGACGCCGCCGTGGCTTGCGTGTTCGGCGATTTGGCTGAGCACGACGCTGGCCCGCACCTGCCGGGGCCCGTCCACCACCGCGGCCGCGGTTTCGTCGCAGGAGGTTTCGATACCGAGCATGCGCACGGCCACAGCCTCGTGCCCCGCCGCAGGTTGCGCAAGTCCGCCGCCCGGCGCAGTCGGCCCGTGCGTCACTGAGGGGAGAAGGCGGCGGCCGGCTCGACCGCGCCGCCGATGTCTTCCACCCGCACGGGACGCAGGTGACGGCGGGCCCGCCGCCACCAATTGCGCTGTCCGCGCGTGGAAAGCCCCTCCCCCGGCGGCGCGGATTCGAGCAGACGCGCCATTGGAAGGCGATCGAACGCCAGCAGCGCCGCGCCGTAGGCCGTGCCGGCGGCCGGCACCCGGGCGGCCTCGACGCGAACCCGCCGCTCGGGGTACCAGGGCTGGATGAGCTCGTTCACGCGGCCTTCCAGCAGCCGCCGAAACGCCACGTTACGCCAGCCCACACTGCCGCCCAACACCAGCGACACGGGATCGATGTAACCGGCCAGCGTGGCGGCGATCGGCGCGAATGCCTCGGCCAGGGCCTCCAGGCGCGGGTTCAGCGGACCCTCCTCCCGCTCGATCACCTCGAGGTCTTCCTTCAGCAGTGGGGGAGAAGCCAGCGGGTGCAGGCGGCCCCAGATCTCTCCCGCCCCATAGTGGGCACCGCGGTAGATCTGGCCGTGGATCACGATCGCCGATCCATAGGCTGTAAAGTGCACGCCGCCGTCCCGCTCGCGGTGGTTGAGATACAGGAACACGAAATCCGCTCCGCTGCTGTCGTTCGGCTGGTTCAAATGCGCCAGCGCCTCGACCCGCGCGTCGTTGTCGGCGCACGCTGGCACGCCCAACGCCTGCTCGATCGCCTGCGCCAATGGAAAATTCCGCATGCGGAAATAGTCCGAATACAACAGGACGCCTGTGTCCGAATCCACGATGCCCGGCACGGCGACGCCCACGGCCAACAGCCGGCCACGCGGAGGTTCCCGTCCGGCCAGCATGGCGTCTAAACCGGCCTTCAACGTGTCGGCGAGCCGGTCTAGGTCCGAGGAGATCGGAATGCGATGCTCGAACTCCTCCCCGCCCGCCACATTGACGATCGCCATCCTTGCCCAGCCCAGGCTCACCCCGATCCCCAGCGCCCAGCCCGCCTCGGGGCGGATTTGCAGCAAAATGCGCCGTTTGCCAACCCGTCGGACCTCCGGCATCAGCTGCGCCACCTCGCGCACCAGTCCGCAGGAGATGAACTCCGTCATGATCTTCGACAACGATGAGCGATGCAACGAAGTCATCTCGGCGATTTGTTGCCGGGACGCGACGCCCAGTCGCCGAACGAGCTGAAACACCATCCGGCGGTTGTGCTCTCCCGCCCCATGAACCGTTGCCTTCACATGTCGAAAGCTCATGGCGTCCTCCGATTTGGGCCAGCATTTTCAGATGCTCATTTTGTTTTTACAACTTCTTTCAAAAGTCAAGGACGGCCGGTCAAATGTTGCTGGCCGTGTCCCATGAGGAGGCCTCGAGACCGGAGCGTGGAGCCCGTCGGCCCGTCGGGATCGATGCCGCGGTCCGGGTCGCCCAGTTCCACGGCGCCGTGGTCGGGGGCGGAACCGCGAAACCCTTGGCCAAGTTCCACGCCGCGGTCCACCGCAAGACTGTTTTCAGGGCGGGGTGCGAATCACGGCAGCGGCTGCCCACCGGAGAGGCACAGACCGGGATCGTCGGCCACGACGTTCCCCGGCGGCGGCTCAAGCACGTTGACCAGGAGGTTGTGCGTGGCCGTGATCTTCGCCGGCACACCGCGGGCCGCCGGCATCAGCCGGCGGGGCCGTGACGGGGCACAGACGAAGATGTTGTTGTGGACGATCCAGTTGTTCAGCCGTTCGCCGCTCCAGGCATCGAGGATGGAGCCGGTCCGGTCGCCTGCGTCGGCCAGCCAGACCGTGTTGTGCACGACCGTGATGTTTTCGGCCAGGCCCTCGTTCATCCAGACGAAATTGCGGTCGGCATTTTCCGCGAGGTTGTGATGGATCCAGAGCGGCCCGTGGCTGATGCCGCCGTGGTGGGTGTAGACGCGGCCGCCGATCTTCTCGCATCGGACGTGGTTGCGATCCACCCGCAAGTGGTTGCGCGGCCCTTCGACCGTGTAGCTGTCGGTGACGCAGTTGTGATGAATCCGGACGCTGTGGGCGAACCCCAGCCGGCCGGGGTTGGTCCCCTGGCCGCTCTTCGGGACGCTGACGCACCGTTTCAGATCGTTGCGCCCGATGTCGAGGCCGTATTCGTTTTCATGGACCGATACGATGGAGAACTCCGAGGCGACCCGGATGAGGTTGCGCTCGACGCGGACGATCTCGTGCCCGCCACCCTTGTATCCGTAGCCGGTGGGCAAGTCGGACTCGATGGTGTTCCGGGTCAGCACGCTGTGCTTAATCCAGCGGGTGCGGACCTGCCCGCCGTGATGTGGGCGCTTCTGGCGGCTGGCGTTGCGCACGACGCAGTTGCTGACGACCAGACCGGACGAGTGTTCCAGAAGCAGGCCATTCCACTCGAAATCCTCCACCCACAAGCTTTCTAGACGGACACCGACGCAGTCGCGCAGCCGGGCCGCGCCGTCGGCCCGAGCCTCGACGGTGGAGGCCAAGCTGAGGTTGCGAAGCCACACATTCGTCGTGCGTTCGAGGACGACGAGGTACGCCTCGGGCGAGGCCGACGGACCGACCGCCCAGCCGGCGGCGGAGCGAAGACGGGTGGCGGCAGCTCCGACGGCGGCGGACCCGACGATCCGGTGGCCGGATCTCGGGCGCAGAGGACGCTCGAGCCAGAATTCTCCGGCGGCCACCCGGATTTCATGTTTTTCCGGCACGCGCTCGAGTGCCCATGGCAGGCTGGCCCACGCCGTCTCCGGCGTCCGACCGTCGCGCGCGTCGTCGTCACGTCCAGCCGGGCTCACATAGAAGACATCCGCCCACGACATGAACGCCGCCAGCACCAGCGCCAGAACCGCGTTTCGCCGGTTGGCGGAGTTCATCAGGGCGTCTGTCCCATCATCAGCTCGGCCGAGGGCCCGACCTCGACTGGAACGCGGACGTTGAACGAATGCTCGCGACGAGGGTTCTCGTCCGCCGCAAACAACAGGGCGGCCGGCCGCCCGTTCTCGAAATACCACTGGGGACGTTCGAGCGAGTACCTCCGTTGAACCACGCCGTCCTCCCACGTCAGCTCCGTGGTCGCCACCAGTGGAGCCGAGGCCGGTCGCCACTCAGGCCGTCGTCGGGCTCGAACATCGCGGTCGACTGGCCCTGGCCGGTGAAATGACCGGCATTGTCCTTCACCAGCGCCCGGTAGCGTCGGCCCTTGCGCCAGACGATAAGGATCCTCGGCGGGAAAGACGACGCCTTCCCGCGTAAAGATCGCGTCAGGCTGCTTCTCAAAAGGGCCCTCGGGGCGGTCGGCGAGCGCTACGCAGTGCACCACCAGTCCGCCGAACGGCAGCGGCCGCCGGTCGCCGATGGCCTTGTACACCATGAGGAGGCCGCCGCCGGGCCCATCCGTGATCGTGGGGTTGGTGGCGGCCAGCGCGTCGTGGAAACCGGGCGTCGGCTCAATCAGCGGACGATCGAATCTCTCCCGGGGCCCGTTGGGATGGTCCGCGACCGCCACGCCGACGCGCTGACGGTTCCGATGGGTCCAGTTGAGGGTGCACATGGCCACGCCGTCGCCGGTGTTACCCATGTAGTAGAGGAAATAGCGACTTCCGAATTTTCGGACGGTCGGGTTGTGGGTACACAGGCCGTCCCACCACTGGGCGCCGCGCGCCGGCAGTGCGACGTCGCGGTGCCGG
Organism: uncultured bacterium; assembly: GCA_937139365.1. GTDB lineage: Bacteria > Verrucomicrobiota > Kiritimatiellia > PWTM01 > PWTM01 > CAACVY01. Next base: position 4,628 of record CAKZPT010000001.1, on the reverse strand, counting down.
AACGGCCCGAACAAATTGGTCCCCACCGCATGGGCGACTTCGGAGTGGGTCACCCACGCGTTGTGGCCGAGCCGGCGGGGCCACCGGTAGTAATAGAGGTGGTACACGCCGTCGTCGTCGCGGACCAGGCTCCCGCACCAAATGAACCGGTCGGAATCCTCGAATTTGGCAGCTCATAGCACTGGCCGGGGCCGCAGGACCGGCGACGCGTTTCCGCCGGCAGGTGGTCCGGGGCGTTTCGCTCCGGTTCCACCGCCACGGCGGCCATGCCCACCGCCCACGCCCCCGCCGCACGCCCTCGCGCGGTCGCGTGACCGGTTTTTTCTCCAGGGGTTTCCCGCAGCGTCATACGGGCTTACATTGGCACGAGCGCGCCTGCGCCGCAACGGTCGCCGGCTCGGCAAACGCCCCGACCGGAGGCATCTTGTTCACTGATGGTCTCTCCACCGCTCCCGCCGACCGGCCCCAAGCGGGCAAGGAGCGAACGCCAGCGCGTCGCCCGCATCGCGGACGCGCTAAGGCGCGCTTGGGGAATGCCGCCCCGCTTCCGGGAGCCGGCGCTGAATGCCCTCGTCCGAACCGTGCTCTCGCAACATACCTCGGATGCCAACAGCGATCGCGCCTTCGAGCAGTTGCGCCGCCGGTTCCCGCGATGGGACATGGTCGAATCGGCGACCGACGCCGCGGTCGCCTCGGCCATTCGCACCGCGGGCCTTTCCAACGTGAAGGCGTCACGCATCCGGGCGATGCTCGCGGAGCTTCACCGACGGCACGGCCGCCCAACCCTCGCCCCTTTGGCGCGAATGCGCGATGTCGATGCGATGGAGGCCCTCCTCCGCCTGCCCGGCGTCGGCCCCAAGACGGCGGCGTGCGTCCTTCTGTTCGGCCTCGGGCGAGACGTGTTCCCGGTGGACACCCACATTCACCGCCTCTGCCGGCGCCTTGGCCTCGTGCCACCCCATGCCACGGCAGAGCGGACCCAGGAGTTGATGGCCGGGCTCGTGCCCCGGGGGCGAGCGCACGAGCTGCACATCAACCTGATCCGGCACGGCCGGCGCGTCTGCCGGGCGCGCCGCCCACGCTGCGCGGAGTGCGTGCTGAGTCCGATGTGCCCTTCGTCCGTGTCCACAGAACGCGACGGCGTGGAGCGCCTCGCCCGCGGACACGGACGACGGGGGGCAGCCTATCGGCGGACCTCCCAGCGATAGGCCCCGCCGCCCCGGATGCCGCGGACGAGCCGGCCGCCGGTCGCGGCCAACGACGGCTCCGGCACCAACACCACCCCGTTCGCTTCGCGGATGTACCTGACGGGAGGAATCCTCGCGAGCGGAATGGAAACCGCCCCAGCATCGCCGAGATCGTCCAAAGAATCGGGATAGGCTCCCGAGCGCAGCCAATGAAGTTCGAGGGCCAGCCCCAGCGAGGCGATGTCGTGGGCCAGCTCCGCCTCCGCGGCGCGTTCGGCAACGCCGGCAACGTCCGGCAGAAGCAGCTTGCAGAACACGGCCCATCCCGGCAGCGCCCCGACGCGTCGCTCAAGCCCCACAAGACCGTGGTCGGACGGACTTCCGATCGCCTCCTGCAGCCTGTGGTGCAGGCGGAGGTAACGGGCGTAGTTCGCGCGGACGAACGGACGCAGAACGCCGAGCCAGCGCTCGAATCCCCGCGGGAGCAGACGCGGCGAGTCCGGCGGATCGGCGGCGGCGACCGACGGATCGAGCAGCCGATGGAACACCCCGTCACTGAACAGAATCCGTTCGGCGTCGAGCGCGACGGCGAGCTGGGATCGAAGTTCGGCTCGCCGCCGGGCCACGGCCGTCCCCAGCGCTTCGATCGCCTCCGCGTCGGGGCCGAGAATGTGGGGCAGCGTGTCCAGCACCCGCCGCTGCGCGTGCAGCGCGGTCAAAAAGCTCACCACCGTCCGGTCCTCGAACGCCATGCCGGCGACGGAGAACGCCGCCCCCGCCCAGTCGAACGCCTCGCCGAGATTGCCGTCCCTCGATGCTGCCCATGACCGGAGGCACATCAGACTGACGCCTTGGCCAAGCGGCCTCAGGTGGGGAAGCGCCAGATTCGGCCCCCGCTCGTAGGCGAGCCGCCAATCGCACCGCGGCCGGGCGGCGGCGGCGCGCAGCAGATCCAGCGCCGCCACAACCTCGGGCCGGGCCAGACCCGACCGCGTCTCGGCGGCCAAGGAGGCGTCGGCGTGAAGGCGATCGAACACGGGCGTCTCGCCCGCCCACAGGCTGTCCAGCCGTTCGAAGGCCTGGGCAAGGGCCGTGAAATTCGTCGTGCCCCCCGACATTACGGCAAATGCGCGCCGCAGCACGATCGCGGCGTTCTCGGTCTCCTCCACGGGCGCCGGCCGCAGGGCCTCGACGCTCATCGGCCGCCCGAGCGCCTCCAGCCGGCGGAGCTGCCGTCGTAGCTCGCGGCCTGTCAAGACCTCGGCCGCCACCCACGACGCGACCGGCGCAACGAGCACCGCGGCCGTGACGATAAGGCGGCGGACACCTCTCATGTCGCCCAATCCCCTTCCGAGCCTATCAGAACGTGCTCCGACGGGTCCACGCCACCCCCGCGGCGCGGCCGATGACGGGCCGATGCCGGACGGCGGACGACCGGCGGACTCGTCTTCAAACGAGCCCGCCGGCGCGCGGTCTTACGTCGAAGCGGCGGAAAGCCGCTCGACGGCGGCGAGAAGGTCGGCCGGCCACGGCGCCTCGATGCGCAGACGACGATCGTCGCGCGGGTGGCGGAGCTCCAGCGCGGCCGCATGCAACGCCGGCCGCGCGATCGGCAGCCGCGGGGCGCCTCCGTTTTCGCCGTCCGGCGCCTCCAGCGGCCGGCCGCCCCCATACCAGGGATCGGCGACCAACGGGCAGCCGAGCATGTCGAGATGGACTCGGATTTGGTGCGTCCGCCCCGTCAGGGGCCGGAGGTGCAGCAGGCTGTACGGTCCCAACCGCCGCAGCACCGCGTATTCCGTGGCGGCCGGCTTGCCGCCTTCCGCGATCACGACCCGACCGGGCTTGCGCGGATCCGGCGCGATGGGAAGGCGGATCCGTCCCGACGGCTCCGGCGGCGAGCCGCGCACCAGTCCGACGTATTCCTTGACCACCTCGCCGCGCTCGAACTGCCGGCACACATGATGAAGGTCGGCGCGGCTCTTCGCGCAGAGGACCACCCCGCTGACGTCGCGATCGATGCGGTGCGCGTTGAAGATCTCCGGCGAGAGGCGCTGGTGAATCAGACGGACAAGGCAGGGGAGCGCCTTGTTCCAGCGATCGGGCGAGATCGGCAAACCGGCGGGTTTGTCGAACGCGATCAGCGCCTCGTCCTCGTAGAGGACCGGCGGCAGGTCCGCGACGGCGGGCGCGCTCACGGCGTGCGGCGAACCCGATAAAAACCAGCGCCGCCGGGGATCGCCGGCAGCCGCACGACACCGGTCGAGCCGGTTGGGGCCGACGCGGTGACCGGCACGAATCCTCCGGTCAGGGAGGCGGCCATCTGAACGTCATACGTCAGGTGGGGCGTGGCGGCCCACTCGATCCGATCCGCCCCGGCCGCGAGGATGCGCAGCCGCGAGGCGGCGTTGGTCGGGTCGGTGCCGGCCAGAAACTCCTCGAGGTTGGTGAAACCGTCGCCGTCGCGGTCGTCCCCCGCGCGGGACAGGTCCGACGACCGCGGATCGGAGTGCCCGAAATAGGAGTTCATCCAGTCGTTCGGCAGGCCGTCGGGGGAGGAGGGCGAGTCGCGCTGAAACGAGATCACACGCACGACGTACCCGGGCGAGGCGTTGGAGGCGTCGTAAAAACGGACCACGGCGCGGTCGTAGTAGGAACCGCCGGCCGGATCGAGGCGGGCGGCGGAGTACCATCCGGAGGGACGGTAGAGCAACCGGGTGGCCGACTGAGTGAAGACCCCGTTGACGGACGTGGCGGCGATCACGGCGGCGGTCACTGGTTGAACCTGGCGGTCGAAGCCCAGCAGAAGGACCTCGTTGATGCCGGGAATGGAGGGGGGCGAGCCGCTGGTGACGGCGTCCAGAACGCGGTGGAGCGACCAGGGCGGCGTGTCGAACGGATACGCCTGCTGGATGTTGGCGATGTCGGTCGCGTGGAGCATGGCGCCGCGTCCGTCGGCGTGCGCCTGGAAAAACATGATCGCCTGGCGGAGGTTGGGGTTGGACTCGCCGGGGTCCTCGCTAGTGTGGTCGAGGCCGAGGGCGTGGCCGATCTCGTGCGCCAATACCTCCTCGAACGTCGAGGTGGACGTCATCGAGGCATGGGTGTGTTTGAGCACGACGTATCCCCGGAGCGTCTCGTCGAACTCGACTGGGCCGACCCGCCCGCCTACGCCGCCAGTGGGGAAGAGCGCGGAGTCGTAGCGATAGGCCCGTCCGCCGATGCCAAGGACCGTGCCGGAGGGAATGCGGCTGTAGAGGTCATGAAGTTGGAGGCGGAGGCGACCATCGGAGTTGGTGATCGTATCGGCGCCAGCGCCGAAGGAGACGATGCCCTCGTTGGTGAAGATCAGCGACGTGACGGCAGCCCATGCGCCGAGGGCGCGCTGGACGGCGGAGGTGGCGGCCGCGAGCGTCATGCCCGCCGGCAGGGCGTCGGCGT